>DUAN01000172.1:1016-16172 GCA_012960845.1 Planctomycetota bacterium | reverse complement strand
GCGGCATTCGCCTGTCGTTGCAGGGCGTCCGGTGCCATCTCGACGATGGCTTGCGCCCAGCGAGGGTCGGCGTTGAGGCACGGGATCACCTCGAACTGTTTTCCGCCCGCTTTCATGAAAGTCTCGCGAACTCCCATGTCGATCTCCTCGATCGTCTCGAGGCAATCGGCGACAAAAGCAGGGCAGATGATCTTGAGGTTTTCGATACCCTGCTGGGCGAGGCGTTCGGTGGTCGGCTCGGTGGCGGGCTCGAGCCACGGGTCGTTACCGAGGCGTGACTGGAAGGCGACCGACCACTGGGCATCGGCCAGGTTCAAATCCTCTGCCAGGTAGCGGGCCGTGCGAAGGCACTGAGCGCGGTAACACATCGGCGTCGCCGGGTGATCGGTGAAGCAGCAGTCTTCCGTCTTGAGACAGTAGCCACCGCTCGAATCTCGCTTCTCGATGTGTCGCACCGGTACCCCGTGGAAGGAGAAGAGCAGGTGATCCCACTGCCCCTCTAAATACGGCGCGGTGACCTCCGCCAGCACCTTGCGATAGACCGGGTGATCGTAGAAGGGTGGCAGAAAGCGCACTGCAATCGGCGCCTCCATCGACTGCACATCCTCGAGTACCTTCTCCACCACCGTCTCGTAGGAACTCATCGAGTAGTGCGGATAGAGCGGCACGACGATGGCATCTTCCGCCCCCGCCTGGCGCAACTGAACCAGTCCGCTGGCGATGGAAGGATTTCCGTAGCGCATCGCCAGTGCCACCGGGCCGTCCCACCGTTCACTGACTTCCTCGGTCAACTTTTGTGAGGTGACGATCAGCGGCGAGCCTTCGTCGGTCCACACCTTGCGGTACGCCGCGGCGGACTTCTTCGGCCGGGTGTTGAGGATGATTCCCTTGACCAGCAGTGCCCTCAGCAGGTAGGGAAGATCGATGACGCGCTCGTCCATCAGAAACTGATCGAGATATCTCCGCACCGCCGGCACCGTCGGTTCATCGGGAGAACCGAGATTGATGAGCAACAAGGCCGGGGTGCTGGTGGAAGACATCCTGATTCCTCGTCGAGATCTAGTAGCTGTAGCCCAGTCCGACATGGACCGATTCGCTGAAGGTGCCATAACCGGCATCGATGACCCAGCCATCGCCAATTCGGATCAGCGACCCGAAAGTCAGGTGCAGATCGGAAGATGTCCCGGCGTCGTAGTGATAGTAACCGGTATCACTCAGCCCCGTGGTCCCATCGAATCTCTCCTCCCAGCGCGACACACTGCCGACTCCGAGACCGCCGTAGACCGCCAGGTGCTCGTTGAATTTCCACGTCGGTCCCACCGCGATGGTCAGTCCGTGCTGCTCTCGTGCCGTGACCGGATCTCCGGTAGAAGCGGGAGGAAGGCTCTGGTATTCGACCCCGGAGACCGCCCCGCTGAAGGCGGCTTGCAACTGCAAGAAGACTCCCAGTTGCTGCTCTCGAAACCAGTACCCCGAGAGTCCGATCCCGGTGTCCTCGACACGAGACTTCGGTTCGAAAACCTGAAAGACCGCCGCCTGCTCGCCACCCGCAACAGGTAGTATCATGCAACCCGGCAGTGCTACGCTGGCGATCAGCAGGAAATACACCCAGCAGGGGACCAATGGTGTCGATTTCCTCGCTGCCATGACGGCTCTCCTTCGGGAACGTGCCCAGCTCGAATGAACTCTTGGCCAGGATCGTGCCTCGACTGGAGCAGGGTCGCAAGAGCCGTATCCCGGTTCCTCTTCGCCACTCGACCGGGGAATGCCCCGTGGTCGTCGGTCTCCCGTTCCAACCTCCATTTCCTCGGGTATCCTCTTTCGCTGGAGGGGTGAGATGTCGATTCTCGATACCGATGTCGGACAATGCTGGAATCGAGGGCGGCAACGACTGGGCCTACCCGAGAGCGCCACTCCATTACTCGATCAACTTCACCTCCCCTTCGTCGAATCGCTACAGCAGTGGCACCAGCGCAAATCCGCTCCAGTGGTGGTCGGCCTGCAGGGGTGTCAGGGAGCAGGCAAGAGCACTCTGTGCGAACTGGTGGTGCCGCTGGCTCGGGATCTGTTCGATCTGAAGGTCGCCATCGTTGCGCTCGATGATGTTTACCTTCCGCTCCAGCAAAGACAGCTGTTGGCGCAGCAAAGTCACCCCCTGTGGATCACCCGAGGAGTCCCGGGAACCCACGACACCGAGCTCGCCTGCGAGATCATCGACACTCTGGCCGATCCGGCCGGCGCAACCGCCACCATTCCCCACTTCGACAAGGGGATCGATGACCGACTGCCGACGACCCAGTCGAGCCGGGTCACCGGCCCCTACGATGTGGTGATCTTCGAGGGATGGTGTACTGGGCTCGGTGCCTGCGCCGAGTTCGATTGGGAAACCCCCATCAATGATCTCGAAAGAGCTGAAGATGGCGACATGGTGTGGCGGCAGCGGATCCGCGATCAGCTGGCAGGCCCCTACCAGCAGTTGTTTGGTCGCTTCGACCACCTGGCGATCCTCAAGGTCCCCTCTTGGCAAACGGTTTCCCTCTGGCGCGGCCAGCAAGAGGCTCGCCTGAAAGCCGACCGCGGCCACGACGCCAGCCGCTCGATGGATGCTGCTGCACTACAGAGATTCCTCGATCATTACGAAAGATTGACCCGTTGGACCATCGAGACCCTCCCTGCGGTGGCGGATTTCGTGGCCGACATCGCCGAGGATCGATCGATCGTATCGATCCAGACCAACCAGCAAACTCCTGGATGGAACCGATGATTCCACCACTGAAAAGAGCAGAGCCGATGAATGAGAAGCGCACCACTGATCCGATCGTTGTCGTGAATTCGTTCCCCATCTCGTTGCGTGGCCTGCTGTGGCTGGCGATTTCGTGGTCGATCACGACCGGAGCATCGGCCCAGGAACTGACATGGACCGAGTTGTTTGATGGCCACAGCCTGGCGGGCTGGAGTGGCGATTCGCAGTTGTGGCAGGTCGACGATGGAGTGATCGTCGGCGAGGGCCCGGCAGGGGGTCCAGTGCCCCGGAGCGACTACTTGTGGCACGAGTCGACCTGGAATGACTTCGTACTGGAGGCTCACTTCCGCCTCCAGGGCGGCAACAGCGGCATCCAGTACCGCAGCCGACGCGCTGCCGATGGCGAGGCGATCGGATACCAGGCAGACCTCGATGCGGCCAATCAATACTCGGGGATGCTCTACGAATCGCGCGGACGAGGAATTGCGGTGCCGCGCGGTGAAGTGGCCACCCTGGCGGCGGATGGCACTCGCGATGTGGTCGGTTTCCACCCCGATGCCGAGAGCGCCATCGAACGCCTCTCCGATGGGAACTGGCACCAGATGCGGATCATCGCCCACGGCTCATCGATTCGACATGAGATCGATGGTACCCCCGTCTGTGCCTTCACCGATGGATCCGCCGAGGCGGTGACCGGTGGCCAGATCGGACTGCAGATTCATGGCGGTGGACCGATGAAGGTCGAATGGAAATCGATCCGGGCGCGCCAATGGCAGCCGCTCGACGGCGACCCGGTGCTCGATTGTGCTCGAATCACCCGACCGCTGGAGGCTCAACCGCCCCGCTGGATCTGGGCCGAGGGCAAGAGAGATGACAATGCACAGGTCGAACTGGTCCGCAGTTTTGTCGTCGAGCAGCCGGTCGAGGCATCGCTGACGATGAGTGGCGATAACCACTTCGTCGCATTCCTCGACGGGGAACAGATCCTCAAGGGCGATGACTGGGCGAAGCCTGCGCGCACCATCATCGAGAAATTGATCGAGGGAACTCACCAGTTGCGGATCCTCTGCACCAATGATGGGGGTCCTGCAGCACTGGCGGGAGTGCTCGCCTGGACCCGAGATGATGGAACCGTGGTCTCCATCGTCACCGACTCGCAGTGGCGTCACCTCGAGGATGGAACCGAGAAGCCGGTGCGAGTCCTCGGAGATGTGGGCGCCGGCACCGCTCCCTGGGGAGATATCGGCCTCACCCCCGGCGGATCGGTTACTCGCTGGAGCCTACCCCAGGGGTTTCAAGCGGAGATCCTCCACCATGTCGACAAGGCCGATGGCTCCTGGGTGTGTATCGCCAGCGAAGGTCCCGGGAAGTTCATCGCATCTCCGCAACGGGGAGTGCTGAAGCGAGTGGTCATCGACGAAGCGGGAGTGACCGTCAGCGATTGTGCGGCCCTTGGCGATGCCCAGGGATTGTTGCTGGTCGATGGAGATCTGTGGGTTCATGTCCACGGTCACCGCAAGGATCGGGGTGGATTATGGATCCTCTCCGATCCCGATGGAGACGGCTTCTACGATCAGGAGAAGCGCCTGTCGGCGATGGGGCCCGGTGGCGAACATGGCGTTCACGCGCTGGTGCGCGGTCCCGATGGAGATGTCTGGACCGTGGTCGGCAATCACATCGATGTACCGGAGTCGCTGTTGACTCGCGATCGCTATCGTCACTGGCAAGAGGATCTGATCCTGCCGCGACTGTGGGATCCCAATGGCCATGCAGTCGGGCATCTCGCTCCTGCCGGACAGGTGCTTCGCATCGATCCAAAGACCCTCGAGTGGGAGCGCGTCGCCGGTGGCTTTCGCAACTCCTATGACCTGGCATTCCACCACGACGGATCACTCTTCACCTACGATGCCGACATGGAATGGGATGTGGGCACTCCCTGGTACCGTTCACCGAGAGTGGTCGAGGTGGTCTCCGGTGGCGAGGCGGGGTGGCGCGGCGGCGACGGCAAGTGGCCCGATGGGATTCCCGACGCGGTGATGCCATCGGTCGAGACTGACCTCTCCTCCCCGACTGGAGTCTCCTCCGGACTCGACGGCAACTTTCCCGGCCGCTGGCGCCATGCCATCTACATCGCAGACTGGGCCTACGGTCGCATCCTGGCCTACTTCCCGCAGGAGCACGGTGCCGGCTGGCGAGGCCGCGCGGAACCGTTCGCCGCTGCTGCCGCATTCAATGTCGCCGACATGGTGTTCGGTGACGACGGCGCCCTCTACGGAGTCACCGGTGGACGCGGCACCGCCAGCACCCTCTTTCGCATCCGAGCGGAAGGTGGCGATCGTGATCCGATGGCGCCCCCCACCACCGATCGGGGTCGCCATGCCAGGGCACTCAAGAAACAGCTGGAAGCGGGACATCTGCAACCGGATGAGGATCTGTTGACCCTCAGTTGGGGTCACCTGTCGCATCGAGACCAGGCGATCGGCTATGCCGCTCGCGTGGCCATCGAACAGTTCCCCCCCTCTCGCTGGAGAGAGTGGGCTCTCGACCCCGCATCCAGTGCCGGATCGATCGGTCTGTTGACGCTGGCTCGGGTCGGGGAAGAGGTCGACCGAGACCCTCTGCTCGAACGATTGTGCGACCTCCCTCCGGCGAGTGACCGACGCCAACTACTCGAAGAGCTGCGCGTCGTCACCGTCGCCATCGCCCGTCTGGGTGACCCTGCAGGAGCGACCCGTCAGCGACTACTGGCGCGCTTTGACATCGACTTCCCCGGTCCAGATCTGGCCGAAAATCGCCTCCGAGGAGATCTGTTGGTGCGCCTCTCCGCGCCCGATTTGACCGCGCGCATCCTCGACTGGATGGACGCCAAAGCAGATGCGGCAGAGGGACTGGCAGCCCTTCGGCTACTGCGATTCATGAAGCCGGACGAAGCCCAGCAACTTCGCATCGCAGCGGCGTTGAAGCGGATCCGCGGCCGCAGCGGAGGCAACAGTTTACGTGGCTTTGCCGATCAGATGGTACGGCAACTCGATGATGGTTCTGGAGTGCTGGCGCCCGCTCCACAGGAAGCACCGGTTCTTCCCGATCCAGTGACCCACTGGACCGAAAGCACGCTGCTCGCTGCAGTGCGCCAGCCGGGCGGCGATGCCAAGCGTGGGCAACTCGCCTTCGAGAAGGCGCTCTGTAGCCGTTGCCATCGTTTTCAACAGCTGGGCGGTGGTGCCGGGCCCGATCTGACCGGGGTCCGTGCACGCTTCTCCGACCTCGACCTGATCCGGGCGATTCTCACCCCTTCTCGCGATATCTCCGACCAGTACCAATGGAGCATCGTGACCATCGAGGACGATCTGGCGGTGGGCCGCATCCTGCGCCGAGATCCAGATTCCCTGGTGCTCAATACCGATAATTTTGGATACCAGCCGCTGACCCTGAGCGGGAAGGTGATCTCCATCGAGGCATCTCCCGACTCGCCGATGCCCAACGGATTGATCGACACCCTCGATGAGGGTCAGGTACGAGATCTTTGGCTGTATCTCGGCAACTCCTCCCGACCGGATTCAGGGAATACCCACTTGCCTAAAAATGGTCAGCAAGGACAATAGAAGCGGCTTAATAATCCAGTAATTACAGATGGCACACCTCTTGAACCCCGCCGATCGAATCGAAATCCGCAAGGACGATCCGGAGTTAAAGAGGTGTGTTGTCGTCCAATTTGATCTCCCTCGATCGGAGAAATCCGCAAGAGATGGTCGCTCGGGTCATGATCACCATGGCCGGTTCGATCCCAAAACATGTCCTGAGGAGGACCATGATGTTAGTTCGATCGATCGCAGTTTATTGCATGGTGCTGTCTGTTCTGTTCCTCGGCTCGACCTTGGCCAGCGCTGACATCTCCTTGAAGGATGTGCCCGTTGTCGAGGTCCCCGCCCTGGATCTCGAGTCTCTGACTCTGGAAGACATCGATCGCGACCGAGCCGGGTTGGCTCCTCGCTATGCCGTTCCTCAGTCGGTCGACATCCGTCCTTCGACCCACGGTCAGTGGAGCAAGTTGGATGACCAGACGGCAGTGTGGCGTCTACGAGCCCATTGCAAGAATGCCATCAGCATGAACTTCGGCTTCAGCCGCTGGCTGGTACCGGTCGAGGGTCAGATGAAGCTCTACAACATCGATCGAACCCACCGAGTTCGTCCCTTCACCGTCGACGACATCCAGGACTCCGGCGTACTCTGGACTCCCGCCGTCGCCGGCAATGACGTGGTCATCGAGATCACCTGCGCTCTCGAGGATCGCTGGATGATCGACCAGGAGGTGGAACTGACTTCCATCAACCCCGGCTATCGCGGATTTCATCAGAACTTTGGCGTACCCTCCTCGACCAACACGGGCCCGTCGATGTCTGGATCCTGCAATGTCGATGTGGTGTGCCCACAATCGGCAGGCTGGGAGAACGAGATCGACTGTGTCGGAGTCATCTCCAGCGGAGGTTTCCTCTTCTGCACCGGATTCATGGTCAATAACACCGCCCAGGACGGAACTCCCTTCTTCATGACTGCCGATCACTGCGGAGTCACCGGAGGTAATGCTGGATCGCTGGTGGTGTACTGGAACTACCAGAACTCGACGTGTCGTCCGCCCGGATCCGCCTCCAGTGGAGGACCCGGCAATGGCACCTTGAACCAGTTCAGTAGCGGTGCCATCTTCCGTTCCGGTTCCAGCACCTCCGACTACACCCTGGTCGAGTTGACCAGCCCACCCAATCCCTCCTACGGGGTCTCCTTCTGCGGCTGGGATGCCTCGACCTCGCAACCCACCAGTGCCGTCGGCATTCACCACCCCGGTGTCGAGGAGAAGAGAATCTCCTTCGAGAATCAGGCTCCTTCCCTCTCGACCAACTTCGTCACGGTCAACGACTGGGATCTGGGAACCACCGAGCCGGGATCTTCCGGCTCACCGCTGTTCGATCAAAATCACCGCGTCATCGGTCAGTTGTGCTGCGGCACTGCGGCTTGCGGCAACAACTTCTCTGACGACTACGGGCGATTCTCTCGTTCCTGGGGTCTGGGTCTGGGCGCCTGGCTCGACTCCGCCGGCACCGGTCAGTTGACCATCGATACTCTTCCCGCGGGCGGCGGCGGCAACGTTGAACTCTGTTCCAACGGAGTCGACGATGACGGCGACGGCATGATCGACTGCCTCGACCCCGACTGTTTCACCAGTCCCGCCTGCCTTCCGGCAGGTGCCGGAGATGAGTGCAGTACCGCCATCGCCGTGGTCGAAGGGGCCAATGCGGTCGACAACACGACGATGACCACCGGAACAGACCCGATCAGTGATGCCCAGTGCACCGGTACCGCTCTCGGCATCTTCGGGCAAGATGCCTGGTATTCCTTCACCCCCACCTCCAGTGGAGCGATGGATGTGAGTACCTGTGACACCATCAACTTCGATTCTGACCTTGCGGTCTACGTCGGTGCTTGTGGCACCCTCGACCAGATCGCCTGCAACGGCGATGGAGCCGGCTGCGGCGGATTCACTTCGCTGATCAGCGGGGTCCCCGTCACTGCGGGTGTCGAGTACATGATCCGTATGGGCACCTGGGATGGCACCCCGGGAAGCGGCACCTTGAACATCACCGTCGGTGGCGGCGGTCCTGCAACCGAGAACTGCACCAACGGAACCGACGATGACGGCGACGGACTGATCGATTGCGCCGACCCCGATTGCGCCAACAATCCTGCCTGTGGAGGCGGTGGCGGATCCGGCGACGAGTGCATCGATGCAATCCTCGTCACTGAAGGTGCCAACGCCTTTGATACGACCGGAATGACCGACAGTCCTGAGCCGGATCCGACCGGTTGCGCCAACACCTATGGTGAGAACGCCAGCGATGGGTGGTTCTTGTACATTGCTAACTTCTCCGGCAACGTCACCTTCGAGACCTGTGACATCAATAGTTTTGATACCGACCTCGCCGCATACTCTGGCAGCTGTGGAAACCTCAACCTTATCGCCTGTGACGGCGATGGTGGCACGGCTGCTGGTTGTCAGGGCTTTGATTCGACTCTCACCATTCCTGGAGTCCAGGCGGGCGATAGCATCATCCTTCGCATCGGCGGCTGGGGTTCAGCGGATCAAGGTCCTGGTACCCTCACCATCACCGTCGGTGGTGGTGGCGGCGGTGGGGCCGGTGATGATTGCATCGATGCCATCATCGCTGTGGACGGTGCCAATGCAGTCGACAACTCAGCGGCAACCACCGGCGTCGATCCAATCTCTGACGCACAATGCACCGGCACCTTCCTGGGACAGTTCCTCAACGATATCTGGTACAGTTACACGGCCACCTCCACCGGTACGATGGAAGTGAGCACCTGTAACAGCATCAGTTTTGATTCTGATGTTGCCATCTACAACGGCCCCTGTGGTGCACTCACCCAGATCGCCTGCAACGGCGACGGCACCGGCTGCGCCGGATACTCTTCCCTCGTTACCGGCGTTTCCGTGACTGCGGGAACCGAATACCTGATTCGCGTCGGTGGCTTCGGTCCGGGCACCGGCGTTGGAAATGGCACCATGTCCATCACCATCGGGGGCGGCGGACCGGTGACTGAAAACTGTACCAACGGAACCGACGATGACGGCGATGGGCTGATCGATTGCGCAGATCCCGATTGTACGGCCAACCCCGCCTGTGGCGGTAGCGGTGGAATCGGCGACGAATGCGCCGATCCTCTGGTGGCGGTCGTCGGATCAAATGCGGTCGACACCACGGCGATGACCGCCAGTGCTGATCCTTATAACGATGCACAGTGTGTGGGTAGCGCACTCGGCGACATGGGATCGGATGCCTGGTACCAGTTCACCGCTCCGACCTCGGGCACCGCAACCATCTCGACCTGCGACCTCATCGATTTCGATAGCGACGTCGTCGTCTACCAGGGAAGTTGCGGGGCGCTGGATCAGATCGCCTGCAACGGAGATGGTGTCGGCTGCGGCGGATTCACCTCGATCCTCGATGTCAACATGACCGCGGGGTCGACCTACATGATTCGAATCGGCAGTTGGGCCAATGGAGACTTCGGAACCGGAACCCTCGAGATCACCCTCGGTGGCGCTCCGACTGCGGAGAACTGCACCAATGGAGTGGATGACGACGGTGACGGCTTGATCGATTGCGAAGATGCCGATTGCGACCTCGACCCGGCCTGTGCCGGTCCCCCACCGGAGAACTGCACCAATGGTACAGACGATGATGGCGATGGATTGGCCGACTGCGACGATCCGGACTGCTCGGGCGCACCGTCGTGTCAGGTGCCGCTCGATGGGTTCACCTTCATCGCTTCCGATGTGCTGGCCAGCTACTCTCCTGCGACAGGAAATGGCAGTTTCTCGGCGACCCTGTCGATCGAGGAAGATGCCACCGCCCCCGGGTACCCCAACCAGACCCAGGGCTTCTCTTTTGGCCTCGCCAACAACCCGAGTTTGATCACGGCCACCACCTGGACAGCTGCTGCGTCCCTCGACGGTCTCAACAGCAATAGCGGGCCCGACTTCATCGATATCAACTTCTACGTCGATGGTCTCACTGTCGGCTGTGTCTACAGCTTCGCCAACACCGCCTTCCTGCTCTTCTCCAGCAGTACTTCGGTGGGAAGCGTCGATTACGACACGGTTCCCTCTGGCCTCATCGGCAACAGTGCCGGAACCACCACCCCTCTGAGCTGGAGCAGTTCGCTCGGTTCTCCCTCGGTGGTCAACATCCTCGTCGTCGATGGACAGGCGAATCCCGCCGCTCTGACCAACGGTACCGTCACCCTTCAGCCTTCGACCGGTGGCTTCATACGCGGCGACACCAACGGCGACGGTGCGATCAACATCGCCGATGCCGTTTCACTGCTGGCGGGCCTCTTCACCGGTGGCGCTCTCAACTGCGAAGATGCAGCAGATTGTAACGATGACGGCCAGGTCAACATCGCCGATGCGGTGTACGAGTTGTCGAACCTGTTCTCGGGTGGGCCCAACATGCCGGCCCCGACCGCTCCCGTGTGCGGTGCAGATCCGACCACGGATGCTCTCGACTGTGCCACCTACGACGCCTGCCCCTGATCTTTCATCGGGCGAGCATCGCAGTTCCAGGGGCCGAGAAGGAAACTCCTTCTCGGCCCCTCGTTCTTTCTGCCCTCGTTCTTTCTGCCCTCGTTCTTTCTGCCCTCGTTCTTTCTGCCCTCTTCCTTTCCGTCCCTCTTCCTGCCGGGGCATCCGGTCGATCCGATCTCTCTCGGCACTAGCCTCTTGGCTGGCGAACAGATGTTCGCTACCCTGCGATCGCTCCGCTTCCACCGATCCGAGGTTTTTCGTGTCTGCTGACTCTCCACTGCTTCTCTCACTGCTTCTCTCACTGCGCTCCTGGGGCTCGCTGCTCAGGGGGCTGGAGCCGATCTCCACTCTCATCGAGGAAGCGGCCCGGCTCGGATGGCGCAGTGTCGTGGTCGCCGAAGATGGCGATCTCGGGACCATCGTCGAGGCGACCCGAGCAGCTCGAACGGTCGGTCTGAAACTGCTGGCCGCCGCCGAAGTCGATGGGAGTTGCGGTCGATCGGTGGTCGCCATCGCCAGCGACCCGGCAAGCCGCACGCAGTTGCACTCACTGGTCAGCGGTCGGCGTCTCTCCGAAGCCACCGGGTCCGATCGAAAAGATGCGCCCTTTGACCTGGTCGATGAAGTTGGCAATGCCCCTTCCCTGATGATCCTGGTGCGCGACCTGTCGCTGGCACGGCAACTGGTCGACCAACTCGGTCCACCGGCACGACAGCGGGTGCTGATCGAGATCGACCGCCTACGCGATCCCATCGCACGGGAACATCGTGCCCTCGATGCAGCAGATCAACTGGGACTCGGGGTGATCGCCTCGTCGCGAATCGGCATGCAGCAACCGGTGACACAATCGAGGCTTGATCTGCTCGAAGCGGTACGCCGTTCCTCGACCATCGAACGGGTCGCTCGTGATCGGAGAGATCAGCGCGATCCAGAAATCTCTCCCCTGCTCGCGCCGATTCCCACTCCAGCCCGATGGCAACAGTTGTACCGCGACCTGCCCGCCGCCCTCGAATCCGCCGCACGCATCGAGGAACAGTCCGCCGGAACCGATCCAGCGGCAACCCCGACCATCTTCCCACCCTTTCCGGTCGCTCCGGGGCAGACCCCTTTCGGGCTCCTGTACGAACAGTGCCATCGAGGTCTGGTGAAACGCTACGGCAGCATCACCCGAGCCGCCCTCGAACGCCTCGCCACCGAACTGCATGTCATCGACTCGATGGGATTCGTTCCCTACTTCCTGGTGGTCGGCGACATCGTTTCGGAGGCACACCGGCTCGGAATCGAGTGTGCAGGGCGTGGTTCGGGAGCCGCTTCCATCGTCTCCTATGCCCTCGGCATCACCCAGGTCGATCCCCTCTCCCACGGTCTTCGCTTCGAACGGTTCCTCCATCCGGACCGCAAAGATCTCCCCGACATCGATATCGATCTGTGCTGGCAGGGAAGAGATCGCATCATCGATCACGTCTACCAGCGTTACGGTAAGGACCGAACGGCGATGATCTGTACCCGGACCACGCTACAGCCTCGCTCTGCCATGCGAGAAGCAGCACGGGCTCACGGGCTCTCCCCAGCCGATGTCGATGGTATCTCTCGGCGACTGCCCCATCGCCTCGATGGATCCAGTGGCGGATCCAGTGGCCCTCCAACGATCCCGAAATTCCTCCGCAACGATCCCGTCGTCGCAGCGATCGGAATCTCTGCCACGACTCGCCGAGAGCTGCTCGAAGATGCCCAGTGGTTACTGGGACGACCGCATCATCGGTCGGTACACCCGGGTGGAATCTGCATCGCCGATCGTCCCATCCAGCAGATCGCTTCGGTCGAAAGAGCGGCTCGGGGAATCATCATCACCCAGCTCGATATGTACTCCATCGAGGAGACCGGGTTGATCAAGATCGATCTGCTCGGCAACCGTTGTGTCTCGGAGATCGGAACGGTTCGCGATCTGATCGAACAGCGCAGCGGCAAGCGCCCCGACATCGCGGCCATCCCCGAACGATGTGAACAAACCGCACGACTGTTGCAAAGTGGTGACACCCTCGGTTGCTTCCAGCTGGAGAGTCCGGCGATGCGATCGCTGTTGATCCAGATGAAGGCGAGCAATGCGCAGGAGACGATCCAGGCGGTCGCCCTCATCCGCCCGGGCCCCTCCGCCGGCGGTTTGAAGGACGCTTTCTGCCGCCGGGCGAGAGGACTGGAAGCCCCGGATCCGCCGCATCCAGCCCTCACTTCACTGCTGGAACAGCAACGGGGTCTGCTCCTCTACGAGGAGAACCTGATGGAACTGGTCGCCCTCATCACCGGCCAGAGCCTCGCCGCCGGTGACCTGCTGCGAAGAGCGCTGGCCCGCGCAACACGCAGCGATTCCCAGGAACAATTGCAACGACTGGAAGACCAGTTCATCGCCGACGCCATCGGCAACGATTTCGGAGCCGGAGAAGCACGCCAGTTGTGGCAACAGTTGTTACACTTCGGTCGCTACTCCTTCAACAAGGCGCACGCCGCCTCCTACGGATTACTCGCCTGGCGCAGTGCCTGGCTCAAGACCCACCATCCGGCCGAGTTCCTGTGTGCGCTGTTTCGCCACCACGCCGGCATGTATCCCTTCGCCGCCTTCGTCGCCGAGGCGAGGAGACGAGGGGTACCGCTGCGTTTACCTTGTGTCGAACGTTCAACCGAGACCTTCACCCTGGAGTCGGATGGTTCGATACGCATGCCGTTGACGATGATCCTCGGCTCACGCCAGTCCAGTATCGAATCGGTTTTCGCCGGTCGCCCCTTCGATTCTCCCGAGGACCTGATGCGCCGGACCCGGATCGGAATGGCAGAACTGGAAGAGTGGATCCTGGTCGGCGCACTCGACCACTTCGAGATTCCCCGCACCCGTTTACTGTGGCGTACACGGACCCGATATCGACACCTCGGTGCGACCAGGAACCAGCTGACCACTGGCGACCTGGCAGGCATCGTCGACGAGGGACCTGCCCTCGTTGAACTTTCACCGCAAAAGCTTCTCGAACACGAGATCCGGTTGCTAGGAGCAGGAGTCAGTGCTCATCCGATGCAGTTTCACCGTGACATCCGACGGCGTCTCGGCTGCATCTCGTTGAGCGAAGTCCCGAGAAAGGCCGGCGACAGGGTCCGGATCAGCGGGATCCGCATCGCCTCTCGACATCACCCCAGTGCCCGCGGTGCGATGGGTTTCATCACCCTCGAAGATGAACACGGCACCTGTGAGGTGACCTGCTTCAGTTCGATATGGCCCTCGGTACGGCGCACCCTGCTCGATGGAAGTGGTCCTCTACTGGTCGAGGGAAAGGTCGAGGAACGACTGGGAGCCGTTTCGGTGATCGCTCACAGGGTCACGCGACTGGTGCCACAACAACAAACATCCTGAGGTGACAACGGGTCAGTAGAGCAGGATCTGCTGGCGCAGGTCGAGGAACTGAAGACGCTCTTCCTCTCGTGCCTCGATCAGGTCGCGCGGCGAGAGCCCATCTTCCAGTCCGAGACGAAGATCGGAACCTCCCCACAGCAAGTCGATGGCGATCGGATCATCGATGAACTCGTAGGTCTCGGTGCGCCAGCGAAACCGCTCGGGATCCTGAGCGCGCGCCTGCTCCAGCACGATCACTCCCAGCAACAGTGCATCGACTGCCGAGGAATCGATCACCTCGAGCTCGATTCCGTGACACTGTTGAGCGGCAAACTTCTGAAATTCAGGAACGAAGTGTACCGGCGAGAAACTCACTCCTTGCAGTTCCATCTGCCTCGACCGAACTTCGATGGCATCGGCGAGACGAGCGGCATCGAGCCATGGGGCTCCCACTCTGTGGAAGGGACGCCGGGTACCGCGCCCCTCGGACAGGTCGGTGCCCTCGATCAGACAGAGGCCAGGGTAGATGAGCGCAGTATCAGGGGTTGGCATGTTCGGTGAAGGGGCTACCCAGGGAAGCGCACCATCTTGCTGCAACATCTCGCGCGACCATCCCTGACAGGGAATCACCGTCAGGTCCGCAGCGATTCCCAGCGGCCCGACCAGCAGTTGTGCGATCTCCCCCATCGTCAGACCGTGGCGGATACTGATGGGCGAGGCTCCGACAAAACTCTCGAATCCCGGCTGGATGGTACCCCCCTCGACGGCAACACCGCCGATCGGATTGGGGCGATCGAGCACCATTACCCGGGTGCCGGTGAGCGCAGCCACCTCCAGGATATATCTCAGAGTCGCGGCGAAGGTGTAATAGCGACTGCCGATGTCCTGGATGTCAAAGAGCAGTAGATCGAGATCCTCCAGGGCATTCCGATCGGGTCG
>DUAN01000172.1:0-1000 GCA_012960845.1 Planctomycetota bacterium | reverse complement strand
CATCGCCGTAGAGGCTGATCACCTCGGGTCGATTCGAGACCACCGTCTCCATGTCCTGGGCGGTCGTCTCGATACCGTGCTCCGGTTCAAACCAGCGCACCACATCGATGGCCGCCTCCTGGAACAGGTCTTCGAGGTGAGTTCCGTGACCATCGATGGCGGATCGATTGCAGCAGACTCCGATCCGGCTGCCACGAAGCGCGAGAAAACTCTCATCCCGCAATCGATCGAGGCCACATTGAAGCGCTGAAGTCAGCATCAGCAGAGCCTATCGTCGAGCCGCTGCTCCGGCTCCCTGAGGATCAACATCCATCCCGCACCTGCGATGATCAGGGCCAACACGCCGCCAGCGAAACTGAGGTTCAACAGCAAGTTCCAGTCGTAATTTTTGCTCCACGATCGATCGGTGGGCTCAGCGGAGACCTGGAAGATCACGCGGGTCGGCAGCGAGAGCGTGCTCGGATGCGGCTGCGAAGAAAAGAAGATGAAAAAATTGTTCGATGCATCCCGCCCGATCAGGAACACGATGACCCCCATACCGATGGCGAACAAGAGCAGTGCAACACCTGTGATCTTGACCATCTCTCACCTCTCCCGCTGCTGGCGTGTGATTGCATCCTGAATCCCGGGTCCTTCGAGGTGGCCTGGATCGCCTCGAAGCGACATTCACGAGCCGGACTCTCCGTTTCTGTGCTTTTGACCGCTCAGCAGCAGGAAGATGCCATAGCCCGCACATACCAGAGCCGCCACGCCATAGTATCTGCCCGTGCTGCTGGTCATGACCATCAACTGATCGAGATCGATCTCATCTGAAGCCGCCATCGACTCATCTTGATAGACGCTCAGAGCAATCCTCGTCGAGATCGAAAGGGAATCCCGGGGGACCTTACCAGCGAAACTCATCAACGATCCATTGAGATCGAGGAAGATCATCATGAACGAGCCGACGATCAGCGCGGCAAGAAGCAGGAACAGTACGCCCATTATCTTGATCAACTCC
>DUAN01000171.1 GCA_012960845.1 Planctomycetota bacterium | reverse complement strand
AGACATCGGGTGATGAGGCATCGGGTGATGAGGCATCGGGTGATGAGGCATCGGGTGATGAAACTTCGGGTGATGAGAAACGGCAGGATGAGGGAGCCTTCGATGCGGACTTGAACGGTGCGGATTCGAGTAGTGAAGAACCCACTGTTGAAGAACCCGTCATCGAAGAAACTGTCATCGAACAATCCAGCGGCGAACAGTCGACCGCTGAGAAGACCAGTGATGGTGCGGAGAGCACTGACGACTGTCAAAGTACCGGATCTTCGCCGGACCTGGCGACGACAGCGTCGACCGATGATTTCCGCCCCTTCTACTGTCTCGACATGTTTCCCTATCCTTCCCTCGATGGTTTTAGCGTCAATCAACTGCGGGGGATCGCCATCAATGATGTGGTGGCGCGCTACCAGAAGGCGCGCGGCCGAGATGTCTTCCGTCCGATCGGCTGGGATTCCTTTGGCCTGTCCATCGAAGAGGAAGCCAAAACCTCCGGTCTTCCACCGAAGCAGGTGGTCGAACGAGGGATCGAGAAGATGCGTGACCAGCTGAACTACTTCGGAGCGATGGTGCATTGGGATCATGAACTGAACAGTTCCGATCCCGACTGTTATCGCTGGTCGCAATGGATCTTCCTCAAACTGCACGAGAAGGGGCTGGTGCGTTACGAGAATGGCTGGAAGGTGGCGATCACCGATTATGCGGAGCCGCTTCACTCGGGTCTCAAGCAGTTGAAGTGGCCCGCTCGCACCAAACTACTCCAGCGCAACTGGATCGGCCGCAGGGAGGGCACACGTCTGACCCTCAAGGCCAGTGCGGAACTTTACGATGGCTGGGAAGAGATCGATGTCTTCTCCTGGAGAATCGATGCCCTGGGCGACGCGACCTTTGTCGTACTCAGTCCAGAGCACCCGCTGCTGGATGGCATCGTCGATGCAATTCAGCGCGATGATGTTGTCGAGTACATCGAGAAGTGTCGGCAACTCTCTGAACGAGAGCGGGTGACGTCCAGGGGAACTCCCGATGGCGTGCCGACCGGAGCCTATTGCCTCAATCCCGTGACCCTCGAGAAGATGCCGATCTGGGTCAGCAGTTACGTGCTCCCCGAGATTCGCTTCGGTGCGATTCTCGGAATCCCCGCGGTGCATCCCGCTCATCTTGAATTTGCCAACAACTTTGGTCTGCCCCGTACTCGCGGAAGTCAGCAGTCGGGACGAAGGAGGAGGCGGTCGGGACGACGCAGGGGGGGCGACGGGGGAGATACCGCTCGCTCGATCCAGAGTTCACTGGAATCGCGCGATCTGGTCGAATCGCATGTCGACTGGAAATTGCACGACTGGGCGTTCGAGCGTCAAAGAATCTGGGGCGAACCGATTCCCATCATCGAGTGCGATGAGTGTGGAAAGGTACCTGTCCCGGAGGATCAATTGCCGGTGTTGCTGCCAGAGATCGCCCAGGTCGGAAACTCCTCTGAGGGGAGCAGCCCGCTGGCAGCGTACCCGGAGTGGGTCGACACGACTTGTCCCGGTTGTGGTGCCGCGGCTCGCCGCTGTACCGATACGATGCCGGACTGGATCGCATCCTGTTGGACCCATCTTCGATCCCTCGATCCGACGCTGGTCGGTCAAATCGCCTCACCCGAACTGGTTCAGCAGTGGGCTCCAGTGAATCTATGTGTCGGAGGAATCGAGCACGCCGAGTTGCATCTGCTCTACGTTCGATTCATCAGTCATTTCCTCAAGGATCTGGGAGTCACCCGTCGTGAGGAGCCATTTCGGCGTCTCTTCAGTCAGGGGCGAATTCGATCGGCGGATGTTTCGGATAGTGTCGATCCCGCCACAGCCCATCGTGGGCCGCGAGTGCTGGCCGCAGATTACCTGGAACGCTACGGCGCCGATGCGATGCGGCTTCATCTGTTGTTCCTCGGTCCCGCTCAAGATCATGCAGAGTGGAACGAGGAAGGACTGCGTGGTTGTGCGCGTTTCCTCCAACGAACCCATGAGGCGATCCTCGCCAGGGTCGGAGAAGGTCGATTCGTCAGCCGCGATGTGCTGGTGGCAAAACATCGACTGATTCGGAGAGTGAGCCGGGCGATCCGTACCTTCCGCCTCAACAAGGCGGTCAGTGCCTTCATGGAATTCGTCAAGTTGCTCCGCAGCGACAAGATCAGCCTGGAAGAGGTGGACCGGCAGACCCTCAAGACCTTCGTGGTACTGCTGGCTCCCTTCGCTCCGCACATGGCCCATGAATTGTGGGAAGGGCTGGGAGAAACGAATCGTCTCGATGAAGAATCCTGGCCCGAGCACAGCGAGGAACTGCTCCAGCCTACTCAGGTCTCACTGGCGGTTCAGGTCAACGAGAAGATCGTCGATCGAATCACCGTCGATCTCGATGCCCCCAAGAACCTCGTCATCGATCAGGCGCTGAAACTGGAGTCGGTGGTGAAAAAAACCGGCGGACGCCCTGCGGACCGGGTGGTGCACGTGCCCGATCGCCTGTTGAAACTGATCTACACCTCCGATCCCGGGGGGGACTCGGCTGAACCGGAAACGGTCACTCCGATCTCGGCCTCGTAAGTCGACAGCCACCGCAGCGCCCCATTCAGGGCCGATACTGCACTGGTGGCCTCTCGGTCACTTTGCCCGACCTTCCCATCCCATCGTATTCTCCTCTGTCGGCCAGCCTGTCCGGTAGGCCACGCAGTGACCAGAAGGTCTCGTGCTGGAACGGGGTAAAGTTGCAGATACACACTCAATTACGCGGAATTCTGATCATCTGTGTTGCGACTTCCTTTTTCTGGGGGTTATCGGCCAAAAGAGACGGTCAGATCGATCCGGTCGAAGCGATGGGGCATGACGTCTTCCTCGACGTTGCCCTCACCGCAGGGGATCCGGATGCGAAACTCTCCCCAACGGCTTCACTCGAGACCGCCGCCTTCGATCCTCTGGATGTTGTGAAATTCGATCAGTGGAGTGTCATCGGCGAGGGAGCCAGCAGTGTTCCCTACACCAGCGCGATATTGGAGGAGGAGCGGGACAGAATCCTCGAGCAGATGAACCACTCCAGCGCCGGATTGAAGCGCTGGGTGGGCACTGAAATCGATCGAACTCGTCAGACCATCGAGGACCTGGATTCACGGATCGAGGCGCGTATCGAATCGATGATTCCAGCCGTGACCACGGTTCCAGCCCCGGTCCCTGTGGCCGCCTCTAGCCAGCAGCAAAAGGTCGAGCGGATGATCTATCCGATCGTTCAGTTGAGGGGAAATGGCACCGTCGGTAGCGGTGTCGTGGTCAGCAGTGAAATGGTCGATGAAAATCTATGGGCGACCTGGATTGTCACCGCCTACCATGTCGTCGAAGAGGTCCGAGACTTCGCTCTCGATGATGTCGTGGTCAATGAAATTCGTTTCTTCGATCCGGAAATCGGTCGTCTCGGCAGTGAGGTGTTTCGCGGGGTGGAGATCGCTTCTCTCAAGGACTCCGATCTTTCCCTGGTGAGAGTCGATCGAGCCTCTCCCTGGCCCTTCGTCGCAGAATCGGCCAGCGAGCCGGTGTGCTTGAAGTTGTCGGTCTTTGACACCGTCTATGCCGTCGGCTGTCCCCTCGGAAACCAACCTCTCCCCACCTTTGGGGAGATCTCCTCCCAGTACAAACCGGTCGGCGATGAGATCTTCTGGATGGTCAGCGCTCCGACATTTTTCGGAAATTCGGGGGGTGGGATCTTCCTCTCGGGAAAAGGTCAGCTGATCGGGATCAGTAGCATGATCTACACCTACGGCAAACGCTCTCCGATGGTGGTTCCTCACATGGGCCTGTTCGTACCGCTACAGACGGTTCGTTCGTGGCTTCGTCGGGAAGGATTCGCTCACTTGATGGATCCGACTCCGGCGGTGACGCCGGTTGCCGCTTCCAGTGGCCCTGAGAAAGCCCTGAATGGGGT
This sequence comes from Planctomycetota bacterium, assembly GCA_012960845.1. Taxonomy (GTDB): domain Bacteria; phylum Planctomycetota; class UBA8108; order UBA1146; family UBA1146; genus QNYK01. The sequence continues at coordinate 12,306 of DUAN01000171.1, read as the reverse complement.
CTCCGGGTCGTTTTGACCCGAGGGTCGATCGAGAGTATCCTGGAAGGCTCGATTCCGAATTCCGTGGATCACGGGATACTCTGAATCGAACACTCCCTGTTGGACCGCAATGCGACCACTGCAGGATAGAAAAAGGACTCGAGGTCGAGCAGTACTACTGTCCGACAGCCAGGAAGGACCACTTTTGATGAAGCGTGGAATTCTCGCCGGAAAATACCTGACCGGTCTCATGTTATTGCTGGGATTGCTACTGGTCACTGCGTTGACCTTCACTGATCCCGCTCAGGCATTGACTTCAATTCAAGATCCGCCGCCAGCAGAGCAACCATCTCAAGAGGCGAAGGAACCCAAGCCGATCGCAGATGACGACGACATTCTCGGCGGAGATGGGGGCATTCCTGCCAGCGAACCCGCGGCCCTCGAGGTGATCCAGAAATACCTCGATGCGGTCGGGGGGCGTGAGACCTTGCTCTCGATCACTGATCGAGTCGAGATATTCAAGAACAAGAAGATCGACCCGACCAACGAGACCGTCATGAAGATGGCACGATTCCTCAAGCGCACCGGAGAAGGTGTCTTGATGATTCGTGAAGAGTGGCAGCTACCGGGTCTCGGCCTGACCCAGAACAACGAGCCTCTCACCTTCGTTCAGGTGTACGACGGTGAGAAAGCCTGGGTCAAGGCGATGGGTGCGGTTTCGCCACTGGCCGGCAAGACCCTCATCGTGTTCGTTTGGGACAAGCATATCGACGATTTCTTCATCTCCTTCGCCGAGAACGGTTACATCGCGAGCCTCAAGGATGACGGAGAGATTCTCGGCACACCGTGCAAGATCGTCGAGTTGAAGGCGTTCGCCGGTAACCAGGTGCTGAACTATGCCTTCTCCGTCGATGACGGATTGCTTCTGAGCAAGACATGGAGCGAGGGGCAAGCTCCTGCGGTGGTCAAGAAGGAGGTATTCTACAGTGAATACACCCGAATCCGATTCAGCGACGATCGCAATCGCTGGGTCAAGGTTCCAACCACCAAGAAGATCTTCGAGGATGGAGAACTGAGCCTCGAACAGAATTACGACGAGATCGCACTCAATGCTGGGGTTTCCTCGACCAAGTTTGGCCGTCCAGAGGGGCGCTCCTTCGAGGAGGTACGCCGTGAGCGAGAAGCGGAGCGTGCCGCCAAGGAACTGGAGGGAGCCAAGGAAGCCACCCCCAAGGATGGTGACAAGAAGCCGGTCTGGGAGAAGCCAAAGCCGAAACCGAAAAAGCCCGTGTGGGAGAAGCCCAAGCCGAAACCAGCGCCAAAACCGGCACCGGTTCCGACTCCTGTACCCGCTCCCGATCCTGTCGAGGATGGGCGCTAGCCACTACCGATGAAATTGCGATACAGAGGTGAGATCCTGCGAGTCGGGGTCTCACCTCTTTTTGGATGCATCCGGGTCGCTATCATCCGAGGCGGCGGGTTTCTTGAGATTGTTCAGGACTAACTGACCGCACGCTCCATCGATGTCGAGCCCACGGCTGCGTCGCGCGGTGACAGAACCATCGTATTGCTTCTGCACCAGTGATAGGAATTGACCCACCTCGGCCGCGCCCGCGGCGGCATACAGTGCACCCTCGTAAGGGTGAAACGGCAACAGGTTGATGTGTGCGCCGCACTTTCCGGCGAACAGAGCCAGCGCTTTCGCCTGTTCCGAACCATCATTGATGCCAGGAAGAACCACGTATTCGATGCTGATTCTTCGAGAGTCATCACGAATCTTCACCAGCACCTCGGACAGATCCTCGATGGAGTGGTGTTGATTGATCGGAACGATGCTGTTACGAGTCTCCGTGATTGCGCTGTGAAGGCTGACGGCGAGCCTGACCTGTGGATGATCGTGGACCAGTTGCTCGATCTTGGGAACGATTCCGACGGTCGAAACGGTGATCCTGCGAGGGCTGAACTGAAAGCCCTGTGCAGATGAAAACCAATCGATCGCTCTGGAGACCGCAGGATAGTTGTGGAGTGGTTCGCCCATCCCCATGAAGACCACCTGGGTGACACCACAAAGTCCTTGAGCCACGGTGGTGGCGTGCACTGCCAGCCACTGGGCGACTATCTCCCTCGGATGCAGGTTGCGGGTCAGCTTCATCGTTCCGGTGGCACAGAAGGTACAACCGGCAGCACAACCGACCTGGCTGGAGAGGCAGAGGGTTCCTCGATCGTCGGTCGGGATCCAGACCGACTCGATGGAGAGGCCGTCTGTCAGCATGAAACGGAACTTGATGGTCCCATCGGTGGATTCGAGCTGATCGGCGACGACCAGCGGAGAACTGAGGATTCCTTCGGCCAGTTGTTGACGCAGTTCTGCCGGCAGCGAGGTCATCTCCATTGGATCGTAGAGGCGCTGGTCCATCAGATGCTGACGCACTTGCTTGGCGCGGAATTTGGGCTGCTGATGTTGCTGGCACCACTGTTCGAGGCGCGAATCCAGCTGGTCAGGAGGGTGGTCGAAGGGGTGATCAGCGAGCGGTTCCTGCGGTTTCATCGGGAGTCCTGGACTCTCTCACCACGGGAATCGAGCAACAGATTCCACCGCCCACTTTTCCTCAGGTCTGGACCCCGTCCCTGGTAGAGGACTGTTCCCTGGGGGTCGCGAGTGACTCGAGCATCCGCCAGGGTCCACACGATGGTTCCATCCCCTCGCTGCTCTTCTACTACAGGATTCTTGCCATCGCCAATCCAGGTCAGTTGCAAGGAACCCTGCCGGCGGAAAAAGGGGCGCTGTCGATCCGCCACCCGGTAGATCCAGATGACACTATCTTCGGGCCAGTTGTAGAAGGTCTCTCCGACCTTGAATCGAGTGCGGACCAGGGTGATCTGACGATCGCCGATGCGGAGGATGTCTCGCGGTCCATCATGAAGAAACTGCGGCTTCAGGTTCTCCTGCCCGGGGATCAATTCGAATCGGAATCGGACTCCACTCCAGAAAAGGGTCGGGCTCCAGAGTGTTTGTTCCTGGTGTGAGACGGTTGTGTTGATTCCCCGATCTGCTCGCCGAGAAGTCGCTGTTCCTTCACAGCCGCTGGCCAGCAAGCAGGGTAAACCCAAGAGCAGCGCCAACGACCACGCTCCATGGAGTCCGCGGAGTCCGGGGAGTCGGACGATGGAACGGGTGATCAAGGGGTGTTCCGTCGCTGGAAGTCGAGAGAGAGCAATTTCAAGCGGTGAGTTTCTCGATGCATCTGTCTCAATTCATATCGTAATTGCTGTAGTGGCGATTTGCGGCTTCCGGTGACATCAAAGTACTGACGGTCATCGATCAGGCCAGAGGCGCACAGGAGCACTGCATCGATCCTCTGCAACTGTTCCAACTCGGTCGCTGGGGGGTGGAGTATCGATTCCTCGCGGAACCGATTGCGTAATGCTCTCAATGCGATTTGGCCCTGATAATCCAGAGGTTGACGTTCGAAGTCGCGAAATAACTGATCGATATAGGAGGTGTGCTGGGCACCGAATCCTACCGAGAGCAAGGTCGGGATCAAGGTCGACATCAGTGCAATGACAAATAGGCACGGAGCCACAAGGGAAGCACGAACCATGAAGGAGATCCTTTCACGGACTGTCAGGGCGGCGGCAACGCCCGTCGAGAGGATACACTAAGTGTGCTCCGGAGGCACGAGATCTTGCGATTCTGTGCCTCCGGAGGTTACAAAAAGAGGGGTTATATCATCGTGCCGGCGCACGGGGATTCGGTCCACTGGACCGCCTCCGCAACTATCGGGGCCGTTTTCGTGGGTGCCCAGTGGTGAGCCACCGCGGGCACCAGCGAGTCGATCTTGCGAGGAACTTCAGGGCCACGATAGGAGTCCTCCAGCAACTGGAGGGCGCGTTCAATCGACTGCAACGCCTGGTCTCGCTTCATCTCTTCGCGACGCAAAACTAGCCGGCAGTCGCTGGAAATCCACGCCTCATTCCAGTGGATCCGTGCTCCGCTTCGTTCGCATCGAACTCTCGGTACCGATTCACCATCGAGCAATGCTCGAATCATCGGGTGGACCGAGAGTGGAGTGGAGCGTCCGGCGTGGCAATCGCTGCAGAACCAGTGCGAGGAATCGATGTCGTCTTGCAATCTCCGCCTGGCGCTCTGACGGCATCCACGACAGTTCTGTAGATCGTGTTGCAGATTGAAGTGAACCCACTGCTTGGTGGTCTGGAAGGAACTGCTCTTGTATTGACGATCGGTGGTCTTTTGCATTCGATTCTCCGTACTGGTTTCGTTCTTGCGGTCGCTCGGTGGCGCACTGGGTAGGATGCAACGACAGTGCCAATCATTTCAGAAGTTACATAAGCCTTGTTATTATAAGTGCTTCGGGATCTGTCAGATGATTTGCGGTGGCTCGATTGAGTCAGAATAGTGCGGTGAAATGAACGGGTGAACAGATGCTCCGAATCCGGGCACTGTGCTCAACCCCGAGGTGGAACCAGCGATCGCCCGAGTCATCTTACCGGGGAGGAGGACCGAGAGAAGCAACGATGAAGCAACGATGGAGCAACGATGGAGCAACGGATGGAGCAACGGATGGAGCAACGATGGAGGAACGATGGAGTGGCCAGATTTGCTTCGACCAGAGAGAAGGGGCGAAAGCACCGCTGGATCCTCCTCGTCGCTGGAAGATCCCCGGCTGTGGAAACCCAGCTGCCACCAGTGGCCCGAGCCCTTGCGGTGGATCGCTCGGCCGCCACAGGAACTGTGGATCTGCGGCAACAAACCGATGGGCCGACCGATCATCGCCATCGTCGGTAGTCGAAAAGCGAGTGTCGCAGGACTTCGATGGACCTTCCAGCTCGCCGCTGAACTGTCGAGGAGCGGTTTCAGGATCGTCAGTGGTCTGGCACTCGGTATCGATGCGGCGGCTCTCGATGGAGCGCTACTCGGATGCGAGGAGGCCAAGCGATCGGCGGCGCCAACGATGACGCCATCACTGGCTCCTGCACCATTCGCTCCTCCGATGGCTCTGCTGGGGAACGGGCTACCGGCGATCTACCCCGCCAAAAACCGGCCGCTCGCTCGAAGAATTGTGCAGTGTGGGGGGGCCCTGATCAGTGAATATCCTCCCGGTACTGCTCCCCGGCCCCATCATTTTCCTCACAGGAATCGGCTGATCAGTGGCTGTAGCGTCGCAGTGGTGGTGGTCGAGGCGACCCTGCGATCGGGTTCGATGGGCACTGCTCGCCATGCACTCGACCAGGGGTGTGAAGTGTGTGCAGTACCGGGTCCGGTAGAATCCACCAGCCATCAGGGCTGTCATCTGCTGATCCGCGACGGGGCCCACCTGGTGACCTGTGCCCGCGACATCATCGAGGTGTGCGCTGGCCTCGGAGTGGCCGGCTGTCGTGCCGGAATCGAGGGCACCGCTCGCAAGGGACTGTCGGCGGACCAGCGTCGACTGGAGCGGGAGCGAAAGCTCCATGGCGATGATCTGTGCCGTCTACATGAGGTGACCGGTTGGAGTCCGATCCGCTTGTTGCGGGCCTGGTCCGGCGGGGCGTTCGATTGATCCGCTAGCGGATCTCGATCGGATCAGGGGCAGATGTCTGCGGTGCACTCGAGGATATCTGGCGTCGGGTCCTCGGCGCAGATCGGATAGGTGGGTTGCGGTAGCGGTAGTGCTCCGGAGAAGAGAAATGACAGCACCCGCACCGGGTCAGCAATATCGATCAGCGCATCATCATTGGCATCACAGCTGGAGTCACAGGGGATGGAACCGACCGAGTTGAAGAGGAAGCCGAGGGTGAAGATCGGATCGCCGATATCGATCAGCCCGTCGCCGTTGCAATCGCCACGGCTGAAGGCTGGGTTGTCATTGAAGATGATCTCGGGCGCAGCAGCGAACGCCGGAGAGTACCCCTGCCCTCCGGCAGAGGAGACCAGGTTGGTCACCCCCGGGACTCCCAGGTCGTCGGCAAAGGTCAAGATGTCACCGCTCGGCGGAGCCGCAGGGTCGATGCCGAGATCGGTGTACGTGGTGGTCAGCAGCGTCGTGACCTGGGGGAACTGCAGCGTATCGATGAGCAGGAAGTCAAAAACCACCGCTGCGGTCCAGCCGTCGGGGAACAGACTGATCTCGAAGAACTCCGGTCCGGCACCGCCATCGAGATCGGTCAAGGTCGCAGATCCGGTCACCTGGGTGGGAGTGAGCCAGGTCGGATCATTGCGAACACCGACGGCGAAGGCTCCACAATCGATGGCAGCTCCGGAAACCTGGTGAATTTGAAAATCTGCCTCACCCTGGCTACCGATCATCAGCGCAGGGATCTGGAAGAGGAAGGGTGGTGTGGATGAAGTGACCGCTACGATCAGATCGCTCGACTCCATCAGATGACCGAAGTGGGGTGCCTGAGCATCGGCAAGAGGCTGCCCCAGACCATCGGTGCTCCAGCCTTTGGCATCGACCAGGGCGCGCGTTGCACGTCGGTAAATCAAACGAGCCGCGAGATTCACTTCGCCATCGATGCCACTGATGTCAAAGGTAACACTGGTGTTGTCGGTGGCCAGAGCGGCGATGCGAGTGTCGAGGAGGATCGAGGTCGCTTCGGTGAAGAGCACCCCCGAGTTCCCTGAGATGTCCTGATTGACCTTGGCAAACAACTTGCCGGGCAGATCTGCGAAGTGACCCGTGGCGGGATCTCCGATCCCTCCAAGGGGAGCGATGGTGTCGCCAGCGGTCTGGGACAACGATTGATTTGCAGGTCCGGTCGCTTCGATCTTGAGAATCATGTTACGCAGGGTGACTCCGGTCGGAACCGAGTGACCCGCCTGATCATTGACGATCTGTACATCGACCACCAGGGAGTCTCCCACCTGTTCCGCTGCCAGAGTCATCGTCACAGAATTTTCGAGGAACTGGGCCGAGGTCCCCTGGATGTCATGGCTGTGAACGGTGCTGGGATCTCTCAGCAGTGGAGGGAACATTGCAGCGCACGCCTCGACCGGCACATCGGAAAAGGGCGGCATGTGGCAATCGACGCAACTCTGATACAGAGGATCCTGGGGATCACCGTAAGGTGAGTTCTTCCACTCCGAATAGGTCTCCTGGGCCGCAACACTGCTGCTCTCGTTGAAGTCATTGTCGTGGTCCGGGTCGTTGCTGTACTGGTGGCACACGGCGCACGCTTCGGCAGCCAGTTGTGGCTGATAACTACCGCGCATCTGGTTCACCAGATTGAAATCGACATCTCCGAGCATTCCGTACATCACCTGCTCGATCAGGCCACTGGTATCGGGACGGGTGACGGTCACTGCCCCGGGGACGAAGCCGGTCGCATTGAGCTGGTTCTCATTCACATCTGCGATCTTGTGGCATGTTTCACAGGAGACTCCTCGGCGCTGGGGATCGGTCAGGGGGCCTGCCAGTGGATCGAGCGGTTGCAGCGGATTGGCGATCCATCCTTCCGGCTGGTGGCAAGAGGCGCAGTGCCCCGAGGGATCGGCAGAGGCATGAGCGGAATCACGGGAGTAGACAAATCCGCCGCTGCCGCCGGCAGATCCGCTGCCGTCGAACAGGTCGTAGACCCAACTGTTGAGACCGGTCATCGCCATCCGGGATGGTTCCCACTGGGTGAACTGCTCTGGATGACATACCGAGCACTGGTCAGGAATGACGAAGGCGTAAGTGGGATCGTCAGAGACCGGTACCGGATCGAGTTCGATCTGCACCGAGTTGGCCGGGGTGCTGACGATGATGCTCGAGTTGTAGTACCCCTTGCTGGCACCGGCGATCACCAGCAAGGTGCCGTTGACACCATCGAGGGTGAAGGTTCCATCGGCAGCGGCGACGGTACGTTGCAAGGTCGCTTGCCAGGTCACCAATGCTCCGGGGATCGGATTCTGAGTCGTCCCATCGATGACAATTCCAGAGACCTGCCCCTCGAGGTGAGGCATCGGCGACAGCAGCAAGAGGATCAGGCTCGGTAGCAGCAGCCTCGCTGGGGGGGCTGAGTCATGGCGTCGGGTACTGGGGGTCGCAACGGGCCACTGGAGCATCAAAAATACCTAACCTGAACGGTGTGAGAGGGGTTTGAAGGCGGTCTACCCCATTTTATCGGTGTTACCCAAAGAATCCAGATGTTCGCTCGAATCGTTTACCTTCGCCCCTGCGATGGGGGCAGGCTGACGAATCGAGCAGAGCGTCGTAGAATTAGCCGGGAGGAGCGCTTTCTCCCGTGAATCAGGAGTCATGTGGCCATCCAGGACCGTTCCTCTGGAAATCGACCGATCTCGGGTCGTTTCATTCCTCGATCCCTGCTGGGGCGAGGGGGAATGGGAGAGGTCTGGCTCTGTCTCGACCCGATCGATGACGATCTGGTGGCGATCAAGCGGGTCGATTCCGCTGAATCGGAGGGGCCTGTTGGACAGCGCCATCTGCGGGAATATCAACATCTGACCCGGCTCCGACATCCTTCGATCCTGGCGGTCCATGAATACGGCATCGATGCCCAGGATGGAGCGCGCTGGTTCAGCAGTGAAGTGCTCTCCGGTCCCGTCTCTACCGATCTGGCCGGCAGCTGCTGGTTTCCCGACTGGTTGGCGATGGCTCGTCCGATTCTTCAGGCTCTGGCCTTCATGCATCGAAATGGTTGGGTTCACGGAGATCTCAAGTCTGACAATGTTCGGCTGAGGGAAGAAGCTTGTGAGGGCCAGCCACTGGAGCCGGTGCTGCTCGACTTCGGACTCTGTCAGCGTGAAGGACATCCGTCCGAGGAAAAGATCCTCGGTACTCCTCATGCGATGCCACCGGAGCAGTGGCTCGGGGAAAGACCCGATGCTCGTGGAGACATCTATTCGATGGGTGTACTGCTCTATCAGTGGTGGTGTGGAAAGTTGCCGTTTCAGCAGTTCGATCGATCCAGCCTGGGTCGAGCTCACCTGCAGGAAGATCCGACTCCCATCGATGACCTTCGTCCGGGACTGCCCGAGGCTGCACGGCGACTGATCGAGAAGATGATGGAGAAACGACCCGACGATCGACCTCTTCATGCGGGGGAAGTGCTGGCGTTGCTGGAGCGCTCATTTCCTGCTGAAGAGGGAGAATGTGCCGCGGAATCGATCGAATCTCTGGTCGCTCAGGTGAGCTATCCTGGAATCGGCTCCGAACTGCCCGATCTGCTGCGGCAGGCATTGCTCCAGCGCAGAGAAGTGGGGGGCACCGTGGTGCACCTCCACCGCCGAGAGGGAGATCGTCGTAAGATCGCCCGAAGAGTTCGAACCGACCTGATGATCGCAGGACTTCCGGTGATCGATCTGGACAGCACGGCGACCGACCATCGACTCCAACTGTCGCGATCGATTCCGAGCGGGTGTGCGATGATGGTGGTCAAGGTCGAAGACCCCGGTGCGGGGAATCCAGCGTTACAAGAAGCGATGCAGTGGAGCGAGCACAGCGGTTGCAAATTGCTCTGGTGGATCGACAGTCCCACGATGCCGGGGGGCTATGTTGGTTCTTCGCTGGCGAACAGCCAACCGATCATCGTCCGGACCGATCACGTCTTAGCCATCGGGCTGGATCACTGGCTCGAAGCGGCGCTTCCTGGCGGCAGTGTCGAACCCAGGCTTCATCGACGGCTGATCCAGTGGGGTGCAGGGAGCCCGTCGATCTGGGAGCGGATCCTCATCGGCAGGATCAGAAGCGGAGAACTGGGCCATGATGGTCTTCGCTGGATCTGGAACAAATCTTCCGGTCATCCAGAGGATCGTTGGAGAGATCGTGTCGTCGGTGAGTGTCAGAGACTTGCAAGAGATGACCGTGCTTTGCTTGAAGCGCTGGCAGTGCTGGGCGCTCCTGCCTCCGGTCACGCCGTCGCAAAGGTCGCATCGATTCCTCTCGGGTCGATGCCGTCGATCGCTGCTGGACTGGTTCAGCATCAGTGGATACGTATCGACGGTGATCTGCACTGGCGTGAACCGTTCCAGGCGGAAGGGGTGCTGGTCGGGCTCGATCCCGCACGGAGGAGAGAACTGCACGAACGTGCCGCAAGCCTCGAAGGACTCGATCCTCTGGCAGTGGCTCACCATCGACTGAGTGCCGGGCAGACGGAACTGGCGGCTCGCTGTCTCGAACCCTGGCTCGAGGATGAGGCGCGGGTCTCTGGTGATGCGGCACGTCTTTCAGAACTGCTGGGTCCGCTGGTTGACCTGCTCCGTGAACCGATGGTACCGCGCTGGGCCGAGTTGCTCGGCCTGGTCGAGGATCATCTGGGGAACTCATCGCAGCGTGATCGAGCATGGAGGATTTCGGCTCGAAGCCAGCAGCCCGGCAGCGTGGCCTCGTTGCGCCTGGCACGACGCAGGGCTGACACCAGCCGTCGAGATGGAGATCCACGCACGGCTCTGGCGTTGCTTGAAGAAGTGGTGATGCCGACCCAGGATGATCTGGAGACCCGGCGCGAGAAGACCAGAGTGGCCATCGAACACTCTCGCATCCTCCGAACGCTGGCGAGGCGTGGAGTCGGCACCGTTCCCCAGTTCGAGATGGACGACTCGGAGTGCCCCGATGAGATGATCAACGATGTTCGGCTGGAGCGCTGCCGTAGCGCCCTGTCCAGGGGAGCTCGTCTGCAAGCATTGGATCTCTCCGATCAGGTTCTCGCAGATGCGATGAGGACTGGCCATTCGCGCCACATTGCCGAGGCTCAGTGTCTGCGAGCGAGAGCCAAGGAGGATCTACGATCCCTGCGGATCTGGAGCTGTTGGCATCGTCATCTTTGTCGTCAAGAGCATCGAAAAGAAGTGGCGTTGGCTGCGGCAATCGAGGCCGCGGAGTCTTCTCTTCGTCTCGGAGAAGAGGCACTGGTACTGCAAGAGATCGCACCATTGGTGGACGAGGCGAGGCAACACTGTCGAGGTCAGTTACCCCGGGCATTGCTGCTGTTGGCTCGCTGCGAGGCGGGAGCAGGCTGGATCAAGGGAGCTTCCCGTTGTCTCGAGGAGGCACTGGTGCTCGACGGACCGGCGGGCATCGTCGCCTGGGAAGGCAACCTGTTGGTCGCCGCATCGGAACTGGCGGCAGGTCGACCGCTGACGGCGCGGCAGATCCTGCAGGCAACACCGCCCCATCGAGCGCCTCATGAGCGAGAGACGATTGATGTGCATGCTCGCCACATCATCCTCGAGAGTCGTTGTGCTTTTGCCAGCGGTCTCCTCTCGCAAGCGATGAGTTTGCTCGATCGTGGACTGACGACATTACGAGTGCGAGGAACCGATCGAGACCTCGGAGCTTTGCGACGAGAACGAGTCGAACTGCTCGATCGAGTCGGGCAGAACGCACTGGCACAGAACGAGCGGCGAAAAATCGCTGCCGGAGCGATCCCCGAGCCAGGATCGGATCCGGAGCCGTTTGGAATGCGCAGGGCACGCAATGCGCTCGATCGAAGACGGGTGTTGCTGCGAAGGCATCAAGAGGAAGAGGCTCATCATTGGCTTGAAATCGCAGCCCTCGATGCGCTTCGATTGCGTGCACAACCCATCTCGACCTGGTTATCGCTGGAAAGAAGCGCTCACGCATCGCTCGAGGAAAAGGAGCGGGTCGCTCGCAATGCCTGGCGACGGGTGGTTCGACTGGAAACTCGCCATGGCCATGCTTCGGTCCTCTTCTGGTGGGCCCAGGTACGGGAGCAAGCCGGGGATCTCGACGCAGGGCAGAAGTTGCGGCGAGCAGCCATCGCCGAGATCGAGCGATGGCTCGAAAACGCTCCCAAGGGCATCCGCTGGAGCGAGATGGCATCGCTCCTTGGCGTGTCAGAGTTGGCCAGTGGAACTCTTTCCGGGAATGGTGGCCGAAACTCTGCATTGGCGTAGAATCAAAGCGGATCAGATCTCGCGTGGAGAAAGGGAACTGAAATGCTGAGAAGCCATACCTGTGGAGAACTTCGTGCCGAACATGTCGGCGAGGAAGTCACTCTGGTCGGCTGGATCGATACCATCCGGGATCACGGTGGGTTGCGATTCATCGATTTGCGCGATCGTTATGGTCGCACTCAGGTGACCCTTTCACCCGAAACGGTCGACGGAGCAGAACTCACCTCGTTACGTTCCGAACAGGTTCTCCAGGTGACAGGGCGGATCCAAGCTCGTCCCGATGGGATGAAGAATCCTCGCCTGATGACCGGTGAGATCGAAGTGATCGCCACGGTTGCGACGATGGTGGGCGATTGCCCCGCACTGCCCTTCGATCTTGCAGGGGGTGATCTGGTCAACGATGAACTGCGATTCCAGTATCGTTTTCTCGACATGAGAAGGCCAGAGGTGCAACGTCGCTTTCAGTTGCG
>DUAN01000170.1 GCA_012960845.1 Planctomycetota bacterium | reverse complement strand
ATTTGTCAAAGAAGGTCGCCATCGCAAAGCCATCCCAGCCCGCCGCTTGAAGCATCTTGAGCCCTACTTGATCTGCATCGGTTTCATGATCCCTGCTGTATCCCTGCACGATCAGATACTCCATTCCTCCACCCAGAGCCGCAGCCCCGGACAAATCTCCGAAGCCCGCCTGAACCAACGCCGCCAACGAAAGCGACTGGATCAACTGACGTAGTCCGTGGCGCCCGGTGGCATGGGCCAGTTCATGGGCGATCACTCCCGCCACCTCATCGGCGCTGTCCGCGGCCAGCAGCAGCCCGGTGAAGACCGTGACATAACCACCCGGCAGACAGTAGGCATTGACCAGTTCGCTCTCCACCACCACAAGTTCTGGATCGAGTCCTTCGATCGCGAGATGGGGGCTGAGGGAATCAAGGATCCGAGTCATCGCAGAATTGACCACCTCGTCGGTACAGACGATTTGATCGCCTAGCATCGATTGGTGTGCGGCTTTCCCGAGACTCTGGTCGAAGGAGATGGGAACCAGAGGGATCAACAGTCCGACCGCCAGAACGATACCAAAATACAACAAGATGGCGATGCTGGAGAGGATCGCCAGAGAGACCCACAAGATCTTGCCCGGTCCCCACCGTCGCTTTCTCAGAGTCCTGGCCATTTCTTCCAGTTGATCGGAGAGTTCCAGAGGCGCGCAGGAGTGCACCTCGGCAAACACAGCGGAATCCCTCATCGAAAAGGCGAGATTTCCCTGCGCAGATCGAACACTGATACAACTGCCGAGGATTTCAGCACGAGCAGTATGAAGATCGATGGTCCCACGCTGGCCGTCCGGACCACTCAACAGCGCCTGGCTCTGCTGGATCCTGAGGTTTGCAGTGCCACTGACGCCGAACTCACCCCCATGGGCGGTGACCGAAAAACCGGTCGATTCGCTGACCATCGCCTAGTGATCCCGTCCGGGGCTGGCTCTCAATGCAGGCTCTGCGCCGAATCCTACCGGAGCCTCTACACGGGTCACCTCTACCGCAGCGACCTTGAACTCGGGAGTTTCCGTGATGGGATCCACATCTGGATTGGTGATGTCGTTGGTCATCGTATCCTCAGGGAAGGCAAAACTCATGAACATGGTCCCGCGCGGAGATGTCTTGGTGATGGCCACGCGAGTCGTCACGTCACCCCGCCGCGAGCGGATTTTTGCCCAGTCGCCATCTTCGAGCTCTAGTTTCTCAGCATCCGCAGGATGGACCTCGAGCCATTCATTGGGCACCAGGATCCTGAATCCTATCGACCGGCCGGTCATGGTGTTGCTGTGATAGGTCGGCAATCGACGTCCCGTGGTCAGGTAAAATGGATACTCTTCATCGGGATTCTCAGAGGGTGGCTTGTACTCCAGCAACTGCAACTTGCCCTTACCATTGAGGAACTCATCCTCGTGCAGTACAGGAGTTCCCGGGTGATCGAGGTCAGGGACAGGCCATGCCAGATCTCCACTTTCAATCCGATCGTAGTTGAGCCCCTCATAGATGGGAGACAGGGAAGCCAGTTCGTCAAACACCTCTTCACTGCTGGCGTATTCGAAATCGACTTCGGTACCCATCCTCTTGGCGACTTCGGCGATGATCCACCAGTCCGGCTTTGCTTCTCCCGGCGCAACGGCTGCCTGCCGCAGGCGTTGCACTCTTCGATCGGAGTTGGTGAAGAAACCATCGACCTCGGTGAATGCCGCTGCGGGAAAGACCACATCTGCTTTCTTCGCCGTGTCGGTGAGAAACATGTCCTGAACTACCAGGAAATCCAGCGACTCGAGGGCTCTGGTCGTGTGCTTGACATCCGGATCGGTGACCAGTGTGTTCTCACCACAGATCCACATCGCTTTGACTCGACCATCGACGGCATGATCGAGCGCTGCGATCTTGGTGATCCCCTTGACCGGGTCCATCGGAACGCCATAGGCCTTTTCGAACTTGGCCTGACTGGCCGGATCTTCGACCGACTGAAATCCCGGGTAGTTGTTGGGCAAGGCGCCGCAATCTCCGGCACCCTGGATGTTGTTCTGGCCACGCAACGGGTTGATCCCTGCACTACTTTTCCCCAGGTTGCCGGTGATCAGTGCCAGATTGCAGAGGCTCTGGACATTGGCAACTCCGCAGATGTGTTCGGTGATTCCAAGAGTGTAATAGATTCCAGCGCGCTCTGCTGATCCATATGCGATGGCGCATTCACGAATCAACTCTGCCGGAACACCGGTCACGCCCTCGGCGTATTCTGGCGTGAAAGACTCGAGATGCGTCTTCAACTGCTCAAAGCCCTCCGTGCGATTCTCGATGTAGTCCAGGTCTGCGAGCCCTTCCTGGATGATCACGTTGGCCATCGCGTTGAAGAGTGCGACATCGGAGCCCAGCTGCAGAGGAAGATGGCCGGTAGCGTACTCGGTCAGTGGAATCTTCCGTGGGTCGACCACGTAGAGCTTCGCCCCCTTACGAACCGCCTTCTTCACACGCACCGCGATGATCGGATGACACTCCGTCATGTTGGTTCCCACACACAACATCATCGGGCAATCCTCGATCTCGGGAATCGAGTTCGACATTGCTCCGCGTCCAATCGATGCCACCAGACCGGCGACCGTTGGACTGTGTCAGCCACGCGAACAATTATCGACCTGATTCGAGTTCATCACTGCTCGAGTGAACTTCTGTAACATGTAAGCCCCTTCGCCAGGAGCTCTGCCACTGGCGATGGCGTAGAACGCCTTTGGGCCATGGTCCGCTCGAATACTCTTGAAGCGTGCCGAGGTGTAGTCGAGAGCTTCGTCCCAGGAGACGGAAGTCAACTCGCCCTCTTTTCGAATCAGCGGCATCGTCAGCCGATCTTCGGAGTTGACGAAATCAAACCCGAACTGACCCTTGACACACAGAGCGCCCTCGTTGACCGGGCCGTCGAGGACCGGCGTAACTCCGATCATCTTTCCATCTCTGGAATGAAGATTGATGGAGCAGCCAGTACCACAATAGGGACACACGCTGCGAGTGACTTCGACCTCTCCAGGGATGGATCCCTGATGGACCATCTTCTTGTCGGCAAGCGCCCCTGTAGGACAGGTGTAGATACACTGCCCGCAAAGGGTGCATTCACTACCCATCAAGAGACCATCGAATGCGGTGGCGATGCCTTTGTTCCAGCCACGACCTGTCATGGTGATGGCATGATCCGCTTCCACTTCGTCGCAGATTCGCACACACCGATAACAGGAGATACAGCGGTCGTAATCGCGCAACAGGAAGGGATTGGAATCGTCCTTCGAAGCGTTGCTCGTCGCTCCCAGAAAGCGATTGCGGCCAACCTTGAACTCGGTCGCAAGATCATGGAGCTCACAACTTCCAAGATCCCTGCACCTCGGGCATTCATCGTCAGGATTTTCGGAAAGAACCATCTCGACCAGGGTGCTCTGCATCCTCCGCAGCTTTTCACTCCCTGTGCGAACCACCATGCCTTTTTCTGCATGGAGTGTGCAGGAAGATGCTGGCATCCGACGGCCTTCCACCTCGACAACACACAACCTGCATGAGCCATAAGGATCGAGTCGTTCATCCCAGCAAAGTGTCGGAACGAAGGTTCCTTGGCGTCGAGCGACCTCGAGCACCGTCTCGCCCTTCTCGAAAGACACTTCTTGGCCATCGAGATTCATCACCGAATCACTCACCTGAATCTCCTTTACGCGGATTAGCCGGATTCGAAGTCTTCTGGCCGTCGATGTAATTTTGAACCACATCCGGCCAGTACTTCTTCAGGGTTCTGGTGATGAAGGGCGCTGCCATCCCAAGTCCACAGGCACTGGTCTCTTCCAGAACCTCTTCAAGATCAGCCAACTCTTCGAGTGGATTGGCGCGAATCACCGGATTACCCGATGAATGCTCGATCAGTTCATCGAGCAGTTCAGTCACTCTCACGGTTCCGATCCGACAGGGAAAACACTTCCCGCAAGATTCCTGTGCGAGGAAGTGCATACTCTCGCGAGCGGCCTGGATCATGCAGCGTGTCTCATCGTGCACGATGATTCCGCCCGCTCCGAGCATCGCTCCCAGATCGGTCAGCGATGCTGGATCGAGGGCCACGTCGAGGTCGGCGGCTCCAACGAATCCGCCACTGATTCCGGCCATCGTCACACCCTGGATCGTTTTTCCATCGGGTGTACCCCCTGCATGAGTTTCCAGCAGTTCTCGTAGTGAGGTGCCGACAGGAACCTCGTAATTTCCGGGGCGGGAAATATCTCCTGAAACGCTGAAGACACGGGTTCCGGCATGATCCCCCAGCCCGAGGCCGTTGAACCACGCTCCACCCTTTTCAAGAATCGCCGGGACTGCGCAGAAGGTCTCGACGTTGTTGACCACCGTCGGTAAATCGAACAGACCATGAGTGGTGGGAAAAGGTGGTTTTTCCCTGGGGAACGGATGCTTGCCCTCCAGCGAGTTCAGCAGCGAAGTCTCTTCGCCACAGATGTAGGCTCCGGCTCCCCGTCGGATGACAATCCGAAAGGGCCTGCCGGTTCCACAGGCATCTTCTCCGAGTAAGCCCGCCGCGGTCGCTTCATCGATGGCGACCTGCAGCGATTCGAGGATCTCCGGGTATTCCCATCGGAGGTAGACGATGCCGATCTCGGCGCCGGTCACCAGGCCTGCACAGGCCATCCCCTCGAGCATTGCATGGGGACTGTGCGCCATCAGGAGGCGGTCCTTGAAGCAACCCACCTCACTCTCATCTGCATTGCATACGATGTACTTGGGTCCACGGCTCTCGTTACGAACCGCATCCCACTTGATTCCGGTGGGAAACCCTGCTCCGCCTCTGCCGGTAAGGCCACTCTCCTTCAACTGCGAAAGCACCTCTTGAGGATCGGAGGCCGCCAGTTTGGGGCTCTGCCAGGCTCCGTGAGATCGCGCGCCTTCGAGGGAGCCGATTCCATCCCGGATGTCTCTGAAGAGGCACTCTTCCAGGCCTGTTTGCGGCGGAAGAGGCATCGTCGCTGCAGTCATGTTGTCGATGGCACCGGCCCGGGCATGATGGAAAAACTTCTCCCCGATCAGGATTGGAACCGGCATATCACATCGTCCCGGACAGGAGATCTTCTCGACCTGTCCCGAATGAGCGACTCCCAGATCGGCATCGACCACCTCCTTGGAGATGGCATCCAGATCGTGAAGACAGCAAGCCGAGTTCTCGCAGATGCGGATATCGGGGAGTGGTTTCGGCTCCAGCTGGAAGAAGTGGTAGAAGGTCACGGTGCCGTAGAGGTCGCTGATGGGGATCTGGAATCGCTCGGCGACCAGACGAAGTGCGGGTTCTGACAGATATCCGTGGTGATCCTGGATCGCATGGAGCACCTCGAGGAATGGAGCAGGCTGGTCCATCAGGCGATCGAGAATTCCGGTCGTGACCGGATCCTTGACCTCGATTCCCGTCTTCATCAGGCTCCTCTTCCAGGATGGTGGCTCATGGTGACCCCGAATCCGCAGCCGCAACCATCACCAAGGTATCTGGAACCGGTAACTTCAACAAGGCGAGGATCCCTCGGAGTCGCCGTTTGGCAGCGACTGGAGGACCATCAGGGCGGTAGCTCGGTTGGTCGCGCAGGGGACTTCAGCGATCTCGCAAGCGCGGACCAGAGCATCGATGTCGGATCCATGGGCATGACTGGAGAGCCCGTCGCGCAGAAAGATCACCGCTTCCAGTTGACCACGAGCGGCCATCGCACCGATCTCCAGGTCTCCCCCCAGAGGTCCGGAACAGACCAACTTCCGCACCGGCAACTGACACTGCGACGACAGCCTCGAACCGGTGGTCCTGGTGGCGACGATCTTGTAGTTCGAGAGAGTCTGCTGGTATTGGCAGACCAACTGCTCCAGCTGGTCCTTTTTCTGATCGTGTGCGACCAGAGCGACCCACCCACCATCGGGCCCGAGTGGATCGGGTACCCGAGATGCGATCAACTCCGAGAGAGCTTGGTCAAATAAACTGCGCTGCTCCAGGCTCTCACCACGAAACCGATCGATCGTCTGATAGGAGAGCACCTTCAAGGAGACCCGAGAAACTGCCTGGACTGTTGCCGTACGAACTCGCTTCCCCACCAGCCCCAGTTCTCCGAAGAGGTCACCGACGGTGAGCGTGTGCGATTCGGCTCCGTCACCATCGAGAACCGCGGCGATTCCGCTGTCGATCCTGGCCATCCAGCGCGGGGTTTCTCCGGCAGACATGAGGATCTCTCCCGCCGGTTCAGTTCGATCTTCACCGTGATTCTCGAACCACTTCAGTAGCAGATCAGCATCGTCATCATCCGAAGACTGACCTTCACTGGAAGCGGACTTCATCGGACCCATCCTATCTGCAAATTCCCTCATCTTGCACACCCCCTGAGGCTATCCCCCAGCGAAGAAAACAACACTAGTTTAAGCAAAAAAGAGACTCCACTTTTGTTGAAAAAAGCGGCCCCGCCGTGTCCACAGCGGGGCCGCAATCCAACGTTACCGTCGAGTCGATATCAGCGGATCGAAATTCCGTCGATATCTTCGCTGGTTGAGATGCCGAGGGCACTCATGTCGAAAATCAGTTCTGCGATTCCCGATGTAGAACTGCCAAAACTACCGGTGAAGCGCGAAACATCCTCGTCGGCACCGGATGATCCCGAGGCGGAGTATGTGCCCTGGGTCGAGAAGAGCAGTGTTCCATCGAAATCGAGACTGATGGCATTGAGATCTTCACCACCGCTGTTGGAGAATCCGACATCGCTTCCATCGAAGAAGGTGGTCCAGGATCCGCCGCTGGCAGAGCCGACGGATGTGGGAGTGAATAACATCACATCTTCATCGCGGTTGGTCGGCCCAGCGCCACGAGCCGTGCCCAGCGTCGATATCAGCAAGGTGCCATCATCCAGATAGCAAACCCCATCGATATCTTCACCGTTGGTCGTGAGTGCACAGTCCGATCCATCGAGATAGAAGGACCAGGAGCCCGCACTGCTGGAGCCGGTGGTGGTCGGCGTGAACAGCACCAGATCGCTATCTTCCACCGTGGTTCCGGAGGGCCCACCAGTGAGACCCGGCAATGAAAATGAACCGGAGTTGAAGGAAACCAGCACACTGCCATCGGCAAGAACACTGAGAGCATTGATGTCGGTACCACCGATCCCCACATCGCTGCCGTCGAGATACCAGGCCCAGGTATCGGTCCCGGCATCGTAAGTGACGATATCTTCATCACGTACGCTGCCCAGACCTGGCACCGTGGTGGTCGACAGGAACGAGATGTAGTAGAGGGAGGTGGATGGAGGCGGTGGCGGTGGTGGTGGTGGATCGGTGACGACGATACATGATCCACAAGTTGCCGTGTCAGAACCCCCCGGGCCGGTCGCCGTCAATGTCACGGTGTAGGTGCCGGCACTGTTGTAGGTGTGGGACGGATTTTGCGCCGTCGAACTGCCACCATCGCCGAAGTTCCACGAGTACCCGGTGATGTCTCCGGTCGACGAGTTGCTGAAGGAGACGGTCACCGGAGCCTCACCACCGGATGAATTCGGGATGAAACTCGCCACCGGCGCTGGTGGAGGCGGTGGCGGCGGATCGGTCACCACGATGCACGAGCTGCAAACCGCCGTGTCGGAGCCCCCCGGGCCGGTCGCCGTCAAACTCACGGAGTAGGTGCCGGCACTGTTGTAGGTGTGAGACGGGTTTTGTGCCGTCGAACTGCCGCCATCGCCGAAGTTCCACGAGTACCCGGTGATATCTCCGGTCGACGAATTGCTGAAGGAGACGGTCACCGGAGCCTCGCCACCGGATGAATCGGCGGTGAAACCAGCCACCGGCGCGGTGGGAGGCGGTGGCGGCGGATCGGTCACCACGATGCACGAGCCACAACTGGCCATGTCGGAGCCACCCGGGCCGGTCACCGTCAACGTCACGCTGTACGTGCCGGCAGTGGTGTAGGTGTGGGACGGATTCGGTGCAGTCGAGTTGCCCCCATCGCCAAAGTTCCACGAGTATCCGCTGATGTCGCCGGTCGAAGAATTGCTGAAGGAGACGGTCACCGGGGCTTCACCACCGGCGGAATCGGGCGTGAAACCAGCCACCGGTGGTGGCGGTGGAGGGTCGGTGACGACGATGCATGAAGTACAAGTCGCCGTGTCAAAGCCCCCCGGGCCGGTCGCCGTCAAGATCACGGTGTAGGTTCCTGCACTGTTGTAGGTATGGGACGGATTCACCGCCGTCGAACTGCCGCCATCGCCAAAGTTCCACGAGTAACCGGTGATGTCGCCGGTCGACGAATTGCTGAAGGAAACCACGACCGGCGTTTCTCCACCCGCTGAATCGGGGGTGAAGCCAGCCACCGGTGGGGATGGTGGAGGGTCGGTGACGACGATGCATGAAGTACAAGTCGCCGTGTCAAAGCCCCCCGGGCCGGTCGCCGTCAAGGTCACGGAGTAGGTGCCGGCACTGTTGTAGGTGTGGGAAGGATCTTGCGCCGTCGAACCGCCACCATCGCCGAAGTTCCACGAGTACCCGGTGATATCTCCGGTCGATAAATTGCTGAAGGAGACCGCGACCGGCGCTTCACCACTGGTCGGCGATGCAACGAAGTCTGCCAGCGGTGCTGGAGGAGGGGGCGGGGGTGACCCGGTGAAGCAATTGAGGATCGCGCCGACCAGATCTGCCCGGGTCGATGCGCCATCGACCAGCCCACCGATCTCAAAGGATGTTCCGAAGGTGCGATAGCCGCCCGCATCATTGAAGACCCCGACATCATAAGCAGCGGTCGGATTGGTCAGGGTCACCACTCCATTGCCGGTGGTTCCGAGACGATCGATCCAGCTGTTCTCTCCGGTGTAGCTCCAGCTGCTACCGGCAAGGCTGCAGCCGGTACCCGCAGCTCCGTTGACGGTCGAGAGGTCACTGGTTCCATCCGACAATCCGCTGATTCCAAAGTGTGTATGAACCGCGGTGGCGCTGTCATAGGCCCAGGTATCTCCGCCCTCCATGTAAAGGAAGGACCCCCCGGCACCGTTGGTCAGGTAGCTAGCGAGAGTGGTGCCTTCTGCAGCGGAGAGTACATGCCCCGAGGGGTAAATCCCCAGGTTGACCCAGACCGTCTCGAAGGCGTCGAGACTGGCGACCGCATCGAGGGTCGTGACCACCAGTGGCGAACGACCATTGGCGGTGAGTGCCGCCGAAAGAGCGCTGCCGCCGGCCACGGCCCCAGCCGCAGCAGAAGGCGCCCAGACCAGATCAGTGGCACCTCCCGTGAGGAAGATGGAGCAACTGGCCTGAGGACTCTGGTCCGATCCAACCAGTCCACGAACACCGTAGGAGATATTCCCGACACCCGCAGCGGAATCGGTGTAAGAGGTGGAAGCACCGGACAGAGTGGCGATCACGCTCCCCCCCCGGCTCACCTGCACCTGTGAATAACTCTCGCCATTGGTCCAGGAGAGGAGGGCGTCAGCACCCGAGCTGCTGCAACTGAGATTGGTCGGTGCCGCCACCGAACTCGCCACCGTCAGCAGCAACGTCTCGCAGTTGATCCGTCCGTATCCCATGTAGTTATCAAAACCCGCCGTATCTTCGGAGGGCGGCCCGACCTGGTCGTCGGCGGTCTGTCGCATGTAGGTTCGAACCTGATCGTGGGTCAAGCTATCATCCACCGCCAGCAACAGTGCTCCGGCACCCGCAGCGTGAGGCGTGGCCGAAGATGTTCCGTTGAAACTGGAGGTGTAGTCGGTCGAGGAGTAACCACCGCTGCCGGAGATGTCGACGGTGGTCGTCAACGGACCCGGCGCAACAAAGTCGAGAGACGATCCGAAGTTGCTCCCCCACCAGGTTTCTCCATCGCAGGACGATGGACTCTTGCGTTCATCGCAGGGGCTGGAAGCACCCACGGCAATAGACTCCGGGTAGAGCGCAGGATAGGAAACCGCTGAGTTGTCATTACCGGAAGCGAAGAAAACCGGGCACCCCAGTCCGCCTCTTCCGTTGGTATTTCCGTAGACGATCGCATTCTGGATGGCGGAACTGGCCGATCCTCCTCCCCAGCTGTTGGAGAGCACGTCCGCTCCATGATCGACCGGCCAGGTCAGTCCATCGACGAGCCAATCGGTTTGAGTCCAGAAATTTCCAAATCCGATGCGCACCGGCATGATCTTGCTGTTCCATGTGACACCCGAAACGCCGATCCCGTTGTTCCCCACCGCTGCAATGATCCCTGCACAGCAGGTTCCATGGCCGTCGGTGGAATTGGCATTTCCGGGGATCCCTCCCGGTGTGGGGTCCGCGGTGACCGCATCGTAGCCAGCCACCATGTTGGCTTGCAGGTCGGCATGATTCACATCGACCCCTTCGTCGATGACTGCCACCACGATGGTCGCTGAACCGGTCGAGATATCCCATGCTGCCGCGGCTTTCATGTCCGCGCCGATGGTGCCGCCGGTTTGTCCGGTATTCTGCATGTCCCACTGATCTGCAAAGAGTGGATCGTTGGGAGTCGCCATCTCTGGCAGATCGTGGATGAAATTGGGCTCTGCAACCCAGACTTCTTCCAGTTCCGTCAAGGCATCTGCGATTTCAAAACCGATCGATGTGGGCCCCTCGAAGCCGAGCATGTAGGTCGGATCGATGGCCGGAAACTCCTTGAGAAAGCGCAATCCCGACTGGCGGATCACATTTCGAATCTCTTCATCATCGACGGAGCCATCGAAGGTCACGATGACTTCCGGACGCGGAATCATGACCGCTTCCTGGTAGCCGAGAACCGGGCCGGCAAACTCCACGACAGTGGCGCTCGCTAGTTGTGCGAGAATCTCTTGCTGCATTCTCGCATCGACACGCTTCTCGAGGGGGAGGTACCACAGACCCGGGTATTCCTGCAGGTTCTTCTCACTCACCTTGCCGACACCTCGGATCGATCGCAGTTCGGCCCGCAGAGAAGCCAGTTCATCTTCGAGTCCGTCAATCATCTTGACGGCGATGATCCCCTCCACCTGGACCAGGGAAGCCCTTCCTTCTCCGTAGGGATAGGACCACTTCTGTCCCGTCTCCTGAGCGCTGGAAAGTAGCGGGAAAAACAGCACCAAGAAAAGTGCGGGGATCAAACGAGACATATCTTCCTCCTGAATCGGCGATGCCGAAAACCTACCCGGCAGATCCGGGCCATCACATGACGGGGCAAACAAAAGAACCCAATCTCGCAGGCGGGAGCGAGGAGCGGCCAGTCTGATCGAGGAAATCGACCACATCAACCATGTCCCTTCCCATCCGAGGATGGGCTATCCTGTGCGGTGAAATCTGCATGCCTGCTTGGAACCGCCCGAGCCACTCATTAAAGGAGTACTGATGAATATTCTGCTGGTATTGACCACCATTTTGGCCGCATCTGTCCCATCCGTGGACGATTCAGATCGCTGGCTCACCTTTGATGGTGCCAAGGGTCCGGGAGTGGGAAAGCACATCGTATTCATCACCGGAGATGAAGAGTACCGCTCCGAGCAAGGGATGCCCCAGATGGCTCAGATCCTCGCCAAGCACCACGGCTTTCGCTGCACCGTGCTCTTCTCGATCGATCCTGAAACCGGCTGCATCGATCCCCAGGTCAACGACAACATCCCAGGCATGGAAGCCATCGATGAAGCAGACCTGGTGGTGCTCTTTACTCGCTTCCGAAACCTACCCGACTCCCAGATGAAGCACTTCGTCGATCATGTCCAATCGGGCAAACCGGTGATCGGACTACGGACCTCTACGCACGCTTTTGATATCCCTGGTGACCGGGAGTACCACCGTTGGTCGTGGCGAAATGGTAAGTGGGATGGCGGGTTTGGACGCCAGGTGATGGGCGAGACCTGGATCGATCATCATGGAGGCCATGGCTGGCAAAGTAGCAGCGGCATCATCGTCGAGGAGGCCAGCGGGCACCCGATCCTCCAGGGGATCAAGGATGGAGATGTGTGGGACCCTTCCGATGTCTACACCGTACGCCTTCCGCTCCCCAAAGGCTGCACCCCGCTGTTGAACGGGCGAGTGCTTTCTGGGATGGATCCCGCTGACGGCCCCTGTGAAGTGGTAAAGCGAGACGACGAGACCACATTCGACAAGAACGATCCGATGATGCCGATCGCCTGGACCAATGTACGCCGATCTGAAAGCGGCAAGAAGCAGCGGGTCTTCTCCTCGACCTTTGGAGCATCTCAATCCTATACCCGTGAAGGATCGCGAAGGCTACTGGTCAATGCCTGCTACTGGTGCCTCGGCATGCAGAGCCAGATCAAACCGAACCTCACGGTCGATCTGGTTGGCGACTATCAACCGACCCAGTTCGGATTCAACAAACACACTCCCGATCTGAAGCCAACGGACATGGTCAAGAAGGCTCAATGATCGCAGCACTCTTCCTGGTGGCTTCCTTTTCAGGGTCGATCTCCGGCGGCGAGCAGGCACCACCCTTCATCGGTGCCTACTCATCGGAGTACCGGGATGAATCGTCTCCATCGATCTCCGCCGGACTGCTGTTACTGGGAGAGTTGGGCTGCACAGCGTGCCACTCGACCGCCCAAAGTTCGGCCAGTTGGATCCTTCCAAGAAAAGCGCCACGCCTCGACCAGGTGGCCCAGCGCATCGATCCGCATCATCTGCTCGAGTTCATCCTCGACCCGGCCACGACTCATCCGGGCACCGTGATGCCCTCGCTGCTGGCAGACCATCCCGACCCGCGACAGGCGGCCGTCGACCTGGTCGAGTACCTGCTCTCGCGATCGCCGCCCTCTTCGCACTGGCAACCGACGGCTCCCGACCAGGTCGCCATCGAAAAGGGCGAACGCCTCTACCATCAGGTCGGTTGTGTCAGCTGTCATGAACCGATGCGCGAGTCCACGACCGTGCCGCTCGATTCGAATCGACTCACCGGTCGAGTCGAACACTGGTCGCAACCACGGTTGACTCGATTCCTCAAGGATCCGCACCAGATCAGACCATCGGGCCGGATGCCTTCTCTGCGACTTCAGCAGGATGAAGCCGATGCCATCGCCCACTACCTCTTACGCAGCACCAAAGTAGCCGCCCCGCTCGATCTGGCCATCGACTGGGGACATCGAAAGGGCCTCGACGACTCTTCTCGCTCAAGGCCGAGAAACACGACCATCACCTCCAGTCTCGAGTTGCCCGATCAGCAGCGAAGAAACGATGTCACCACCCACTTCTCGGGTTGGCTTCGCATCGAAGAAGCTGGTGACTACCACTTCTTCCTCAAGGTCGATGACATCGGCAGGCTCCGGATCGACGAGAAGGACGTCATCGATCTGGGAGGCAAGAAAAATTACCAGCGCAAGAAGGTGCTGGAGAAGGACGCCTCCATCCATCTTGAATCGGGACTGCATCCCATCGAAGTCTCTCACTTTCAGTGGGTTGAGGATTCCATCCTCGAACTGGAATGGCAGGGCCCCGGCATTGACCGTGGTCCGATCGACTCCAGTTTCTTGAGCAACTCCAGGGAACCACTGCCACCGGTTCCCAGCTGGGATCATCAAAGTGGCGATGCCGAACGTGGTCAGGAACTGTACCAGAAACTCGGCTGTGCTCAGTGCCACGAAGAGGGATTGCCCGCCACCGCATCCGCCATCGAGAAGTTGTCTGGCCCACCACCTGACCAGCAACATCCTCGCTACCCTATTTCTGCAAAACAAACGGCAGACCTCGAATCTGCCCTGAACTTCCTGGTGGACCATCCAAAAGCACCCGCCGCTACACAACGAGTCGATCAATCGCTGCGCACCTTCCGCTGCACCGCTTGCCATTCGCGTGGAGATCTCGGTGGCGTTGCGGAAGATCGAAGGGACTTCTTCACTGGAACCGAGCCACTCCTCGGAGACGAAGGTCGCCTCCCCCCTCCCCTGACTGGAGTGGGAGACAAACTGGTTCTCGATTGGCTCGATGGAGTGATTCGATCGGGGCGCACCTTGCGCAGTTATTTACACACCAGAATGCCCACCTTCAATCATCCACAAACCCGCACACTCGCAGCAGATTTGATCGCAGTGGATCGCCACCTCACCGCCGTACCCCGCATGATCCACGACGACGATGCCATCAAGTCTGCTGGTCATCAGATGGCTGGCAGTGGAATGCTGCAGTGCGTTTTATGCCACGACTTCAATCAGAAGCACTCGGTGGGTATGCGCGCGATGGATCTGGTCACCACCACCGAGCGACTCAACCACGACTGGTTTCATCGCTACATGCTCGATCCCGAATCACTTCGACCAGGCACCCAGATGCTCGCCTTCTGGCCCCAAGGTCGCAGCATGATCCCAGAACTACTCGGCGGCGATGCCGATCAGCAGGTCGGAGCACTCTGGCGCTATCTCGAAGATGGGGACCAGGCGATCTTCCCGGAGGGTCTCAGTCGTCAGCAACAGGAACTGATCGTCGGTGGAGAAGCGCTGGTCTATCGAGGCAAACTGTGGGAAGCCGGATTCCGCGGCATTGCAGTCGGTTTGCCTGGCGGGCTTCACTACGCCTTCGATGCCCAGGAACTGCGTCTGGCGCTGTTGTGGAAGGGACGTTTCCTCGATGCCAGGTCTCACTGGTCGTCGCAGGGGATGGGTAGGATTCGACCACTGGGTCGCGATGTGCTGACCTTCGATCATGGTCCCGATATCGTTTTCCTTCCAGACGTCAACTGTCCCTGGCCCGGCGATCGCCAGCAGGGCATCCGTCCCGATGATTATCAGTTTCATGGCTACAAGATCGGTGAGAAAAAGATCCCAACGCTGATGTACCGGGCCGGATCTCTCGACATCGAGGAAACGATGGTGGCTCGTGAAGCCGCCGGAGATTCCTGGCTCGACCGAACGGTGAAGTTCATTCGCAATTCAGACTCGGGGGAGCGGGGAGTCTTCTGGATGCGAATCCGCGATGTTCCTCCGGCCGAAATTCTCGCTGACGGAACCGTGACCTACGATGACGGACTGAGGGTCCGCATCGGTTCCGGTGCCCGCCCATCTGCGCTCTCGAGGACCCACAATGGAGTGCAGTACGAAACCTGGCTGATATTCTCAGCCAGCATGGAAGAATCGCACTCGATCACCATCGAGTATCGATGGGGAAAGGAAAACTGATGGCAGCCATCATCCAACGTAGCCTCATCGCCATGCTGATCTCTGCCACGATTCCCCTGCTGGCTCAGAGCGAACAGGAAAACCTGCCGCCACTTGCAAACTTTGATGAGAATGGTTGGTGGATCATCGAGGATCTGGAAATCCCCCCGGCGATCCACCTCGAGGCGGTCAGCATGCTCGAACTGGACGAAGGTCGTGTCGCCATCGGTACCCGTCGAGGAGAGATCTGGTTCGTCGATGGTCTTCTCGACGATGATCTGGCCGCGGATTACCACCTCTTTGCCCAGGGATTACACGAGGTGTTCGGCCTCGCACGCAAGGATGGCATCCTCTACGCCACCCAGCAGTCAGAGGTCACACGCATCATCGACAGCGACGGTGATGGAACCGCAGACCGGTATGAAACGGTCAGTGACGCCTGGGGCTTCGGTTCGGAACACGAGTACACCTTCGGCTCTCGCTTCGATCCAGAAGGAAACATCTGGATCACCCTCTGCCTCTCCGGCTCGTACACCTCCGATTATCCGTTCCGGGGTTGGTGCCTCCGGGTCAACGCCGATGGCACGACCACGCCAACTTGTAGCGGATTGCGCAGTCCTGGCGGTGTCGGATTCAACGCTCAAGGCGTGGCGTTCTACACCGAGAATCAGGGGCCCTGGAACGGAGCCTGTGGTCTCAAGGAGTTGCGCCCGGGCGGATTTGTCGGGCACCCCATCAGTTTTCCCTGGTACAAACTCGCACCCAACATGGGACCAGAACCTGCACAACCGACCGACGGAGAAGATGGTCGCTTACATGTCGATGCGAAACGAATCCCCGAACTGATCCCGACCAGCGTGGTCCTCCCTTACAAGC
The DNA here is from genome assembly GCA_012960845.1 of Planctomycetota bacterium. Taxonomy (GTDB): domain Bacteria; phylum Planctomycetota; class UBA8108; order UBA1146; family UBA1146; genus QNYK01. Next base: position 480 of record DUAN01000170.1, on the reverse strand, counting down.
GGATGGGACAATCCGCCACGGCGATCCTGCTCGATGAATCGAACGGCGCCTTCGGTCCCTTCGAGAACCAGCTGTTCGTACTGGATTACACCCTGAGCGTGGTGATGAGGGTCACCACCGAGAAGGTCAACGGTGTGTGGCAGGGTGCCTGCTACCCCTTCCGCGAGGGCTTCAGCACCGGGCTCCTGGGAGGACTGCTCTCCTCAAATGGCCAACTGATCGTCGGAGGTTGCTGCCGAGGATGGCCCACTCGCAGTCGTGAACCCTATGCACTGCAGAGACTTCGCTGGAGCGGTAAGACCCCGCTCGAGGTGAAGGAGATGACCGCCCGCCCCGACGGCTTCTCCGTCACATTCACCAAACCGGTCGATACCGCCACCGCCACCGATCTTTCCAGCTACCGGATGGGCGCCTTCACTCATCACTACTGGCGCTTCTACGGCAGTCCGGAGATCGATCGGACCACACCGATCATCACCG
>DUAN01000169.1 GCA_012960845.1 Planctomycetota bacterium | reverse complement strand
GCCCACCGCTGTGCAGCCGCGACGGAAAGGCGAGGCGATCCGCCCACTGCGGGACGGCCTCGGCACCACCCACGAGGCGTGGCCGGTTCAGGACCACGCCCAGGGCACCGTCATCGTTGTGCTCCAGGACCAGCACGACGGACCGGTGGAAGTTGGGATCCACCAGCTCCGGGGTAGCCACCAGAAGGCGCGCTCGAGTGGAGCCATTCATCGCCCGGCCTCCAGAGCCTCACCAAGTAGCGAATTGCTTCTCGATAATCCGAGTGTTCCGACCAAATCACCGCCAGCAATCTCCATGTAGATCCCCGTGGTGGTGATCGTGGCGTGCCCGAGAAGTGCCTGCACGACATTTAGTGGGACCCTTTCAGCAGCCAACTGAACCCCAGCGGTGTGCCGCAGAGAATGCGGCGTCCTTCTGCGCAGACCTGCATGATCATTAAGAAGACGCAGCCAATAGAGCAGTTGCTGGTATGAAAACGTGTTGCCGCTGTTCGTTACAAAGAGTGAGTCAGTACTGCGAGTGGGTCCGAACCGTTCGATTCGTTCGACCTGCCACCGCTCGTTCGCATCGAAGAGTTCGTCGGACAATGGCAGCCGACGTATTTGACTCCTCTTGCCGACCACGTCGAACATGTAACGGGCAGGTATGTCGCTCTTGTCAGATACGTCGCTCTCGTCTCGGATCCAACTCATCTGAGCATCAAGCAACTCCTGCGACCGAAGACCTAAGACTGCAAGAAATCCGCACATGGCTAAGTCACGACTTGCCCATCGGACACGGTGCTGTTTCCCGGCTTCGGACGCAGCTTCAGCGAAGAGGCGGCTGATCTCCGATGGTGAGTAGAACTCGGGGTCTTGCTGCTCGCCGAACTGAACTCGTGCCAGTTTCCTGATCCGGTCAATATCTGGGATGTCCGTAGCTAGTCCTTGGTCCTTGCAAAAGGCGTAGAACGATTTCAGTGCCGCCAACGTCTGCTCAAGGGTGGATTTCGAAAATCCGCCCTTCGCACCGTCCTGTCTTCTCATCTCCCTAACAAGGTCTGTCAGTTCTGCCTGATTCAGGCTCGCAGGTCCGAAAGACTTGGGGTCAACCTCCGCTACGTACATAACGCGGCGAATGGCCTGGCTGTACTGCCGTATGGTCGGTGGAGCCTTGTCCTCAAAGAGGCCGAGTGATTCGAGCCACTCCCGAACCACCGGTGACAACGTGTCTGATTCCTCCGTCCCAGGCTGGTGAGCCTCTACGTGCCGATCTTCTGGTAATTCCGAATGCGCCATAGCCCTACTGAATGCTTGTCGAATATATAGATAATATCTATTATCTTGACAGAGGACCCGTCCTGAGGTGTGGATACCACCGGCCGGCGGACGGCCCGCTCCCGGCAACGGTCACTCCCCCCTGGAAGACCCCCGCCGGGACGGCCGTGGGTCCGGACGCGGCGGACCCCCGACCGATCCGACTCGAAGCCGGGGGCCGGGGGCCAGCGTCACACGCTCGAACGCTCCGCTATGGAGTGCCGTCCATGATGTCCGTCATCGGCACGATCAGCCCGTTGTCGGAGCCATCGTCCTCGAAGATCGACAGGCGGAAGGCGTCGCAGAAGTCGACCTTGCCGGGTATCAGCGAACCGTACGGGCACACCGGCAGGGAAGCCTGGGGCATCGACTCCATGGCTGCCCGGAAGGTGTCGTGGGTGAGCACCGGTCCAGCCGCCGACACGACCATCTCGAACAACAGCAGTTGCGAGCAGTGGGTCATGATCGACCGCCACCACTTCTCGATGCCGTCCTCGTGCGTGTCCGGCGTACCGACCACGATCTCCGGATGCGCCGCCTCGAACGGCTCGATGCACAACGTCTGGGAGCCCGAGGTTTCGAGCTGCTCCTGTTCGGTCAGGCCGCTCAGCATGATTGCCCCGACAGCCATCTCCGGTGTCACGCTGCTGCTCATCGACGACAATGACTCGGAGTTCATGATGAAGAGGTCCAACTCGACCCCCGCCCAGAACAGGTTGCGGAGGGCCGCACGGTCTCCGCCGGCCATGAGGATGGAGTCAGCACCCGCGGAACGCACCCTCTCCACCATCACGTCCCACCAGGCGTCCTCGCCCTCGGTGTCACCGCCGGTCTGATCGCTGAGCAGTTCCAGGACCACGTCGGCTCCCAGCGCGGCCATCGATTCCCGGGCCACGTCGTAGGTCTCCTCGGTGGCAGAATTGCCGATGATGACAAACTTCCGTCCTTCAATCAGGCCGTTCTGGTCGAGCAACGAGGCGAAGACGGACATCCGCCGACTGACCATGGTGCCGCTCTCGATCCAGGGAGCCTGGGACTGCGAAAGCCGTTCCGAGTCAGCCCGACCACCAATGAGGATGGTGTTCTGCGTGCCGGCAATGCAGATGTTCGAGATCTCCGCCGGGCCCAGGAAGCCTCCGAGCACGGCAAATGTCTCGAAGTCACCGGCCACCTCCAGGCAGACCGCGTCAGCGCTGATCCCGAGTCCGGGGATGGCGCTGAAGGGCCGAACGGCGTCCAGGACCACCTGACGGCCGTTGATGCCGCCGCGGGCGTTCAGGTCGGCCACCAGGGTCTCCCAGACGAGCGTCTGGTCACCCCAGCCATTGGGCGAGAAGCCGTTGTCGACCAGCCACTGGAAGTCGATGGTGGTGGCGGCGATGTGGATCGAGTCGGCGGTGACGCCGCGCCAGGTGGCCGTCAACGGCGCTGCCGGTACGACGAGGTGGCCTTCGCCGAGGCTTGAGCCGCCGGGGGCGTACTCGTAGACGACGTTGGCGTTGGATGCC
>DUAN01000168.1 GCA_012960845.1 Planctomycetota bacterium | reverse complement strand
GGCATCCCATCGGGCCCCAACGATCTCGTCCTGGAGGTCGGATTCGAGGACGTGTCTGGCTTGAAACCGGGTGAATCGGTCAGGATCCGCGGCTTACGCGCCGGCTCCGTGGAACAGATCTCACTCGATCAGACCCGGGGACTGGCGGTGGCCAGGGTACGTCTCTGGGAACCACTGCCGCCTCGCGATGGCTACAGTTTCAAGGTGATGGCAGCCAGTGCTCTCGGTGGATCCTATCTGAAGTACATCCCAGGTTCGGGAACCCCCGTCGATACTGCGCATCTGATCGGAACCGCCAGCGGCGACCTGTTCGGCGAGGTGGGTTCGATGCTGGCAGAGAATCGAGTGGCCATCAAGAAGAGCCTCGATAACCTCCACCAACTGCTCGATCGATTGAAGGCCGGTGACGGTGTCATCGGTGCGCTGATCACCGACAACACCATCCAGACCCAGATGAAGGCGTTGGTCAAAAATGCCCTCTCGTTCACCGAGGACGTGAAAAATGGCCTCGGCATCGTCGGCTCTCTGATGAAGCAAGATTCGCCGCAACAACTCCAGGTCAACCAGCTGCTTTCAACACTACTGAGTGACTACGTGCAATTCTCTGAAGGACCTGGAATGGCTCTCAAGGACGCAGACAACCTGCAGAGGATCAATGACATCATCGCCCACATCGACACGACGACTGCTGCCTTGGCGACGACCGATGGGCTGGCCGGTCGACTCATCCACGATGAGGCGTTGGTACAAAATTGGCTGGACATCACCACCGATTTGAAAAGTGCAGCAGCACAACTGAGCCCGACGGGTAAGGGTGCATTGAGAGTGTTGCTCCATGATGAGGAGTTGCGCGATGGGTTAAAAACGGCCATCTCCGCCATCGCCAGTATCAGTGAAGCGATCGAGAAAGGTCCCGGTACCCTGCATAGCCTGATCAACAACCCCGAACTCTACCTCGAAGCGCGAGAGACCCTGACCTTGTTACGAGATTCAACCGAGGATCTGCGTGAACAGGAACCTGTGACGGCCTTCTTCAGCATCCTGTTTGCGCCCTTCTAGGTGAGTTGATGGACGCATTGATACCTATCGTCAGTGTCATTCTTGGCCTGGCCATCTTGATCTTCAGCGGTGACCGGCTGATTCAGGGTGCGGTAGAGCTGGCGATGCGCTTCAATGTGTCACCGCTCTTTATCGGCATCACGGTGGTCGCAGCGGGTACTTCACTTCCCGAGTTGCTGGTTTCTTTGATCGCCCAGTTCGAAGACAAACCAGGACTCAGCATCGGCAATGTGATCGGATCGAATATATTCAACATCGGGCTGGTGCTGGGATCCGTGTTGATCTGGACTCGAAAAGTTACCACCACTCCTGGTGCCCTCGAAATCTTCGGGCTGCTGCTGGGAACCATCGCATTGACCGTATTCCTGATATTGAATGCGGATGCCGATGGAGTCTCAGTACTCAATGCTCCGGCCGGAATCTTGCTGGTCCTCTCATTCCTCTTTCTGCTCTTCTGGATGCTCAAAAGTGGCAGGAAGAATCCCGCCACCGAAGAAGTGAAGCAACTCGCCAAGGGTTCGGGCTCCCTTTCCATCGCCATATCGCTGCTGGTAGGAATCGTCGGCCTGTGGTTTGGAGCCCGGTTCCTGGTCACAGGCTCGATCTCCCTGGCACAACTACTTGGAGTCAGCGACACGATCATAGGACTGACCCTGGTAGCCGCGGGAACCGGGGCTCCAGAGTTTTTCGCATCGATTGCGGCGATTCGAAAAGGATCATCTGCGATGGCGATTGGAAATGTCGTCGGCTCGAACCTGTTCAATACCCTCGCCATCGTAGGAGTGGCCGCCCTGGTCCGGCCATTGGAAGTCGATCTTGGAGAGTTGAAGATGGACTTGATGACTAATCTCGGGCTGACTGTCACCATCTGTATCCTGGTGATTCCTCGAATGAGCTCTCGATCCAGAACTACGATTGGCACACTGATTCTGCTGACTTATCTCGTTTGGTTAGGGTCCATCATCTTCTAGTGCGTACCCTCCGGCTCGACATGAATCACCATATCGTGAATCTCTGGCAGTTCTTCCCTGATCTTCTCCTCGACTTCATGTGCAATTCTATGGGCTTCATCCACGGTCATACTCGGATCGACATGTAGATTCATATCGACGAAGACACCGCTACCAAAGCCTCTACTGCGGACATCGTGCACATCTCGTACTCCCTCGAATAGACGGGCGATCTCGACGATGCGTGCAGGTGCGATCGGTGCTCGATCTGCGAGTACTCCCGCTGATTGCAAAGCAATCTTGTAACCGACTCGAGCGATAAAAAGACCGATGACCAGCGCGACGATGAGATCGACAATAGGCCAGCCGTTACGGATGGCAAAGAGCGCCACGAGAGCTCCCATGGTCCCCACCATATCGGAAAGAGTATGATCACTATCTGCGAGTAGCAACGGGCTCTTCAATTGATGGCCTTGATATCTCTGCCAACGATAGACCACAGCGTTGACCATGATCGTTGCCAGCAGGATCACATATCCGATCGGATGCGGATCAAGATTGCCCGATTCGCTCCAGCGCACCAACGAATCGCTGACGATGTGCCAGGCGGCCAGGAACAGCAGCAATGAAATCGCCATGGCGGAGAGGATTTCAAACTTCTGATGGCCGTAGGGATGGTCTTCATCTGGAGGCTGTGATGCCATCCGGATCCCGATGAGTGCGATGATGTTGGATGAACCATCGAGTAGGGAATGAAAACCATCCGCAACCACTGACAGAACTCCATTGGTATAACC
>DUAN01000167.1 GCA_012960845.1 Planctomycetota bacterium | reverse complement strand
TCCAGAAACGAGCGGATCGATCGGTGGTGCTGTCGCACCATCGTCGGAGGTGACCCCGGCTAGCGGCGGTGCTGGCGGAACGGTCGTGGGAATCGTGCTGTAGATCACCCCGCAGGAAAAGGTCACGATGATCAGCGATTTTAGAAACCAGTGGGCCGAGTGCTCGGGGTCTGATCGCATCCGTGAATTCCGATCCGGTGGCAAATGGGACATGCCAAATCTCCCCTACTTCTGACGCTGGGATCGAGGCTTCTGGAGCGGCTGAACGGTTCACAGCAAGATCGGTCCGAAAATCGCCACTCACACCCCTCCACACCTCTCTTGAGTATCCCAGAAAGCGCCGCCGGGCAACCCCCCAGACTCGGAGTGCCCCCTCGCATCGGGACCGTCGTACCCTTCTCATGGGATGTCAAAAGCGTGGAGATGAATCATGTCGAAGATGCCCCCCACTGGCCCCCGTTACGGCTGGCTCCGTTTCCTGCGCCCCTACCAGATGCGTCTCGCGCTGGTGCTGGGAGTGCTGATCGTGACCACCGGACTGGGCCTGCTGCAACCCTTCTTCATCCAGCGACTGATCGACCAGGTGCTGCTGGAGGGGCGAGAAGACCTGATCTGGATCTTCCCGGTGGCGATCCTCACCATCGCGACCATCCGCTTTGGCCTGGGGGTCTTCCACGCGATGATGTATGCCTCGGTCACTACCCGCGTGCTGCTCGACATGAGGGTCGATTTCGTCGAGCACCTGCAAAGAATGTCACCACGCTTCTTCAGTGGCACACGCTTCGGCGATGTCATCATCCGCCTCAACCGCGACCTGACCCAGTTACAGGAGCTCTCGACTGGAGCGTTGCTCGGCTTTGCTTCTCATTCTCTGACACTGGTCGGGGTCACCACCGCTGCGCTGCTTTACCAGCCGAAATTATTCCTCATCTGTGCCATCCCGTTCCCGGTCGCCCTCGCCATCGGCTTCTCCTACCGCGGTCCGATTCGACGACTGACCCGGACTCTCCGCCAGCTGGCTGCGGACCTCGCTTCACAGGTGATGGAAACCTTGTCAGGAATGCGAACGGTCAAAACTCATGGACGTGAACGGGGTGAACTGGCGCGCTTTCTCAACATCGGTCACCAGATGCTGCGCAAGGTACTGCAGTTCCAGCGCACCCGCGCCATGGCATCGGGGCTACCACGACTGTGCTTGGTCATCTCCAGCGCCATCCTGTACAGCTACGGTGGACTGATGGTGGTGCGTGGAGAGATGCCACTGGGAGTACTGGTGGCGCTCGGGCTCTATCTAGGGATGGCCTTTGCGCCACTTCACGCACTGGTCGAACTGTACCTGCAACTGGTCCAGGGCAAGGTGGCCCTCGAGCGGGTGCGCGAGATTCGCGAGCAGTTGCCCGAGGTGATCGAGGTCGATGGTGCGACCCACTGTGATTCCATCGGAGCGACCATCGAGCTGGATGCGGTTCAATTCAGCTACCACCCCGACCAACCGTTGCTGGAACAACTGAGTCTGCGACTGGACCCCTCCGAGACGGTCGCTCTGGTCGGGGCTAGCGGCGCGGGGAAGTCGACCATCGTCGACCTGTTGCTACGTTTTCTCGATCCGCAGCAGGGTCAGATTCGCATCGACGGCACCGACCTGAAGACCCTGCAATCCGCCAGTTACCGCAGACATCTGGCTCTGGTCTCGACCGAGACCTTCCTCTTCCACGGCTCGATTCGCGACAACATCCTGTTTGGCAAACCATCCGCCACCGATGAGGAGATGCGCCAGGCGGCGATCAAGGTCGGATTACCGGCAGCATTGGGTGCCGATTCCGCCGGTCTGGAGACGATCGTCGGCGAACGAGGAGAGCAACTCTCGGCGGGTCAGAAGCAACGAGTCGGCATCGCCCGGGCATTGCTGAGGGAACCCAGTTTCCTGATCCTCGACGAGGCGACGGCACATCTCGATCTCGCATCCGATCGACAGATCCGCGATGCCATCGCCGAGTTGATGGAAGATGCGACCACCCTGGTGATCACCCATCGTGTCTCGACCATCGCCGACGTCGATCGGATTCTGGTGCTCGATCAAGGCCGAATCGTCGAGCAAGGAACGCCCAAAGAACTGATGAGAGCAGGGACTGCGTTTCAAGAACTGCTCGAACGTGATCAGATCCCCGGATGAGGCCGTCTAGATTTTGGAGGTCGCCAATCAGCTACTCAGACAGTCACAAGTTTTCTGCTATCCATGAAGAGCTGCGCAAGATCATTGAAGTAACAGAAGGATTGTGCGTTTCACGTAGGAAACCACCAGGTTCCAGCAAGCCCCTCCCGACCTCCGAGGATCTAGAAATCGCACTTATTCCGCTGTTATGCGAACGTGGTTTTTTGCACCACAAAAAGTTTCAGCACCCGCGAGATGATTCACTCGGCTTCGAGTATGACTTCTGGCATCCAAATAACGGCATTGCGATGGAGATCATGGGATACCGTGCTGACGATGAGGTTTACAAAGATTTACTGAAGTTTCACGTGCATGCTGAGACAGCTGTCGGTGTTTTATGGGTTTCCAGATACAAGTGGATCTCAAATCAACAAACCGATACGAACCTCAAGGCTGCGAGAAAAGCCGTGGCATTCGCAGATACCTATATGAACGTCAACTTCCTTGAGTTACTTCCCTACGACTGGGACGAGACCGACGACCCAGGGAGTTGGATACTCCGTCACGTCGAGGCCTAGGGCTTACTGCCCCTCGACCGCCGGTTTTTGCAGGTAGAGCCATACCCAGCCGTGGGTGTTGGACTTGGTGCGGTCGAACTT
>DUAN01000166.1 GCA_012960845.1 Planctomycetota bacterium | reverse complement strand
CCCCGCTTGTCGCCCCGAAAGAAAAGGCAAGAAAAGGCAAGAAAAGAAAGGACGCCCGTGTCGACCCCGTTCTCTCCCTCCATCTCTCCCTCCATCTCTCCCTCGATGACTCCTCGCCCGCTGATCCTCCACCTCGACATCGATGCCTTCTTCGCCTCGGTCGAACAGTTGCGGAATCCGCGACTCGCCGGACAGCCGGTGGCCGTCGGCAGTGGAGTCATCGCTTCCTGTTCCTACGAAGCGAGGGAGCACGGGTTGAAGGCGGGGATGCCACTCGGCCAGGCGCTGCGGAAATGTCCGCCACTGGTGATCGTACGTGGTCACGAATCGATCTACCGCTGTTACGCCACTCGTATGTTCGAGATCTGCCACAACTGGTCGCCACTGGTGGAAGAGCACCTCGACGAGGCGTACTGCGATCTGGCTGGAACCGAACGAATCTATCCGGACCCCGCCAAAGAAATCGCTCAGCTACGCGCCCAGATTCATTCCACGACCGGACTGACCGTCACGGCGGGACTCGGTCGCAACCGGATGTTCGCCCGACTCATCGGCAAGTTTCATAAACCGGACGGGCTCGGCTATCTGAAGCCGGAACAAGAGGAAGCCTTGCTCCTACGATTACCGCTGGAGAACTTACCCGGGGTGGGTCCTCGTACCGTAGAGATCCTGGCGAATCTCGGCATCGAGAAGGTCGAACAATTGCGCGAACTCTCGCGCCCGGCTCTCGCCGGACTCCTCGGGCGAAACGGTGAGGCACTGTACGAGCGCTGCCGAGGCGAAGATCATCGGCCCATCGGTGGTCGCGAGATTCCACGATCGATCCAGCGTGGAACCTCCTTCGACGAGGACGTCTCCTGCCCTCGCACTCTCGATGCGATGATCGAATATCTGGCGGAACGAGCCGCCAGGAACCTGCGTCAGAGAGGCCTGGAAACTGGAGGAATCTCGCTCCAGATCGCTCATAGTGATCACCGCCGCGATCGTCGCCGCATCGTGCTGACCCCTCCCACCGCCCTCGACCCTTCCATCATCCGCGCCGCTCTGGCACTGCGCCGCTCGATGGAGGGGCGTCGCACCGCCATCCGCTTCGTCGGGATCCAGCTCGACCGCATCCGCCTCGCCGCCACCTTTGAGCAAGGAGACCTGTTCGCCGCAGATCTCGACACCCCACAGGCCGATCCACAGACGGGTCAGCGCTGGAAACGGATCCTCGAGCAGGTCGATCAAATCCGCATGCGCCACGGCCATGGAGCCTTACTTCGAGGCAGTGCCCTGGCGCTACAGTGTGGCGACAACAGTGACGCCGAGAAAAGGGCCCGTGTCGGTCTCGAACGAGATCGACACGGACTCATCCTGCGCACCTCGTGCCTGACCCGCTGACAACGGTTACCATGCGGCACTCGACACTCGAACCATCATCGCTGGAACCATCTGCGCTGGAACCATCGGGCTCCAGCAGCATCGGACTCCAGCAGTAGGAGTACCCAGTCACCGGAGGAACTCGATGACCTACTATGCCGCGTGCTGCCAGACCGATCAGCCAAACCCGCTCGATCGGCAACAGATGGCCGACAACACGACTCGTATCATCGAGCAACTGGAACAGGCGGTGATCGGCTACCGCCCCTTTCATGATGTGAAACTGGTGGTCTTTCCCGAGTTCGCTCATGCGGCACCGATCTACCAGAGTGCCGAGGAGTTGAGCGAGAAGTTAGCGGTCGAGTTCCCCAATCGCCACACCGATCGTCTCGCCGACGCTGCCCGCAAGCATGGCGTGTGGATCCAGAGCGGTTCCTTCCTCGAGGTCGATCCGCGCTGGACCGATGCCCTCTTCAATTCCACCGTGCTGATCTCGCCCGAGGGTGAAATCGTCAGTCGCTATCGAAAGGTCAATCCGTGGATCCCGTGGGAGGTTCACACCAGTCCCCACGACATCGAGGGATACGATGAGGAGCTCTTTCCCGTCACCGAGACGGAGATCGGAAAACTCGGTGTCGCCACCTGCTACGACTGGCTCTTTCCAGAAACCTGCAGGGAACTGACCCTCGGTGGTGCCGAGGTACTGATTCGCATCAGCGCCTACATGGATCCGTGGGGAGCTTCCGAGCCGATGGACTGGTGGACGGTGATCAATCGTTGCCGTGCCATCGAAAACCTCGCGGCGGTGGTCGCCTGTAACCAGGGTGCCTCGGCGAGTCATTACCCACCCTTCTCCTGGCCCGGTGCCAGCATGGTCATCGACCCGGACGGTCGCATCCTGGCCCAGGCTCCCACCGGACCGGGGCAGGCGACAGTGGTCGCTCCCGTTTCCCTCGACAACATCCGAAAACAGCGGCGGAGACGCTCCGGCCATGCGATGCCTGCACATCTGAGGTCCTCGGCTTACCCGCTCCAGCGACAGGAGATCTTCCCACCGCAGAGTTTCCCACCGCAGAGTTCCCATCGATCTCCCTCGATCGAATCTCTCGAGCAGAGTATCGAGGAAGCGAAGAAGCGAATCGGCTGGTAGAAATGCTGGAAAGTGCTCCTCGCTCTGGCATCCTGCCCCTTCATTCTCCAGTCCCCCTCACACTATGAGGTTGTGATGACCGATCCTGACACCACACCCGCCGCCGGCGGTGAATCACCCAGGCATGATCTTTCTCGACTGAAGATCGATCGAACCCGCCGTACCCCAAGTTCTCGCTGGCCGATCCTGCTGCCGTTGATGCTGATCGTCGGTTACATCGCCTGGAAAGAGCTCCCTTCTGGCGTCCCATCCCAGGACCCGGAAGTGATCACCAGTCGAGTACAGCGACGAGGTGGGGCCAGCGACCGCACGGGAGTCGCATCGAATGGTTACATCGTGCCGCGAAGGCGAGCGTCCCTCTCCACCGACATCCCCGGCAGACTCATCGAGATGAATGTCGAGGAGGGTACCCGGGTCGAGCGAGGAGATGTTGTGGCACGCCTCGACAGTCGAGAGTTGCAGGCTTCGCTGGCCCGGCTCGAGGCAGATCGCGACGGCGCCCTGGCCGAGCAGGAGCGGGCTCGCCTCGCTCTCGAGCGCCAGCAGTCGCTCTCCAGTACCGATGATCTGTCGCGCTCTGAACTCGATACGGCCCGGGCCACCGCACGAGCCGCCAGTGCGAGGGTCGCTTCACTGACCGCTTCCATCGCCGAGATCGAGACCCGCATCGACAAGTCGACCGTCTATGCACCCTTCTCCGGGGTGGTGGTCGAAAAGAACGCCGAGGTGGGTGAGGTGGTTTCCTCCATCGGCGGAGGGGCCAACGCACGTGGTTCGGTCGCCACGCTGGTCGATTTCGACACTCTCGAGGTACAGATCGAACTGGCCCAGACCACCCTCGATGCCGCTCGTATCGGTGCGCCGGTTCTGATCTACCTCGACGCCTATCCTCAACAGGGATACCGCGGTCGAATTCGTCAGGTCTGGCCCACTGCGAACCGCTCGAAGGCGACGGTCGAACTGCGGGCAGAGTTCATCGATCGGGATGAAAAACTGATCCCAGAACTGGGAGTTCGAGTCGTCTTCGTTCCAGAATCGGAAGCAAACCCGACTCCACCACAGGTACTGCTGTCGAAGAAAGCGCTGCTCCTGTCGGAGTCACCTACCGTCTTGGTCGTTCGCAATGGCATCATCGAAGTCCGGGCCATCACCTTGAGGGACGATCTTGGAGATGACCTCATCGAGGTGGGATCGGGACTCATCGGAGGCGAAACGGTGGTGATCGATCCCGATCCCACACTGAAATCTGGCGACCGCGTTCAGGTGAGGAGACCCTAGATGCCCGACAAATTCATCACCCTGAACAATGTCAGCAAGAGTTACACCCGTGGAGGAGAAACCCTCAAGGTTCTCGATCAACTCCATCTGTCGATCGCCCGTGGCGATTTCGTCGCCCTGATGGGACCCAGCGGTTCGGGCAAGACCACCATCTTGAACCTGGTCGGAGGCCTCGATTCCTGCGACTCCGGATCGGTCCATGTCGCCGACTCGGAGGTCAGTGCGATGTCTCGCAGTGAACTCCCAGCCTGGCGATCTCGCCATGTCGGTTTCGTCTTCCAGTCCTTCAACTTGCTGCCGGTCCTGACCGCCCTCGAAAATGTCATGCTACCGCTGCAACTGACCCCACTGTCCGCCGCCGAGCGGAAGAAACAGGCCGCATTTGCCCTCGACATCGTCGGCCTCACGGATCGAGCATCGCATCGCCCCAATCAACTCTCCGGTGGGCAGGAGCAAAGGGTCGCCATCGCCAGGGCGATCGCCACCGACCCCGCCGTGATCATCGCAGATGAACCGACTGGAGATCTCGATCGCAGTAGTGCGGATGAAGTGCTGCAGATTCTCAGCCGTCTCAACAGTGAACTGGGCAAGACCATCCTGATGGTGACCCACGACCTGGTTGCGGCGAAGAAGGCCAAGAGAGTGCTCGAACTGGACAAGGGGCTGCTGGTGGAAGACCAGCAGCAGGAGGCCTGAGTGCGATTCCCCTTCCGGCTGGCGATGCGCCACCTGATGGCGAGAAAGGCGCGAAATGGCCTGACCGTCCTGGCCATCTCCATCGCCGTGTTCTTGCTTTGCTTCCTCATCGCCGTGGTGCAAGGGATGGAGGAGGGTATTCGGAGCGCATCATCCCATCGCCTGGTGACCCAATCTGCCGTCAGCCTATTTGTCGATCTTCCGACCTCCTACCAGCAAAAGATCGACACCATCGATGGCGTACACCTGACCACCAAATTTCGCTGGTTTGGCGCCTACTACCAGGAACGGAAGAACTTCTTCGCCCAGTTCGCGGTAGATCATCAACGATTCCTCGACATGTACACCAAAGACATCGAGATCATCGAAGCCGTGGGAGGAACGACCGGTCCGGCGGCGAGGGCTGCGGTACAGAAGGCGTTCGCCAGCGATCGCCGAGCGGCGATCATCGGCGTCGGCCTGCGAGATGGTGAACGATTCGGATTCCAGCTGGGAGATACCGTTCCATTGATTCCTTCCATCTACCCCCGTGCCGATGGAAACGCCTGGGAGTTCGTCATCGTCGGCATCTATCGGCCGCTCAAAGCTCGAATCCCCGACACCACGATGTACATCCGTGCAGACTACCTCAACGAGGCCTTTGATAGCGGCGAGGCCCTCGGAAGTCGCGGCGCCGGAGTCTACTACGTCAACACCGAAGAGAGTGTCCCCATCGACCAGGTCGCCAAGGATATCGACGCCCTCTTTGCCAATGGTCCCCAGCGAACCCAGACCATCACCGAGGCTGCCTTTGCTTCTTTCTTTGTCTCCGCCATCGGCAACTTGCCGCTCTTTCTCGGCACCATCGGGGGAGCCGTTCTCTTCTCCATCTTCTTCTCGGTGGTCAACACCATGATGATCAGTGGAAGACAACGTCTCCAGGAATCTGGAATCTTGCAGGCACTGGGATTTCGTCCCTTCGTCAGCACCATGTTGCTGATCTGGGAAGGGTTGATCATCTCCCTGCTCGGGGGAGGCATCGGCATCCTGCTGGCGTTGGCCACCGAAGGGAGTCTGATCCGGATCTTCGCCCAGAACATCCGGAACTATCAGATCTCGGTACCACTGATGTTGCTGGCGCTGGGCATCTCGGCGCTGCTGGGCATCGTTGCTGGATTGGCGGCGGGGATTCCGTTCCTCAGGTCGAGCCCGACCGAGGCGTTGAGGAGTAGCGGATAAGATGGCTTTACCCACCGGATACACGACCAGAAACCTGATGAGACGCCGTTCTCAGGTGCTCTTCACCGCCCTCGGCATCGCCTTCACCACTGCAGTCCTGTGCGGGATTTTATCACTTCGAAATGGCTTCGAGCAATTGTTCAGACCTCTCGGAGCGGAAGAAGTGGCGGTCTACCTGCGGATCGGGGCGACCTCCGAGGGAGACTCTGGCATCCCGCGAGAGTCCGCCCGCATCATCATCAAGGAACGCCCCGAGATCTTGCGAGATGAACTGGGGAATCCACTGGCAGCCGCCGAGTGTTTCCTCGCCTTGTACATGGAGAAGATGAATGGTGGCCTGGTCAATGCTCCCCTGCGAGGCATCGAAGAAGCATCCCTGAAACTCCACCCGACACCTCCTCGATTGCTCGAAGGACGGTGGCCCGACTGGGGCAGCGACGAGGTCGTGGTCGGCAGGCCACTGGTCGCGCGATTGAAGAACTGCTCACTCGGAGATACCCTGACCCTCAACACCACACCCTTCGCTGTTGTTGGTGTCTACGAGTTCGACAACTCCCAGGGGAGCGAAATCTGGGGACCGGTCGAACGAATGCTCGAAGCTCTCGATCGCCCGGTCTACAACCGGGTCATCGCACGAGTCCAACCCGACCTCGATTTCGCAATGGCGACCGAGCAACTGGAGGAGGATCCCCGCCTCAGTTTCTCCATCACACGCCAGAGTGAATACCTCGCCGCCCAGACCACCGGACTCAGTACCTCACTACTGCTGCTGTCGATCTTTCTCACCATCATCATGGGGTCCGCTGCGGTGATCGGGACGATGAATACGATGCTGGCCACCGTCGCCTCCCGTACTCACGAGATCGGCATCTTGCTGGCCATCGGCTACAGTCGGATCGAGGTGTTCCTCGCATTCTTGCTGGAATCTGCCCAGGTCGGTCTGATCGGCGGCTTGATCGGCCTGCTGATGGTCGCACCCTTTCACGGCATCGAGACGGGCGCGGCCAATTTCAACACCTTCACCGACATCAGCTTTTCATTCCAGTTGTCCCCCACCATCGCCCTCACCTCGGTGCTACTCTCTTTCCTGCTCGGACTGATCGGTGGAGCGATTCCTGCGTGGATCGCCGCCAATCGCTCGGTCGTCGATGCCATCCGTCGCTGACCCTCTCCTTTCCCCCCCTTCTTTTCGGTTCCGTTGCAGCCATCGACGCATCTTCTACAATGGTCCGCGTACCCAGGGTCCGTTGAACGCGACTCGTTACCCACCGGGGGCTGCTTGACCGCCAACCATGCTGACCATCGATCTTCATCGCCAGACCCACTGATCTCAGTGGTGATTCCTGCCTACAACGAAGAGGAAGCACTGGGTCCACTGCTCGAGGAAGTCTTCGCCAGTCTCAGTAAATTGAGTGGAAGCCCGGAATTGAGTGGCGGGCAGGAGGTGATCGTCGTCAACGATGGTTCGACCGATGGCACCGAAGCGTTGCTGCGAAGGTACAAGGAAACTCAACCCACCTTGCGGATCCTCAATCTGATCCCCAACAGTGGACAGAGCGCCGCCTTCGAGGCGGGATTCAGGGCTGCGCGTGGCGAACTGATCATCACCATGGATGCCGATGGTCAGAATGATCCTGCCGACATGGGATTGCTGATCGAAGCGAGTCCCGGTCTGGATGCAGTTCTGGGAGTGCGCGCAGATCGACAGGACCCGTGGATCCGCAAGTTTGCCCAGCGCATCGCCAACTCGGTACGCAACACCTTGCTCGGCACTCGATTCCAGGATGTGGGATGTTCACTGAAACTGTTCCGCCGCGGGATCATCCAGGACCTCACCCTCTATAACGGACTCCATCGCTTCTTTCCCTACCTCGTCGAGATGCGCGGAGGTCGAACGGTGGAGGTCAATGTCAGTCATCGAGCGCGTCAGCTGGGTACCAGCAAGTACTCTCCCCTCGGCCGTGGCATTCCGGCATTTCTCGACCTGATGATGGTGCGACGGATGAAGAAGCGAGCGCTGCGCTACCATGTAGACGAGGTGCAATGATGGAACTATCGGATCTCGCCCTGACGATATCGCTGCTGGGGTCGATGGTGGCAGATGGATGGTGCGGGATCCTCGACCTGCTGGCGCTCCACGATCCTCAGTCCGGCCGCGATTTCTTCGAGGAGTTCTGGCACAAGCTGAGCACTGATCGCTGGGTACTGGTCGGATACGGCGGGCAGGCGATCTTCTTCATGCGCTGGATCGTCCAGTGGTGGATCAGCGAAAAGGCCGGAAAATCGGAGATCCCCATCGCCTTCTGGTGGATCAGTATCACCGGCGGCTGCATCACCTTTGCCTATGCCATCGCCAGGATCGAACCGGTGCTCTTGCTCGGTCAATCGCTGGCTCTGGTGATGTATTCGAGAAATCTGGCCCTCGTCTACCGGGAGAAGTCGAAGTAGTCAGCCCTACCGATGCTGTCGCGGCCAAATACTCGAGTGGTCGTCAGAAGTTCCAACCGGTCGGTTGCATCAGGATCGCCACCCCCACGATGGCCAGAACCATCCCCAGAAATGCAGTCGCCGAGATTTTTTTCCGCAGGAAGATCCCGACCAATAGCACCATGAAGATGGGTGTCGTCGACATCTGGGTGGTGGCGATGGCGAGGGAGTAATACTCGGCAGAAATGTGACTGAGCCAGATGCCGATGTAGGTTCCCACCACACTGGCGACGAAGATGCGCCCAGGAACTCCTCTCTGCAGCAGTTTCTTCTTCCAGCCGGGTAACGCACCACTGACCACTGCCACCAGCAATCCTCCAACTACCGCGACGCCGATCCGAACCGCCGAGACCTCGAGGGCGGGAAACGATGACTTCATCACCACCTTCGACAGGGCGATCCCCAGCGACTGGCACGAGGCGGCAAAGATACCCAGCAAGATTCCATCGCGAAGCGTGCCCTGGTGATGGCCGGATCGATCGCTCGCCAGATTGCGATCACGGATCACCATGCTGATCCCTGCCAGTGTCACCCCCATCGCCAGCAAGTGGACCGTCTCCAGCGATTCCGCCAGCCAGAACCAACCCAAGAGAGCAGAGATGGGAGGAGTCAGGGTGGTCAGCACCAGCGCCTTGCGCGGCCCGAGGATCTGGATGCTACGAAAATAAGCGGAATCTCCGATGAGGATTCCGACCAACCCGCTCAGAATCAGCAGCAGGTAATCGCCCCAGGGAGCCTCCATCCAGACATCCAGACCGGATCCGAAGAAGGGCACGCTGGCCAGCAAGAGCACTCCCGCGATGGCATTTTTCCCCAGGTTCAGCGCTGCGGCCGGGGCATCGAGACGGCTGTAGATGAAACTACCGCTGGCCCAGCAGGCTGCCGCAGTCAATCCGGCGATTTCCTCGAATTGCATCCGATGGTCCCCCGTCTCCCCTGCCAAGGCTACCTGTCGCCGACAGGGGGGGCGAGCCGCTTTGATACATTGCGACAAATTGACCACAACCTCCCGGGTCACACTCACGGTCGTCGCTTCCAACAGTGGACACCCGCACCTGTGCGTGCCATCTTCTGGCGGTGGAAACGACAGAAGGTCGGGGTATCGGGGGAAATCTGTTGCGTTCTTTCTGGCTATTTCTGGCATTGTTCGGTTTCTGGCTGCTCCTCTCGGGACGGTTCGAATCGCCATTTCTGCTCGGTTCCGGCATGGTGGCCAGTGCCGTGACGGTGCTGATCTGCCAACGACTCGATCTGATCAGCCCCCAGTTCCAGCCACTGAGTTCGTTTCTGCGCTTCCTCCTCTATCTGCCGTGGCTACTGCTGCAGATCGTTCGGGCCAGTTTCGAGGTGATCATCCTGGCATGGTCTCCTCGCCCCAACATCTCCCCGAGGCTGGTCGAGGTCAGGACCCACCTCAATCATCCCCTCGCCCAGACACTGCTGGCCAACTCCATCACCCTGACTCCGGGAACGGTGACGGTCGACATCGACGACCAAAAACTGCTGGTCCACGCGCTCGGCGAGAAGTCTGCCCGGGGCGTGCTCGACGGATCGATGGAGCAGCGGATCGGCCCGATGATTCCGCAGCAACAAGAGGGCACCGATGAGGGAGACCAGGAGGTCTCCCGGTGAATGCGGAACTTCTGGCAGCACTGCTGGTACTCGGAGGAGCACTCCTGGCCGGCGTCCGATCGGTGCTCGGGCCGACCTTCTACGACCGGGTACTGGCGGTCAACGTGTTCGGAACCAAGGCCGTGATGCTACTGGCCATCATCGGATTCATCGGAGACCGCAGCGGGTTCCTCGACATCGCCATCCTTTACGGGTTGATCAATTTCATCGCCACCGTGGCCCTGCTGCGATTCGTTGAATCAGGGAGGTACAGTTCCTGATGGAAATGATCAGTGATGGACTGCTCCTGCTCGGTGGATTTGTCGCCTTCAGCGGCGCACTCGGTGTGCTACGAATGCCAGACTTCTACTCGCGGCTCCATCCTGCAGGGACCGCGGACACGCTGGCACAACTGCTCGTGATCAGTGGTCTGGTGCTACGACATCTCGATAGCACCGGGGATAGCCTGCTGGTGGTGGGAAAACTGATCGCCATCTCGGTGCTGCTGATGGTGACCACCCCCACCGCAACACACGCCATCTCGCGGGCCGCCCATCTGAGCGGGCTGGCTCCCTGGACCCGAAGATCTACCGATCTCGAAGAACAGGAGGAGAGCCCCTGATGGACCCGGTGCTGCTCCTCGATGTTCTGTTACTGATCCTGGCGGTGCTCGCTGCGGTCGCCGCCATGCTGCAGCGCGATCTGCTCGGATCGGTGATGCTGATGGGAATCTACAGCCTGTTGATGGCGGTGATCTGGGCCAACCTCTTCGCCATGGATGTCTCCTTTACCGAGGCCAGTGTCGGAGCGGGCGCAGCGACGGTACTGCTGCTGATGGCGCTGACCCGGATCGGCACTCGAGAGCGTTCCGGCGGAGATCATTCACTGCCGGCGCTGGTGCTGGTGGTGCTCACCGGGGTGGTATTGCTGTACGGCACCTCGGAGTTACCCCGCTTCGGCGATCCACAGGCACCCGCCCAGCTTCACATCGCTCCACGCTACCTCGCCCAGGACATCGGAAAGGTATCCGACAGCGCAACGCCACAGGACTCACCTCACGGGGAAGGCGACTTTGGCCACCACGTTCCCAACACCGTCACTGCAGTTCTCGCCTCCTACCGTGGCTACGACACGATGTTCGAGACCGCCGTGATCTTTTCGGCGGGGATGTGTCTGTTGTTGCTGCTCCGTCCCATCCCGCGCCGTTCGCCCGAGACAGTGACCATCGATGAGTCTGGCAGTACGTCGCACCAGAAGAGTGAGAGCGTGGTGCTGCGCACCATCGGCGGAATGCTGATCCCTTACATCCTGGTCTTTGGCTTCTACGTGCAGATGCACGGCGAGATCGGACCGGGGGGTGGATTCCAGGCGGGTGTGCTGGTGGCGGCGGCCTTCATCCTGCACAGCCTCCTCTTCGGTCGCGCCGCAACCGATCGCTGGCTGCCGCGCTGGCTGGTCGACCTCGCGATGAGCCTCGGGGTGCTGCTCTATGCCGGCACCGGAGTGGCGTGCATGGCGATGGGCGGACACTTCCTCGATTACTCCGCCCTCGATCGGGTCCACCCTGCCGAAGCAGAAGCGCTTGGCATGACGCTGGTCGAGGCGGGTGTCGGACTCACCGTCGCCTCGGTGGTGCTGACCATCGTCCGCAAGGTTCAGGGAGGTACCCGATGACCTTGCTGGGACTCTTCAACCACTGGGCCTTCGTGATCATCATGATGGTCGGTCTCTATGCCATCATCGCGCGCAACAACCTGGTCAAGAAGATACTCGGACTGGGATTGTTCCAGACCGGCATCTTTCTGATGTACATCACCCTGGGGGTCCGTGATGGCGCGGCCGCTCCGATCCTCCAAGATGACCCTGCGGTCATCTATGCCAACCCTCTGCCCCACGTGCTGATCCTCACCGCCATCGTCGTCTCGGTCAGCACCATGGCGGTGGCTCTGGCTCTGGCCATCGGAATCCGCGAGAGTTACGGCACCGTCGAGGCGGATGAAGTGGCCGCGCTCGACCAACAGTCGCAGGAGGTCGGATGCTGAACTTCCTCCAACCCTGGGCCGACCACTTTCCGGTGCTACTGGTGCTGATCCCGCTGCTGGGTGGCGTGCTGGCACCGATCTTTGGTCGTGGATCGAGGGGCTGGGCGTGGGCGGTACTGACCACCGGATGCGCCACCATCATCGCCATCGAGATGCTGCTGGTGGTCCGATCGGGTGGTGCGATCTCCTATCCACTGGGAGGATGGCCCGCCCCCTTCGGCATCGAACTGAGGGTCGACCTGCTCAGCGCCATCGTGGCACTGGTGGTCACCTCGGTCGGCTGGATCGTCACCATCCATTCACGCCGTAGCGTCCAGGTGGAGATCCCGCGGGATCGACTCGGTCCCTTCTGGTCGGTCTGGTTGCTCGCCATCACTGGCCTGCTCGGCATCATCGTCACCGGCGACGCCTTCAACATGTACGTGTTGCTGGAGATCTCTGCACTGACCATCTATGGGCTGATCGCCATGGGTCGATCGCGCGATCGAAAAGCGCTCGTTTCCGCCTTCAACTACCTGATCCTGGGATCGATCGGCGCATCCTTCATCCTCATCGCCATCGGACTGCTGTACGCCCACACCGGCACCCTCAACATGAGTGATCTCCACCAGCGTCTCCAGGCGAGTGACGGCGGAGCGACCGTCATGACCGCTCGCGCCTTCCTGCTGGTCGGACTCTCGCTCAAGATGGCACTCTTTCCCCTGCACTTCTGGATGCCAGCGGCCTACTCCACTGCGCCATCTGCGGTGGCGAGTCTGCTCTCTGCCACCGCCACCAAGGTCGGGATCTACATGGCGATGCGCTTCCTCTACACGGTCCTTCCGACCGAGGGAGGAGCCCTCACCGATCCCAACGTCTGGTTGCTGGGAGGGTGTGCGGGGGCGGCCATCTTCTACGGTTCGATTCAGGCGAGCCGACAGCCTTCGCTGTCGTTGCTACTGGCCTATTCGAGCGTCGCCCAGGTCGGCTACATCGTCCTGGGACTGGCAGTGGGCCACATCGATGCCATGACCGGCTCGATCCTCCACCTGATGTTCCACGCCCTGATGAAGGGTGGGCTGTTTCTCTGTGCTGGAATCTTCATCTACAGACTCGGTAGCAATGACTTCACCCAGCTGGCGGGAATCGGCCGACGGATGCCATGGACCAGTGCGGCGGTGGTGCTCGGTGGACTGGGAATGATCGGCGTCCCGGGCACCTCCGGCTTCATCAGCAAGTTACACCTGCTGCGGGGGCTGTTGCTGGCGGACCATCCCATCCTGGCGATGCTGGTGCTGCTCGGTTCGGCGATGGCGGCGATCTACACCTGGAAGTTTGTCGAGATCGCCTATCTGAAACCGGTCGCTGAAGATGCCGAGGAGATTCGCGAGGTACCCTTCGACATGCTGTGGCCGGTGTGGCTGCTGATCGGCTCGAGCATCTGGCTCGGCCTGAATCCCGCCCCGGTGGTGGAACTCGCCGCCGACGCTGCACGAGCGTTGCTGGGAGGCGGCGGATGATCCCCCTCGAGATCCTGGCACTGACTCTTCCGCTGCTCGGGGCGATACTTCCGTGGCTACTGCGAAAGCAGCATACCCTGCGCAACGGCTGCACCGTGCTGCTGTCGCTGGCACTGCTGGCCACCGTCATCCAGTTGCTACCGGCGGCGCTCCAGGGTGAATCTTCCAGCGAAGATAACTCCGTGGTGTTGGGATCGATCGCCCCGGGGCTCGATTTCATGCTGGAGGTCGATGCACTCGGGCTCATCTTTGCCCTGGTCGCTTCGAGCCTGTGGATCCTCAACAGCATCTACTCGATAGGGTACATGTATCGACTCTACGGAGCCGACTTCGAGGGGCAAGAACGCTACTGGTCCTGCTTTGCCCTGGCCATCCTGGCAGCGATGGGGATCGCATTCAGCGGTAACTTGCTGACACTGTTTCTGTTCTACGAGTTGATGACCTTCAGTACCTGGCCGCTCATCACTCACCATCGATCCGCCGCATCGAAACGCTCCGGGCGGATCTATCTGTTCATCCTGGTCGGCTCGTCGACACTTCTGCTACTGACCGCCATCGTGTGGACCTGGGTACTCACCGGCACGGTTCGATTCGAGGCCGGTGGCATCCTCGCCGACTCCGCATCCCCGACGCAGATCTCACTGCTGATCCTGCTCTTCTTCTTCGGAACCGCCAAAACTGCCATCTTCCCGCTTCACCAGTGGTTGCCCAATGCGATGGTCGCCCCGACCCCGGTCAGCGCCCTGTTGCATGCGGTGGCGGTGGTCAAGGCGGGCGTCTTCACGGTGCTGAAACTTTCGACGATGATCATCGGCCCGGCGGCGATGCAAGCGAGTTGGGGCGCCGAAGTGGTCGCATGGTTTGCCGCCGGCACCATCCTGCTGACATCGGTGATCGCATTGTCGAAACAAGAGTTGAAGGCGCGCCTCGCCTACTCGACCATCGGCCAGTTGAACTACATCGTGCTCGGAGCTGCGGTCGCCTTCCCCGCCGCCCTCCAGGGCGGGGCACTCCACATCGCGATGCACGCCTACGGCAAGATCACCCTCTTCTTCGCCGCTGGAGCGATCTATGTCGTCAGCCAGAAGACCCGGGTCGACCAACTCGATGGCATCGGTCGGCGCATGCCGTGGACGATGACGGCATTTTTCATCGGCACCATCAGCACCCTGGGGCTCCCCCCGATGGGCGGCACCTGGAGCAAGTGGCTACTGTGCGTTGGCATGATCGAGGCGCACCAGTGGGCCTTCCTCGGCACCCTGCTCATCTCCACCCTGCTCGGCCTCGGCTACCTGTTACCGATCCCGATCCGCGCCTTCTTCGCCAAGGAGAATGCGGCGGCCGCTGTCAAGGGATATGAGGATCACGGCGAGGCGCCGTGGGCCTGTCGCATCCCGCTGATCGTCAGCGCCCTCGCCTGCCTGGTGCTCTTCTTCTGGCCCGGCATCTACGCCCAGCTGGCAGCGATGATCGAAGGGAGTGCGCCGTGAGCGATCCCGCCCACTCCTCTGCCTCTCGTATTCACTGGTGGCTGGTGATCGCCTGCGCCATCGTCTTTGCCGCCGATTTCTTCTACCACCGCCACCTCGAACCGGCGGTCGAACAGATCGAAGGCATCCCCGGCTTCTACCCCATCTACGGTTTCCTCGGAATCGTACTGCTGGTGATGTTGTCTCGTGGCCTGCGGGCGGCGGTGTCGCGCAAGGAAGGGTACTACGATGATTGAGGGGCTCTATCCAGTCCTGCCCTTCATCGTGGGGGCCATCCTCTGTTCGATCGTCGGCGGGATGCCGCGCAAGCTCATCGCTCTGGCGACCCCCGTCGTCGGCTTGCTCGGATTGCTCGGCCTGCCCGACGGCGCCTCCTTCACCATCTCCTTCTTCGGCTTCGAACTGATCCTCGCCCAGGTCGACCGGCTCTCCTTCCTCTTTGCACTGCTCTTTCACATCGCCGGATTGATCGGCGTCATCTACGCCCTCCATGTCAAGAATCGGCTGGAGATCGGCTCGGCACTGCTCTATGTCGGCAGTGCCATCGGCACGGTGCTGGCCGGCGATCTGGTGACGCTGTTTGTCGGCTGGGAACTGCTGGCGCTGACGTCGGCGTTCATCGTCTGGTCCCGAAACGATGACCGATCGCGGGCGACCGGTTCGCGGTACCTCATCTTCCAGGTGCTGTCGGGACTGTCGCTGCTGGTCGGCATCCTGATCCACCACCAGGCGGGCGGCTCGCTGACCATCGCCGAGCTGGGTGTGCTCGATCTCTCTTCACCAGGGGTGCCGTGGATCCTTCTCGCCTTCGGGATCAAGGCGGGCTTCCCGCTGCTCCATAGCTGGATCATCGATACCTATCCGGCAGCGAGTGCCACCGGCACCGTGTTCCTGTCGGCGTTCACCACCAAGACGGCGGTCTACGCGCTGGCGCGCTTCTTCCCCGGCACCGAGGAGTTGATCCTCATCGGTGCGGCGATGACCATCTTTCCCATCTTCTACGCAGTGATCGAGAATGATCTGCGCAAGGTGCTCTCTTACAGCATGATCAACCAGATCGGTTTCATGGTGGTCGGCATCGGGATCGGTACCGAACTGGCGATCAATGGTGCGATCTCTCACGCCTTCAACGACGTGCTGTTCAAGGGACTGCTGTTCATGTCGATGGGTGCGGTGCTGCATGTCACCGGCACGACCCGAGGCACCGACCTCGGGGGCCTGTGGAAGAAGATGCCGATCACCACGGTGTTGTGCCTGGTCGGAGCCGCCTCGATCTCGGCGGTGCCGCTCTTCAGCGGTTTCGTCAGCAAGTCGATGGTGATGGCTGCGGCGCTGCAAGAAGGGCACAGTTGGCTGTGGTTCCTGCTGCTGTTTGCTTCCGCTGGAGTACTCGAACACGCCGGCATCAAGATCCCCTACTTCGCCTTCTTCGCTCACGACTCGAAGCTGGAAGCCAAGGAACCGCCGGTCAACATGCTGCTGGCGATGACCATCGGGGCAGGCCTGTGCATCTTCATCGGCTGTCGCCCCGATCTGCTCTACAACCTGCTGCCCTACCCCGTCGACTACCTGCCCTACACCACCACTCATGTGCTGACGCAGCTGCAGTTGCTGCTGTTTGCCTCGCTGTCGGTGGTGGTACTGATGAAGAGCGGCATCTATCCGCCAGAGTTGGTGCGCGAAAACCTCGACTTCGACGTGGTCTATCGCAAGGGCGGACGCCTGCTCGGCTGGATCGTCGAGAACCCGATCGCTCGGGGTATGACCGCACTCTCACAAACGGTGCTCGACCAGGTCCCGGCGAAGATCCGCCAACTGGTCCAGAAGATCCCCTCTTCCACGACGGTCCAGTGGCAGATGGTGCTGCCCGGACTGATGCTACTGCTGGCGCTGCTGGTGTTCCTGCTGGCGAATCTGTTCTCCGGCTAACCACCAGCGATCCGCCTCAGCGGGGACCCACCCCGTCGTGGGCGGCATTCGCCTGTCGTTGCAGGGCGTCCGGTGCCATCTCGACGATGGCTTGCGCCCAGCGAGGGTCGGCGTTGAGGCACGGGATCACCTCGAACTGCT
>DUAN01000165.1 GCA_012960845.1 Planctomycetota bacterium | reverse complement strand
CCGCTGATTTCCGATAATCGTCATTATGCATGCCGCGATGCCGTGTAAAAAGCTGCGCTTCCTTGTGTTCATGGGGTTCTACACGGTCTTTCTCCCACCATGCTGAGCTACTCAGGCGGGTCCGTCAAGGGTGAAATGCGTCTGTCGGCTCCCTGGCTTCACGCCGGTGGAGCAGCATGCCCGAGAGCTGCGTTTCCCGCCCATCGCCCGTGATACTACGTCTTCCGGCATCCCAACAGGAGATGAAGCCGTGTGGACGATACAGTTCAGCGTCCGATTGCAGAACGACGAGGACCCCGACGACGTCTTTGAGATCGACGTCACCGAGTATATGGACGAGTGGCCGGGCTTGGAGCGTTGGGAAGGGGATGTGCGCGACCTGGGGTTCCGGGCTATGCGTGAGATGTTTGTCGGCGGCTTCCTGTTGAGGGAACGCGCGCTGCTACGGACGTGGACGCACCTGGACGGCGATTGCCGTCTGGTCCGCCGTGGGAGGATACCGGTGACGCTGACCAGTACCGTTGGCAAGGTGCGCGTTGCCCGTCAGCGTCTGTTCTGTAAGCGGTGCAAGGAGTGGATCACGCCGCTCAATGAGGAGTTGGGACTGCATCAGACCGGGAATGGTCGCGCTACCCGGGGCTTCCGCGAGATGTTGTGTCTGTGCGGCTCGAAGCAGCCGTATCGTCAGGCGCAACACATGCTCGGGATGATTACGCAGGAGCCGAAGGTGACCAGCATGAAGCAGGTCCATCTCACCGTGGGCAGGGAAGGAAGCCGCCTGCGTACCGCGGAAGATGAGAAATACGCCACGGTGTCTTCGCAGCTGGTGAAGGACGTGCAGGACCGGAACCCTCTTTCCGAGCCAATCGAGGGCGTTCTGTATATCGTCGTGGATGGCATCTGGGTGCGAAGTTATCCAGGTGGGGGTCGATGGCGCGAAGGGAAGGTGGCCCGCATCTGCACCGAGGAACGCGAAGCCGTCGGGCGCAAAGGCAGACAGCGGGTGGTGGACTCCCGCTACGTGTCCAGCTTCAAGCCGGTCGACGTTTTTAGCGAGCGTGTCTGGGTAGACGCAATGCGCATGGGGTATGGCTCCCGCAAGCAGACGATCGTGTTGGGCGACGGGGCACGGTGGATCCCGTCGATGCGCCGGAGATACTTCCCCAAAGGCGTGTACGTCCTGGACTGGTTCCATCTTCGTCGCAAGGTCGCGCAGACGTTTCGGCGCGTATTTCCTGAGAAGAGCCGCCGTCGCGTGAGTTGGTATTTGGAGATTCGTAGCGACCTATGGGAGGGGCGCAAGGAAGAGGCTGTCGACAAGCTGCAGCAGCTCCACGACGAGATCTCGGCGAAAGCTTGCATGAAGAATCCGATCGCCGCGCAGGGACGCGACGCGCTAGCGGACCTGCTCGGGTATCTCGACAACAACTGGGAAGGCGTCATCGACTATGGTCGCTGGCGCGATGCGGGTCACATGGTGGCGTCGTCACTAGTCGAGAAGGCTGGCGACCTCGTGGTCGCGAAGCGCCAGAAGAAACGGCAAGGAATGCATTGGGGTCGCGATGGCTCCGAGGCGGTTTCCGCGCTACGCACCCTGTGGCTCAACGACGACTGGGAGGAGTACTGGAAACCCAGTCAGAGAGCCGCATGAAGGGCGAGCGCAGGTTTCTACACGGCATCGTCACACTCAGTCGGCGCGCTCCGTCGGGTTTCGCGAGCCAATCAGTTCCTCAGCGAAGCGTAGGATCTTCAGTGTCATTAGTCCCACGGCGCCCAGCGCGACCAGAATCTGGGACAGCGCCACGCAGATGCCTATCGTGGCTACAAACAGGACGAAGCAGTGTCTGTTGAGGGGTCCGGCCCGCAGTGATCCCGAATGCCGAGGCGGTGGGAAGCGAACGGAGGCGGATAGACGCGAGCCCGCCGAGAGTGGTGTCACGACGGGTTCACTATTCAGGCAGGAAGATGCCTGCATGCGTGGGGAGATGATAGCCGATGGCAGTGCACCGTCACTTCACGTCGGCAGCCAGCCACGGCATCAGTCCTTCTGACTCTTCTGGTCAGACGGCCGCTCTTCCTTAGGCTCCGCGAGGAGTTCGAGTCGCACGATGGCATGCCGGTGCAGGATGACCGATGCGGTCCCATCCTCGCCCCTCAACCCGATGTTGAGCTTGATCGCGTACGGCGTGAACCACTCGATGAGCCCCGTGAACTGAGCCGCGGCACGCAGCGTGAGGCGCACGGGGATCCACTGCTGCCTCGATACCCACAGATCTTTGTTGGAGAGCCGGCGCCCCTGGCGGCGGGGGTTCTCGGTATCTATACTCGGGTCGTGAGCAACCTTCTCAGCCACGGTATCGGCGTCGATCTGCTTGTAGTGGTATTCCAGCGTGACCTTCTTGACCGTGGTGGGTTCCCCGTCGACGTTCAAGACGTGCTCGTACATGCCGCCCTGCACGACCGTGGCGCGCAGTTCGCCATCACGGGTGACAAAGACCATGGGTGTCTGATCCCGGGTCTGGTGTTCGATGTACATCCTTGCGACGTCGGGCATGGGTTTCGGCTTGCGAGGCTTCTTCTTAACCTTCGCCGCCGACGTCTTCCCGTCCGGCTTCTTCGCGCTGTCCACCTGCCCCTTGGTCGTGTCTTCGGACATGGACGACCTCCTCAGTGGCGTACCGCGTAAACTAACGGCGTAGACGCCCCTTCGTGAGCAAGCGGAACACTGGACCGGTCACCGGGCGACTGGCAATCGCGTCGATGTCCTGGCGCATGTTCCCGAGTTCTTGCTCCGTATCCTGCAACGCCTGCTCGCGCTCGGAAAGCGTGGCATCCTTCTCCTC
>DUAN01000164.1 GCA_012960845.1 Planctomycetota bacterium | reverse complement strand
CAGGTTCGTGCACGGTGGGAAGTGATTGGAACGGTCAAGCACTGGGGACACACTCACTGGCGGAAGAATCTCTCGACCGCGCTGTACGATGTTCGCTGGATTCCGGATGAGGGCTGGCGGATCGATGGAGTGGATGTCGTGGAACAGCGGCGTCTCGATGATGGTCAGGAGCTGATCAAGTGACGGGTTCCAGCGTATCGGTCATCGACCTGGTTCATCGCCATGTCGGCCAACAACATCCTGTTCTAGTCGACAAGATCGCCATCGAGGCGGGAGAAAAAGTGGCCATCATGGGGCCGTCGGGTTGCGGGAAGACGACGCTTCTTTCGTGCATCGCCGGCATTCTCTCCCCCTCATCCGGTGAGGTGCAGGTCGGAGAGACCCGGATCGACCAGCTCTCGGATGCCAGACGGAGAAAGTTCCGCCGTGAGCACATCGGGCTGGTCTTTCAGGAGTTCGAATTGCTCGAGCACATCGACGTGATGGAGAACTCCTTTCTTCCATTGTGGCTCGATGGTCGTGAGCCGACCGAGGAAGAACACGCCAAGCTGATCGAGCGATCTCGTCGCTGTGGAATCGAGGATCTCTTGCACAGAAAGCCGCGGGCGCTCTCCCAGGGAGAGCGACAGCGGGCTGCCGTGTGCAGGGCATTGATGACCTCTCCGTCGTTGATCCTCGCCGATGAACCGACCGGTAGTCTCGATCGGGACTCGGGCAGAGCGGTTCTCGATCTGTTATTCGAGGAAGCGGATTTGACCGGGGCTACCGTCATCGTGGTGACCCATGACTCGACCATCCTGGACGGCTTCGATCGAGTCGAGGCGCTGGCAGGGAGTGTTTCATGAGTGGCCCTATGCTGAGATTGGCTCTGCGCTCGCTGGCTCATCACAAGGTAAGAACCGTGGTGCTTGCTCTTTGCATCGCACTGGTCGGAGTTCTTCCCGCTGCAGTTGACGGATTGCTGGATCTGTATCGAGCGCGGTTGGAGGCGAGAGCGTTGTCGACCCCGCTGGTGGTCGGTGCCCCGGGAAGTCGATCTGACCTGTTGATTCATGCACTCTACTATCGCGGTGTGGTCGAGCGGTCCATCGAGATGAAGGTGGCGATGGAGGCGGGTGAGTCCGGCCTTGGCGTGCCGATTCCGATCCATCTGGAGGGATCGGTCAATCAGTACCCGCTGGTCGGCACCACTCCCGATTACCAGGAATTTCGAGGGATCCGTCTCGCCCAGGGGCATCACTGGCCACAACGTCTGGCGGAAGCGGCACTGGGAGCTGGAGTCGCAAGAAGCCTCGATCTGACGGTCGGCGGCACCATCGCCACGGACGTCCACAAGCTCCATGATCTGGCCGGATCGTATCCTCTGTTGCTGAAGGTGACCGCGGTCTTGCCGGCCACCGGAACTCCTGACGATGATGCGGTGTTCGTCAGTCTGCACACCTCCTGGGTGGTGACCGGTGAAGGTCACGGGCATCTGAAAATCGACCCGGAGAAGGATTTCCACCTGGTGCTGGAGAGCAAGAGCAATCACGTCACCGCATCTGCAGCGGTGGTGGAAGCGGTCGAGGTGACTCCGGAGAATGAGGATAGCTTTCACTTCCACGGCGATCCCGATCAGTTGCCGATCACTGCATTGATCATCGACGCCAAGGATGACGAGGGTGCGACGATTCTCCGATCGAGATTTCGCCGGCAGAAGGACCTGCAAACCATCGACTCGATGGTCGAACTCAAAGAACTACTGACGGTCGTGATGAGAGCGAAGGCAATTCTAGATGCCAACTCGATGCTGGTCATCGTGGCGACGACATTACTTCTGATATTGATTGTCACCCTCGATGTAAAGGTCCGGGAGCGAGAGGTGAAAACGCTCGAGCGGATCGGAGCCCCTCGAGGATTTGTCGCCCGCTTGCTCTTTACCGAGATTTCGATCGTGGTTCTCGCCGGTGGTATCCTGTCGTACTTGCTGGCCATCGCTGCAATCCGGTTCATCGCCGAAGGCCCGCTGCTCTTACCATGATGAAGGACTGCTCGATGTTACCTCGTCTATCCCTGTACCCACTACTGCTGTTGCTGGTGGTATCCGCCTGTATCGGCTGTTCGATGGAAACGACTCCGGTTTCGGAAACCGGTGATTCGTCGATCTCTGGTTCTGCGGATAAGTTGCAGGTGGTGGCTTCCGTCTCACCGCTGGCTTGGATTTCAGCCGAACTGATGATGGAATTGGGTGAAGTGGTGGCGCTGATGCCCGCGGGCGCCGATCCCGCCCGCTGGACACCGGATGACGCATCGCTTTCTGAGCTGGCAGCGGCGGATCTGATCCTCCTCAACGGGGCGAACCTGGAGGGGTGGGCACGTCGGTACTCGCTTCCCATCGTCAAGAGTGTCGAGGTGGCACGAGCCTGCCGAGATCAGTGGCTTCACTATCCCGATGTAGTGACTCACAGTCACGGTCCAGAAGGCAGTAGTTCCTACGAGGGGATCGCCGGCCACACCTGGCTCGATCCAGACCTTCTGCTCCTGCAAGGGGCAAAGATACGTGATCGATTGATTCAACAGTTGCCCGATCACAGGGGCGAGGTGGAGCAGCGCTGGAATACTCTGGCAGAACAACTCGAGGCGCTGGGAAAACGGATGTCTCAACTGGCCAGTACCCATCCGAAACTCCCGGTGCTGACCAGCGGCCCCTTCTGGGTCTATCCCGCAGCCAAGATGGGGTGGTCGACACAACGCATCGATCTCGACCCTCAAGGGCAGTGGAACGATGGCCTGGCGGTAGATCTCCAGCAACTTCAGGCCAGTTCCGGTGCCCGGATTTTGCTCTGGGATCAGCTCCCGGCGGAGCAACTGGCACAGGCGATCTTGCGCGAGACTGGCCTGATCAGCGTGGTCTGGCCGGTGGCGGATTCACTGGGCGAAGAGCATCGGCGCTATCTGGAGATCCAGCAGCAGGTCATGGATCGCCTGGAGGCCGCCCTGAATGGCACTGGCGACCGTCCTTGACCGTCCTTGACCTGACCATGGCCAGAGCCGACGATCACAGTTGATTTTGATTCTGCGGGGTACCGATTTTTCGGTTCCCATTTCAAGTGGTGCCTCCTACCGAGGTACCTTTCTCAGGGTGTCGATTCCCCAGGAGGTAATTCGATGATGAAGCCGATCCGATGTGCCCAGTGGCTGCTCACCAGTAGTCTGCTGCTTTACTCCACGATGGTTATGGCCATCGATGTTCCGGCAGTATTCAGCGATCACGCGGTCCTCCAGCGAGACCTGGATTTGCCGGTATGGGGCACCGGTGCTCCTGGCACCGAGGTTTCCGTCAGCTTTGCCGGTCAGCAAAAGAGCACTCAGGTGGACAATCATGGCCAATGGTCCGTCATCCTCGACCCGGTCGCCGCCAGTGCCGAGGGCAGATCGATGACCATCGTCGGCTCGGACGGCACCATCGAGGTGAAAGACATTCTGGTCGGAGAAGTGTGGCTCTGCGGTGGTCAATCGAACATGGAGTGGCCGCTTCGGAGTTCGATGAATGCCGATCAAGAGATTGCCGCAGGAGATCTACCCTGGTTGCGCAGGATCAAGGCACCCCATCTGCTCTCGAGAACTCCTGAGTTCGATATCGCTGCGGCATGGGAAGTTTCGACTCAGGCCACGGCCGGGAATTTCACGGCGATCGGCACCTTCATGGCGCGTCGACTGCACGAGGAGTTGGGAGTCCCCGTTGGGATACTCGATGTCAACTGGGGTGGAACTCGCATCGAACCGTGGACATCGACGGTGGCGATGAAGCGCCATCCGAGGTTCAAGGAACGTGTTTCGAAGATGGAGAAAGAAGTGGCGCGCTGGGGAGATCGTTCGGCAGAAGAGATCGAGAAATTGTATCGCGATCAGGTCACTCAGTTCGAACAAAGGACCGGCGAGTGGTGGAACAAGAAACTGGACGGAGATCCAGGGATCGTCGGTGCCTGGGCTGATCCCTCCTATTCCGATGAGAACTGGGAGGAGATGCCAGTTCCAGGGTTGTGGGCGGGAAAGAACCAGGGTTGGGATGGATTCGTCTGGTATCGCACATCCATCGAAGTACCGGAGAAGTGGAAGGGCCAGGATCTGCTGCTGCAACCGGGCGCCATCGATGATGCCGACATCACTTACTGGGATGGTAAGGAAGTCGGTCGTACCACCAATCAACACTCATTAATGCGTAGCTACACCATCTCTGGTGATCTGGTCGAGGCGGGTCAAGCGACCATCGCCATCGCCGCCCTCGATACCGGGGGAGCCGGTGGAATCACCGGAGCGCCTTCGGCGATCAAGATCCGTCCGGTGAGCGCCAAGGATGACGAGGCGATTGGGCTGGCTGGAAACTGGAAGATCAACCGAGGAAATGTTTTTTCTGGTGATCGAGGACCGAGTCCTCCAGCGGTACCCGAGGCTCCTGGTCGTAAGACTGGTGATCCTGGTGTGATGTTCAATGCGATGCTCTCTCCCTTCAGCGGATACGGAATCCGCGGAGCCATCTGGTATCAGGGAGAATCAAATGCGGGACAGGCCACCGAGTATGCAGAGTTGTTACCTCTGATGATCGGGTCGTGGAGAGAAACCTGGGGCCAGGGAGATTTCCCCTTCGGCATCGTGCAACTGGCAGCGTTCAAGGCGACCAGCGACAACCCGGTCCAGGGTGGCTGGGCGACGCTTCGAGATGCGCAGGACTTCACTCATCGGGTCGTTCGCAACACCGGGTTGGTGGTCCTGACCGATGTCGGCGATGCTCGCGACATCCATCCGCGCAACAAGCAGGCGGTGGGCAAGCGGCTCGCTGACTGGGCACTTCATCGCTGTCACGAGAGGTCCGACCTGTCCGAATCGGGGCCCTTCTACCGTAGCCATCAAATCGATGGAAAGAGCATCGTGGTCTCCTTCGATCATGCCGGGGATGGATTGACCGGTCGTCGCGGGATGAAGATCGATGGGTTCGCACTGCAAGGATCGGATGGATCCTGGCATTGGGGAGAGGTCGAGGTGATGGATGAAGGACAACTTCGCATCAGTCATCCGGATGTAGAGTCACCCACGGCAGTTCGATACGCATGGCAAGACAACCCGGTAAGGGCCAATCTGGTCTCGAGCCACGGATTGCCCGCAGCACCCTTCAAGACCGATTGAGGGCGAACCGATCAGGGACCACCGACTGACAGTATCAGATCGAACTGTGCCTGATTGTGAGAGATGATGGAATTGAGGGAAGCGGTTCGAGCTGCGGCGAGATCCGCTTCCCGTCCGAGCAATTCATCGAGCAGTGCGGCACCAGCCTTGTAGCGTGATTCGGTCAGTTTCATCGCTTCTTCCCCGGCTTCCAGTTGACGCCGTGCGGCGGTCATCGCTGCTCGAGAAGCCTGGAGCCGGGCCATGCTGATGCGGATCTGAGTGACGATACGCAGCTCCAGTTTTTTTGCCTCCAGTTGCGTCTCTTCGAAGGTGGCCACACTTCTTCGATGGGAAGCGGTCGATTCAAGGCCGAACTGCCAGCCGATTCCCACCTCGGCAGTCTCCTGATCCGACTGATCTGCCGAATCGATGCCGAATCTTCCGATCCTGGATCTGGCACTGATGGTGGGGCGGCCCCATGCAGAAGATGCCCGGCTGAGAGATCGAGCGGCCTCGACCTTGGCGCGAGCAGCCACCAGGTCCGGTCTTCTCTCGAGCCCTCGATGGACCAGTCGCTCGCCACTCCACTGGTCCATCTCGAACCGATTGGGAGTGATCTGATCCGATGCTGGAACCAGTATCGGATCGAAACTGGTATCTTCCGTGAGGACCAAAAATTCCGCGAGTCTCGCCGATGCAATTTTGGTTTGAGATCGGGCGAGGACAAGGTCTCGATCCGAGGCCGCCTCTTTGGCCAGTGCAGCGAGCAAATCTTCACGCAAACCATCTCCGGCATCGAGCCTCGACTGGGCGGTCAATGACAGCTGGTGACTGAAGAGAACACTACGCTGTGCAATTTTGATCTCACCATGGCTTCGAATCAGGTCGTGGAATAGCAGGGCTCCGCGATGGAGAGCGAACTCTTCAGCCCAGTAGAGTAACTGTTCGGTCGCCACGAGATTGTCCTGTGCCGCCTGGAAACGATGCCAGTCTCCCCAGGGATCGAGATCAAAGCGTAGTTCGATTCCAGAGAAGAGGCTGTTCTTCGATACATCGACCACGGTGCCATCGGTTCCCTGTGCGGCACCATCGGTGCGGGAATAATCGGCCCTCGGACCAATGGTGGGCAGGAACGCAGCGGTCGAGATCTGTTGAGTGGCCGCTGCCGCCTCCAGTCGCTGTCGGGCCAGCTGGATCGACAATGCCTGATCCTTGGCGATCGCCAGCACGACATCCAGCGTGATCGGATAGACCTCACCATCCGGGTCATCGGTGGATCCAGAGTCGGCACTCGCCTCCGTGACTTCATCGGATCCATCGGAGCGGTGATCCGCACTGGAATCTGTGATCGGTGCTTCCACCGCCTCCTTGGAGATGGAGGAATCCATATCGACCACCTCGATGGGATCTGGAATCCATCGAGCCAGTTCACTCGAACGGATGCTGGTCGAGGAATCTGTACTGCATGCACTCAGCAGCAGGGCCATCAACGCGATGGCGAACGATCGCAACATGAAACTCTCCACTCGATACGAGGAACCCGTCGATGGCCTGGAACAACGATGATCAATCGGTGAGATCCCGAGGCTCACGGGTTTGCTCCCACGGCTTCGACTCGATCACCCTCCTGAACCAATCCCTTACCGATCAGGATGACCTGTTCGGTTCCGCTCAAACCTTCGGTGATTTCAACGGTGGCCCCGTCATCGAGGCCAATCTTGATCGGAACTACCTGGCAGGTTCCTCCGACCACGCAATAGACATGGTATTCACCTCTCGTGCCGAGCAATGCTTGCGCCGGCAAGGTCCAGGCATCCTTGCGTTCGATCAACTGGAAATCGACGGTCGCAAACATTCCTGGAAAGATCTGACCTTGCTGATTCTCGAGCAAGATCTCGACCTTCATGGTGCGAGTGCGCCGATCGAGGCTTCTTGAGATTCGCGAAACAGTTCCTTGAAATTTCTGATTGGGTATCGCACTGCAGGTGACCGATGCCGCATGGCCCTGCTGGATGTACGGCACGTCTGGTTCTGGAATTTGAACAAAGACGCGGAGGCGACTCATATCCTTGATGGAGACAATCGCTGTCGTCTTTGAAGAAGAAGCGGTGACGACCGCTGCACCAGGATCGAGATACCGTTCGGTGATGATTCCAGAAAAAGGCGCATGGATTCTGGTGTATCCGACCATCGTGGTGGCGAGGTCGACTCGAGCATTGGCACTCGCGATGGCTGCTTCTGCCACGGCCACGAGGCTGACGAGCGCTTCCTTTTGCGACTCCGCCACCTGGATCTTGGCTGCTGCGGCACCTTCCATCGCCATTGCAGAGGTGACCGCCTTCTCTCCGATGTCGACGTCGCCGAGAGCCTGAGAATGATCTCTCCGGGCAGATTCGAGTTGAGCGTCGGTGGCGGCATCTTGTTCATGGAGCTGGATCATTCGATTGAGGTGAATTAACTCGGCATGGAGAACCGCTCGCGCTTTTTCCAGTTCTGCGCCGGCTTGTAGTACCGCAGCCTCGGCTTGTACATGGCCTGCCTTGGCTGCGATGATCTGGGAATCTCCCCCTGCTGCATTGGCTTGAGCGGCACCGAGTTGGGCGCTGGCTTCCAGCAATTGCGCCTCGGCCCGGCGCACCTCGTCATGCAGTTCAGGAGCGTCGAGTACTGCGATCAACTGGTCCTTCTCTACTGCGTCACCAAAATCGACCAGCATCTGCTGCAGATATCCATTGGTCCTGGCGTACAGGGTCGCCTCCTGCGCGGCATGAATCTCCGCAGGTTTGGATGGAAGGGAATAGACGAGGGTCTTCTGGACCGGTTGGACGACGGAGACACGAGGTACCTTGCCTCCCGTCTGTGCAGCGCAAGGCTGGGTCGAGAGTCCGACCAGCAAGAGGATGAGAAAGATCGAAGCGTGGTACGCAACTCCATCTCCGTGCAAGATGCTCTCACGGGTCGAGTGGCTGGTAGATCGGATCATGGTGCTATTCCTTCCGTAACTCATCGCGGGCGAGAAGGTCACTGATCTGTCTCGTTTGCCCGGAAATCAGTTCATAGAGAATCGGTACGACGAAGAGTGATAACCCCATCGCTGCCAGAACTCCCCCGATGATCGCCCGAGCCAGAGGAGCATTGGCGCCACCTCCGAAGCCGATGGCCATGGGGAGTAGTGCCAGTACTGCTGCGAGGGAAGTCATCAAAATCGGTCGAAGACGCGTTCGTGCTGCAGTCTGGATGGCAGCCCGAGTCTCTAGCCCTTCGTCCCGTAACCGATTTGCATAGTCGACCATCAAGACGCTGTAGGCGACGACGATTCCCGTCATCATGATGATTCCCATGAATGATTGAA
This sequence comes from Planctomycetota bacterium, assembly GCA_012960845.1. Lineage (GTDB taxonomy): Bacteria > Planctomycetota > UBA8108 > UBA1146 > UBA1146 > QNYK01. The sequence goes on along the minus strand of DUAN01000164.1, from coordinate 8,650 downwards.
TGTTCAGATTGGTGTCGGTGAGGAACAGCATCCACGCCACACCGGTGAAGCCCAGAGGTACCGAGGCGAGGATGATCAGAGGATCTCTGAAGGAACGGAAAATCGCTACCATCACCAGGTAAACCAGCATTGCCGCCACCAGCAGACCGAAGGTGAACTGTCCGAAGGACTCACGCGCTTGATGGATCTCTCCCTTGATTTGCCAGCGGTAACCTTTTTCGCGGTACTTTTCCATCAACTGCTGCATCCGTGGCGATTGCTCGAGTCGTTGCTCGATATCGCTGACGACGCTTCCGACATCTTTCCCGACGACATTGGCATAGACATTGGTCACCCTGGTGATGTTGACATGGTTCACCACGGTGGGACCTGTGGTTCGCTCGAATGTGGCGATGTTTCTCAGAAGTACCGGCTCGGTCGAATCCCCGGAATTGGGTCGGATCGGAATATTCTCCAGGGTGGCAAACGAGTTGATCTCACCTTCGGGGTATTGAGCACCGATGAAGTAGTGATTGCGTTTCTTCTTGTCGATCCAGAAGGACGGACTGAAGGTGACACTCGAGTTGGTCGCCGTGATGATGTTCTTGACGACCTCATCAGGGGTGATCCCGAGATAGGCCGCCTTGACCCTGTCGATCACGATGTGAATCGAAGGATAGTCGAGGCGTTGGGCGACTCGAACATCCACGGCTCCGGGAACCTGTCGAATCTCATCGGAGATGGTCCGTGCAATCTCCTGACCCACTTCCAGCTTGCTTCCAGTGACCTGGATATCGATGGGAGAGGGCAGTCCGAAATTGAGTGCGGCAGTGAGGATCCCACCGGTATCAAAGGCGAATTCGATTCCCGGAAATTTTTGTACGAGACGCTCTCTCAGTAGTACCGAGTACTCGATGGAACTTCGCGAACGCTCTTCCTTCAACTGCACGAGCATGAATGCATCCATCGGTCCGGTATTGGGAGTGTAGGCGGCGGGCCAGTCCATCAAGACGCCGAGATTCGAGATCAACATCTGCAGATCGGAGGAGGCTTGCTCATGCCGAGGGTCCCACATTCCGATCACATCCTGGATCTCGTTTTCGACCTTCTCGATCAGCAGTTCCGTGTTCTCGATCCGGGTTCCGGATGGAGCTCTGACGAAGATGGTGAATTGTCCCGAATCGGTCGCGGGGAACAGTTCCTGGCCGACCTTGGTCGGAGCAGTGCTCCACGGGACTCCCGGAATCAGGCCCAGCGAGATGATGAAGAAGACGAACACCGAGATCCCGATCAAGGCCCGTCGTTGAAGCACTCTTTCGAGCAAACCTTCATAGCTTCGGCCGATTCTCTGGAAGAACGCCGGCTCGTGTTCCGCACTGTCGCCGCTTCCTTCTGGCTGGGCCTTGAGAAAACGAGCACAGCAGAGTGGGACGACGGTCAGGGCCACCAGGTAGGAAGCCGCCATCGATAGGATCACGCTGATCGCCAGTGGCGTGAAGAGGAACTTGGAGATCCCGCTCAGCAGGACCACCGGAAAGAACACCACCATGATGGTGATGGTGGCCACGAACACCGGACCGGCAACCTCGCTGGCACCATCGAGGGCCGCTCGGGTCGGCGTCTTGCCCGTGCTCAGATGTCGAGAGACATTTTCCAGCGTCACGATGGCCTGGTCGACGATCAGGCCCACCGCCAGCGCCAATCCTCCCAGCGTCATGCTGTTGATGGTATTGCCACTCAGATACAGCCCGATGAAGGTTGCCAGGGCAGACAAAGGTAGCGATAGCAAGATGATCAACATCGAGCGAACGCTTCCGATGAAGATCAGCACGATCAGTCCTGCGAGGAATGCGCCGATCAATGCCTCATGCTCGAGGGCAGAGATGGAATCCCTGACAAAGATCGACTGGTCCATCACGACCTCGAGAAGCACGTCATCGGCACCTTCGTACATGTCGACGACTCGCTGGCGAATCTGCGTCAGCTTGGCACGAATCTCGTTGACGATCTCGATCGTATTGGCGCCCGGTTGGCGGTAAATGGGGATGTAGACCTGTCGACGGCCATTGATTCGCACCACGTTGGTCTGGATCGATTGGGTGTTCTCCGCTCGAGCGACATCGCGCAGGAACACCGGTTTCCCATCGACGATCTTGATCAACAGATCATCGAGTTCGGGAATCTGATCGACCATGGCATTGGTCGTGATCATGTAATCGAGGTCACCGAGTTTCGCATTGCCGGTCGGAATGAAGACATTTTGCTCCTGGATCGCCCGCACCACGTCCATCGGCGATAACTGTCGAGCTTCGAGTTTCTCTCGATCGAGATAGGCGAAAATACGCCTCAGCACTCCACCGTAGACCGCAGGAGCCACGACCCCGCGAATCGACTGCAGTCGATTACGCAATTCGTAATAGGCGACATCGTAAAGTTGCTGTTCGGACATCGTTTCGGAGGAGACGCTGACCAGACACAGCGGAACGGATGCTGTCGGGTCAAAGGGCATCACCATCGGAGGGATGGTGCCAGGAGGAAGATAGAACAGGTCACTCATCGCATAGCTGGTGACCTGGGACATCGCACTTTCCATGCTGATGTCCTCGCGGAAGAAATCCTTGACGATCGACACGCCAGTCATCGACTTCGCCTCTTGATGGGAAATCCCGACCGATTGACCGGTCCAGCGCTGCATCCGGCTACTGATGTCACCTTCGACCACTTCCGGCGGCATGCCGTTGTAGAAGGTCACGACCTGAACTGCTGGAGTCTTGAATATGGGGAGGAGGTCCGAGGGGAGTTTGGTCAGAAAGATGGTGCCAAGTGAGATCACGGCAAGAGTGATGACCAGGATGAGATACGGAAAACGGAGTGCTGATCTAACGAGCCACATACCTGGATTGCTCCATTTCAACCGAGGGTCAAGGACAGCCAGAGGAGGGGTAGTGCATCACCACCCAGCACTTCTGGATCGGACCCTGCAGGGTAGGACAAAGTTCAAGATCTCGTCATCGTTCAAGATCTCGTCATCGAGGTGTCAAACTCGCCCCCAGCATCGTGGACCGCAAGTGGCGGGTAGCAAAATCATCGGGTTCAAGTGGCTTCAGAAGGCTGAGGGTCAGAGTCGCAGTCCCGGCAAGGTGCCGCTGCTATCTCCGATATTCTCGACAGAAGAGCCCACGGCATGAGCCATGGAGAGGAACAGGTTGCACATCGGAGTGTCCTTGGGGGTGATCAGGTGTCGGCCGGTGTCGACCAGGCCGTTGCCGCGGCCGGCGATCAGCACCGGTAGGTGGTCATGATTGTGACGATTTCCATCCCCGATGGCAGATCCATGAATCACCACGGTCGAATCGAGTAACGACCCTTCCCCATCTTTCACCTCGCCGAGCCGTTGCACGAAGCGGGCGAATTCTTCGACCTGCCAGCGATTGATGGTTCGAATCTGGTCGACCTGATTCTTGTTTCCCTTGTGATGGGTAAGAGTGTGGTGGCCTTCTCCCACATCCAGATGGGGATGGGTTCGATTTGACCCTTCATTGGCCCACATGAAGGTGCAGACTCGGGTCAGGTCGAGGCGAAACGCCAGGATGATCAACTCGTGCATCAACTGGATGTGTTCACTGATTCCGCTGGGTGGGGCCTGTCCGAAATCAGGGAGGTCACCACCCTGCCGCTCGAGCTGCTCCAACTGTTCCAGTCGATCGATACGACGCTCGATGTCACGGATGCCAGCGAGATATTCACTGAGCCGTCGACGGTCGCCGATCCCCAGCTGTTTCTCGAGTCCTTTGGCATCCTCCAGGATGAAATCGATGATACTGGATCGCCGAGAGATCCTCTTTCGACGCGCATCGGTGGTCTCTCCGGCACTGCCTCTGAGAAACATACGCTCGAAGACGCGGCGTGGATGGGTTTCATGGGGAAGAGGTTGGTTTGCTCCGGCCCAGCTGATGTTGGAGGAATAGGCACATGAATATCCGGAGTCACAATTGCCCGACTGTCTTCCTCCTTCCGTGCCCAGCTGCAGCGACGGGATCAAGGTCTGTTCATCGACGGCAGCGGCGATGATCTGATCGACAGAGATCCCCGCATGAATGTCGTCGCCAGCGGTCTTGTAGGGATGGGCACCGGTCAAGAAGCAGGCGGCGGAGCGAGCGTGGTCACCGGGACCATCGCCGAGGGCACGAGCGTTGTGGTGGGCCAGTCCGCTGACCACCAGTACATCATCGCGTACCGCCTCCAGCGGTTCGAGGATCGGCGAGGTGACCCAGTCGGCCCCTGCTCCAGCAGGAGACCATTCCGGTTGATGGACACCATTGGGAATGAACAGGAATACCGTTCGCAGTGCCGCCTTGGTCGGCGGCATGTTGCGGGCCAGAGCGGTCAGTGGACTCATCGCATCGAGCCAGGGCAACGCCATCGCAGTGCCGAGACCGCGTAGAAATGTACGACGATGAATCGGATAGGCCATGACGCGATCGCTCCTCTCACAACTCGAAGAGTTCACTCGAACAACGACTTCGATGCGGCTCTTCGATGAGACACCGCAATGGCCGGGGAAACAAGCGACGAGTCCGCGACCCGATCAGGGGATCAGCCGGCGGCGAAACGCTTCCAGTACGACGATCTCCTCGATCAGCGCAACAATCGTCGGGTCGGATTTCAGCCGTACCAGCAGTCTGGCAACTGCGGGAGCATCCTCATCGACCAGTCCACGACCGAGAGCATAGGTGAGAAGGTTTTTCGCCAGGGAGCGATGGAATCCCGAGGAGCTGTGGATGTTTGTTTTGAGATCCTCGATCCCCTCGAGCACCGATCCATCGGGAAGTTCGCCGCGGTCATCGATGTCGCCGGTTCGATAGCGGCCGATCGCATCAAATCTCTCGAGGGAAAATCCCAGTGCATCCATCCGGCGGTGACAGATGGCACAAGTGGGTTCCTTGCGATGGAGCTGTAACTGTTCTCTGAGAGGAAGATCTGCCCCTTCTTCGCCGGGTAACGGCAAGGTCCCGGCACCGGGAGGAGGTGGTGGAGGAGCAGCATCTAGCAACACCTCCAGCAGCCATTTTCCGCGCAGTACCGGAGATGTTCGCTGACGGGTGCTGGTCGCCAGCAGGATGCTGCCCTGAGAGAGCAGGCCACCGCGAGGGCTCTCGACCTCGAGGAGGCGCATCTGCTGGCCGACGATCGGCTCGAGATCATAGTGAAGAGCGAGCCGTTGATTGGCAAAGGTATAGGAGGCTTCGATCAACTCGTGGATCGGCAATCGATGACGCAAGATGTGATCGAAGAACTCGACCGTTTCCAACCTCATGCTTTCGAGTAGTTTCCTGTCGAACCGGGCGAAGATCTTGGTGTCTGGCCGAAGCCCTCCGAGGTCGCGGATTCTCAGCCACTGGGTGGCAAAATTGGTCGCCACCGATCGTGATCTTGCATCGGCGAGTAACCTCCGGGTTTGGATCAGCAGTCCCTCGGGATCATCCAGTTCGCCACGATTTGCCGCTTCGAGCAATTTCTGGTCGGGGGTGGTCCCCCAGAGAAAATACGAAAGTCGTGTGGCGAGTTCATGCCCCGAGAGATCACGAATGGTTCCGGGCGAAGATGCGGGGGGATCGATCTCGAGCCGGAGGATGAACCGAGGGGAAGCGATCGCCGCCACCACGGCTGCGCGGAGCAACGACTCCGCCGAGGTCCGATCCAGCGCCGCCTCGGTGGCGGTCTCGACCAGCCGCTGACGCTGCTGAGGAGTGGTCGGACCTCTCCAGAATCGTGGCAACCAGTGCTCGATTCCTCGCGCCAGCCGCTCTGTCGGAGAGCCCTTTCCCTTCAGTGCTTCCACCTGGAACACCGATGGCTCCATCCCTTCCGCGGGGCCCTCGACTTTGAAGGAGAGGATGGCGGCATTTCGGTCTCGTTGTGAAGGCTCGGGATGATCCGGCTTGTAGTAGTCATTGATGAAAGTGGCAGAGATTCGCTGAGGACCGGCTGGAACCGTCAGTTCGATGCTTCTCGATCCCGGTTGATCTCGAGTTTCCGGAATCTCGATGACTCGTGGCTTTTGCGCACCGATCTTGATCTGGAAGCGGGCCGGTTGATCCCCTGCTTGCTGTCCCCACCCGCGAATGTCGATCTGGTAGGTGCCGCTGCGGGGAAAGTGATGGTCGATGGAAGCGGTTCCTCTGCTGTAGAAAAAAGCGCTGTCGGACAGAACCCTTCCGGCACCTTCGATGGTGATCTCATCGATGGGATAGGTGGTGGTGGGAGTTTCGTTGCCGTCATCGAGGATGACGGCACTCACGGCAACCTCCTCGGCGATCCTGAACAGTCGCTCGATGAAGGTGGTGGAGAGCGCACCGCCCTGATTGTCGAAGCCATCCGATGAAGGATCGGCGGGGAGATGACGATGGACGTCGACCTCGACGCCGGTCAGGTCACGGATCGTCGCTTGCAACTCCGATCTGCCGAGCCTGCGCGGGCCAACAGTGCCGGGCACTTCTGGTCTGGACTGGAGTATCCCTTGGAGCCAATCTCTCAGCGTCGAGATCATCACCTCGCGCTCCTGCGAGGTGGGTGCAGGCTCATCTTCTGGAGGCATCTCTCCACTGGTGATGACTCGTTCGATCTGTCGCCAGTCTTCCAGCAATGCGCTGGCTCCATCTTCGATCACCACCTCGAGGTCGATTCCTCCCTTGGGCTTCTCTCCCGAGTGGCACTCGGTGCAGTGCGTCTGGAGCCAGTGAGAAATCGGTTCGGGAGCCTGAGCCATCGTCATCGTGGGAAGCAGTAGTAGTGGCCAGAGTAATGTCCGCATCATCACGGGCGCCTCTTCGGTTTTTCCGCGCCAGGAGTCGGTCGCGAGAGATCGATGTCGTGCAGTCGATGGAGATCCTCGGCAAACTTTGCGCTGCGCTTCGAGCTCATCCAGAGAGCGGGTAGTCCGGTGCCGGGAGGAAGGTCACCTCGGTCCTTCCAGGTGATGAGTGTGCCTCCACCCGGTAGTGGTTCGAGTGTGATGGAACCACTGGCATTGATATGTTCGCTTTCGATGGCTCCCTGATACCAGATTCCCCGCTCCGGCTGGCAGCGATCGAGGGTCAGGCTTCCGTGACTGGAGTGGCTGGACCAGCGGTAACTGTGGCCGCTGCTGGCGGCAGTTCCCTCGATCTGGATGGTGCGTTCTCCGTATTCCTGATCGTCCCAGCCGACCCACTGGTGCCATCGATGGAAATCGGCGATCAGCGGGTAGAGTTGGGCTGCGGAATGAACAGATGTTTGCTCGACCGAGACTTGCCAGCTGGAGGGGAGCAGCAGCGAAGTGCCTCCGATCACCAGCAGCAACAAGCCACCGCAACCGAGCAACAGCAGTTTTCGCAGCAGTTTCATGGCAGAGACCTCCCGCTGAGTGTGGAAGATACAGGAGAGGATCGAGCGAAACCAACCTGGTAACCTCAACCCGCTCCGATCATCGGTCAGAAGAGCACAGCGCAGTCGGTCATCATTTCTATCGAGCGGATCTCGATCGAGCCATGGTCAGTGCTATCTTGTTCATGAGCCGCGACAATCACCGTCTGCGGATCGATCCGGAGGAGATATGGTCAAGAAAATTCTACTGACTCTGGCCCTGCTGCTGGCGCTGTTCCTGCTGCTGGGTTCTCTGCTGCCGGCGAGCTATTCGGTGACCCGCTCCATCTTCATCGAGGCAGAGGCCGATCAGATTCATTCTCAGCTGGTAGATCTCCGATCGTGGCCCGAATGGACCCCCTGGAATCAGCAACTCGATCCGACGGTTCGCTTCCAGTATTCAGGACCAGAAGATGGAGTCGGTTCCAGTTACTCCTGGTCGGGAGACCAGCTGGGCGAGGGGGTGCTGGAGATCACCAGTTCCGAGGTGGGCCGCGGAATCGTTTACCTGCTTCACTTCGAAGGGGCACCGACTGCCGATGGAGTGGTGCAGATCACTCCGATGAAGGGGGGCTGTGAAGTGTTGTGGAAGATGAGTGGCGACACCTCACGGCCGCTGGGCCCTTACCTGGTGCCGTGGATGGATTCCTTCATCGGAAGCGACTTCGAGGAGGGCCTGAAGGGCCTGCAGGAGAAGTGCTCATGAGAACTGTTCACCTGCCCCGGATGATCGTGCCGCTGATGATCCTGCTGATCTTCGCCACGGTGGAGACGATGGCGGATGATGCACCCGCCCCTCCCAACATCCTGTGGATCGTTTCCGATGACCAGCGGGCGGACACCATCGGTGCGCTGGGCAATGAGCAGATCCAGACCCCGTCTCTCGATCGTCTGGTACGCCAGGGGATCCGTTTCAACAGCGCCTACTGCATGGGGTCGACCAGTGGAGCGGTCTGCGCGCCGAGCCGCTACATGATGATGACGGGTCGTTCGCTGCATCGACTGCCGGGAAATGTCTTCAACATCCCCGAGTCGGAGGTGACCCTTCCCCAGCGGCTCCGAGAAGCGGGATGGAACACCTTCTTCACCGGCAAGTGGCACAATGGTAAGGCGGCTTTCCAGCGCTCCTTTGATAGCGGTGCAGAGATCTTTTTCGGCGGAATGGGCAGCCATACAAAACTGATGGTCCACGATCATCAACCGGATGGAAAATACCCCGACAGCAAACGCCACCCGCTGCCCGCCTTCTCCTCGACCGCTTTCGCCG
>DUAN01000163.1 GCA_012960845.1 Planctomycetota bacterium | reverse complement strand
GAGCGTGCTCGGATGCGGCTGCGAAGAAAAGAAGATGAAAAAATTGTTCGATGCATCCCGCCCGATCAGGAACACGACCACCCCCATACCGATGGCGAACAAGAGCAGTGCAACACCTGTGATTTTGACCATCTTTCACCCCTCCAGCGGCTGGCGTGTAATTGCATCCTCTTCCACGGGGTCCTTCGATGGGGCCTGGATCGCCTCGAAGCGACATTCACGAGCCGGACTCTCCGTTTCTGTGCTTTTGACCGCTCAGCAGCAGGAAGATGCCATAGCCCGCACAAACCAGAGCCGCCACGCCATACAACAGGAAAGTGCTTTGGGCCAAGCTGATCATCTGAACGAAATCGATCTCATCTGAAGCCGCCATGGAATCATCTTGAAAGACGCTCAGAGCGATCCTGGTCGAGATCGAGAGGGTATCCCTGGGGACCTGATCACTCACCATCACTCCATTGATGTCGGCCAGGACCATCATGAACGAGCCGACGATCAGCGCGGCAAGAAGCAGGAACAGTACGCCCATTATCTTGATCAACTCCTCCACCTTCCAACGATCACACCCCACCTCATCCGTGCCAGAATAACAGCGGCAACCTGCCGAGCAGAGCCTCCACCGCCTCCTCAGTTCCTGGAGCGTTCCCCTGCAAGATCACGCCACAACAGGGACATTCCGCAACCTCCGACGAAGAGGGCCACCAGGAAGCAACCTACAAAAGCGTAACTCATCCGGGGAGCGACCACCTGCGGTGGGGGAGCAGGGGTCGAAATCGTCATCACGACCAGATGAAGCCACTGCTCGGTAAAAAACGAGAGATCGTCCTCGGCAACCGGACCCGGTGCAGCGGCCAGCTCGGTGAGTTCGATGTATGCCTGACACGACAGGATGCTGATCGAAAGAGCCACCACCAGCAAACCCATGCCGACGACCCGGGTCCCCATCTACATCTCCTCCGCAGTCTCGAATCGATCCTCCAGTTGCTGGATGATATCTCTCGCGCAGGCCTCGATCCCCTCCTTCGCGGTGAGCAATGCCCCCCCCATCAACATCATCGTGTCGCAGCCAAAGTCATCGACCATCTCCGGCAGTCGCTCGGGACTCATTCCGCCGGCGGGGACTACCCACCCTGGTTTCAGAGTCGCCAGCGGTTGCCGAAGAGCAGCGGCGATGCTTCGCCCTTCAGATCTGGTCACGGGAAAGCGGCCACCGCTGTTGACGAACACCGAGCCATCGAGCCCTGCCAGCCGCGCCAGGGTGCCGTGAACGATCGGCGCTGCGATACCGGAGCCTCCGGTGAGGACACCACTCATCGAAGGATGACCGAGGTAGATGCCAGGCCAGCTGCGTGTCAATTCCCTGACGCGATCGAGTCCGATCACCCACGGTGCCAGCAATGCTCCATCGGCTCCCGCCTCGAGGGCGATCTCCATCCGTGCATCCAGTTGTTCGGAGGGACCCAGCAGGTTGACCAGGTAGAGACGGTGTCGAGCTCCCTGCTGTTGCCGGATGGCTGCGGTGCAACGCTGGACCCGATCGCGAAACTGGTCCAGATCATCATCGATCAGATTGTGATCATCCTTGATCAGATCCCCACCACCGCGGATGAACTCTCTACAGATCTCTACCAGATCTGAAACCGGCGCACCTCTTGGCTTCAGAGCGGTCGCCACCAGTGGCCGACCCGTCACCCCGACCAGTTCTCGAACGCCCTCGATGCCGTAACTCGGTCCCTGAAATCGAGCGAGGACTTCATCCGCTAGGACCAACCGGGTGAGCTGGATCGATGGCAGCATCGAACAGTTTCCCAGCACCAGGTTGAGCAGTTGATTCAAGTTGGATCGAGCGAGATCTCCGTTCAACCCGAGGGTCACCTGCTGAACCCCTGCTTCCAGTTCCTCGACCTGCATCACCTCGGCGACGATTTCCGAAGCGATCCGCGGATATCGATCGATCAACGACTGAGGAACCTCGACCGTCAATTCGACCGCCATCGCCCTGGCCAGTTGGGCGGAGTGTGCTCGATCCCCCTCGACCCTGTAGGTCGCCACGATGCAGTTCAAAGAGACCTCGAGTCCTATTTTCCGGGTGAATGGCCAGAGGGTTGCCCCAGCGGATGCTGGCGGATCCCTCGACCTTTTTCTTGTTGACGCTATTCTGTCTGGGGATCGTAACTACCGCTACCGGGAACCCGCAGGTGCCTGCGACCAAGCAGGAACAACTGGGATTCCGGAAGTCCAGACAGGAGTTTCGCGATGAGCGTTCGAATTGGATTGATGGGATTCGGTCGAATCGGTCGAAATGTGTTCAGGGCGGTCTATGGCCGTGAGGACATCGAGATCGTGGCGATCAACGAACTGGCGGAAACCCATGCGATGGAGTACCTGCTCCGATTCGATTCCTTGCGTGGTCCCTTTGCAGAGCCGATCCGCATCCTCGATGACTCGATCTACGCCGGAGGCAAACAGATCCAGGTCTTGCACCACCGAGAGCCCGGTGAGATTCCCTGGTATGACCATGGCGTCGATGTGGTGATAGAAGCCACCGGCAAGTTTCGAGCCCGCCACGAACTCCAGAAACATCTGGATCAAGGGGCGGATCGAGTGATCCTTTCGACCCCACCGACCGACGATATCGATCACCTTCACATCCAGGGGGTGACGCCCTCGGATGTCGACCGATCGAATCGGATCATCTCGTGCGGATCATCGACGGCCAATGCCACTGCACTGCTGGTCAAGGTTCTCGACGACGCGTTCGGAGTCGAGGAAGGATCCTTCACCTCGGTCCATGCGTACACCTCCGAACAGAGCCTTACCGATGTTCCTGCTCAGGGAGATCTACGAAGCTCCCGCGCAGCGATGCAGAATATCGTCCCTCAGACCACCTGGACCGACGAGGCCATCGAACAGTTATTCCCTCACCTGCGGGGGAAGTTCAAGGGGATCAAGTTGAACGTGCCGGTTCCCGGCGTCTCCTGCACCGACCTGACCTTGCAGATGAAGAGGCCCGTGGAAGCAGCAGAGGTAAACGAGGTGTTCCGCAGCGCTGCCGCCAGTATTCACAAGGGGTATCTCTCCTACACCGACCAACCGATCGTCTCCAGCGACATCGGAGGGAACCCGGCATCCTGCGTCTTTGACAGCCTCGCAACTCTGGTCACGGATGGGGTTCTCCTCAAGGTCCTCGGCTGGTACGAGCAGGGCGGCGGAATCTCCCACAGGATCGTCGAACTTGCCGCTCGCATCGGATCGAATAGCCCCGCCGCAGGAGAGAGGAGAGATTCATGAAAATCGCCATCAATGGATTTGGTCGCATCGGAAGAAGTGTTTTCAGAATCGCAGCGAGCCGCAAAGACATCGATGTGGTTGCCATCAATGACATCTCTGATCCCGACTCCCTGACCTACTTGCTGCGCTACGATTCGGTGATGGGTCCCTATCCTGAAACGGTAACGCTGGATTCGGGAATCCTCTCTGCCGGACGCCAGCGCTGCCAGTTGCTGGCACAGAAGGACCCGACTCAACTGCCCTGGAAAGACCTCGGGGTCGATGTGGTCGTCGAATCCACCGGACGCTTCCGCAGCCGTGAAGAGTGCCAGATGCACATCGATGCCGGTGCAAAAAAGGTCATCCTCACCGTCCCTCCCAAGGACGACATCGATGCATTACTGGTACTCGGAGTCAACGACGAGGTTCTCAAACCTGAACATCAAATCATCTCGAATGCCTCCTGTACGACCAACTGCTTGGCACCGATGGCCAAGGTTCTGGATGATACTTTTAGCCTGATCCGTGGAGTGATGACCACGGTGCACGCCTATACCAATGATCAGAGTCTGGCGGACTGGTATCACCAGGATCTTCGTCGAAGTCGTGCTGCCGGTGAGAACATCATTCCCACCTCGACAGGAGCAGCCCGTGCCGTGGGTAAAGTACTTCCTCAGTTGGAGGGAAAACTCGACGGTATGGCGATGCGCGTTCCCGTGATCGATGGTTCAGTGGTGGACCTCGTGGCCACCTTCGAGAATCCGGTGTCGGTCGAGGCGATCAACTCTGCGATGCAAACAGCTGCCGAGGGCCCGATGAAGGGGATACTCCAGTATTGCACCGACCCAGTGGTCTCCTCTGACATCATCGGAAACCCTCATTCTTCCATCTTCGATTCAAGGCTGACGACCACCATCGGAACTCACTCCGCCAAGATCCTCTCCTGGTACGACAATGAATGGGGATATTCGAGCCGGGTGGTGGATCTGATCGATCGGCTGCGGGACTGAAGCCGTTGCACGAGAAACGAGAACGTGCAACGCGCAGGTCAAGAAGTCGAGTTGACGGTGACCCCGGGTAGGCAAGGCGGGTCTGCCAAGCCGAAGCCGAAACCTGTGCGCCGAACACGATTCTGGTCGGCACACGGGAGAAGCATGACCCTATGGACACGATCCATAGCTCGCGCATTCGAGGGTGTCGATGGTGGGGTCGACACCGCAGCCGCCGGTGGGGTCCGGGAAACCAGAACCGCCGGTGAATAGCTGCACGAGTAGGTTGATTGCATCTGAGATGTCATGATTGCCGTCGTCGTTGCTATCGCAGGCGTCGGCGCAAATCATGGTGCCACCGTTAAAGAGGATGTCGAGCGAGCCGACGGCGTCAGCGATGTCGACTGTTTGGTCGGCGTTGCAATCGCCGCGCTCGAACTCAGTCAGCGCAATGCTGGACTCAATCCACAAGTCTGACGTAGAGATGAACACTTCGCCAACCGGATCATCCCGCTGCCACGCGACCCACAGCACGTGATGGCCGCTACGATTGGATGGGATCTCCACTTCGAAGTAGAAGTGACTGGCGACCAGTTCAACTGACGGCCGTCCGAGGAATTCCATCTGCGCCCAATTGAGGGGCGTGCTCGGATCCCAGTCTGGTGTCGTCATCCAAACATCCCAAACACTCGGTTCATGTGGAGCCGTCGCGTAGAAGTCAGCTTCGATGGTTTCGCCAGCGGTTACTGTTGTTGTCGGCCAATCTGCGCTTACTTGATCGAGTCCCGCGTAGGTGCGTGGATACTCCGAGGACGCGGGGTCGGTGCGGCCGGCGCTCGCGAGCTGGCCATCGGGCATCCATGGGGAGTAGTCGAATCCTTCGGGTAGGCCCGCGCTGACGGTCTCGGCGATGTTTCGCGAGACCTCGTTCCACGTGTAGTATGAAGTGGTGCCGTCGATAGCGACCGCGTTGGCTGCGAGTTCGAAGGCCGGGTTGTCGGGATTCGCCTGGTAGACCTGGTACACACGACTGATCGGGAACACCATCGTTCCATGGCCATATGCGACCAAGCTCAACGATATCGTCATGCCCAGGGAAAGCAGTACCGCTAACGCGAACGGACTTTTCAATCGCTGCATGGTAAACCCTATCCGTATAGAAGGGGTCCGGCGGGTGTTACCCGCCGGACCCCTTCTTCACTGACCAGACCTCGGCCCGATTCTACAGATACTTCTTGATCTCCTGGAGGCGAATCTCTGCTTCCTTCTGGGCTTCCGATCCTGCGTATTTCTTGCTCTTGGACAAAACCGCGTAAATCTTGGCTGCTTTTTCGTACTTGCCTCGTTTGACCAGGTCCTTGGCTTCATCGAGCATCGCACCTCCGGCCATCTCCGCCTGGATCGACTTGTCCTTCTTCCACGCCTTCAGTTCCTTATCGAACTCCTTGGCAATCGTCATCCCCTTGAAGGAGACGGCACCGCGCTGTAGCGCCTGCAAGCCCGCCGAATACTTGTGCTCCTTCTTGAACTGAGCGACCCGGGAGAGTTCAACCGATGCGAACTCGGCAATCTTTTGCATCGCCTCACGAGCGGCCTTTTCCACTGCTGGATCCTTGGCACGGCCCGCTTGCTTATCCAGATCTTTGTAGGCCTTACCAAACTGGCCCACCTTGAGATACTTCGCACTCTTCACCAGTTGCGGGGGCAGACTGATCTTCGGTCCCATGCGGGCACCTTCGATGTGTTTCTCGATGATGGACGCATTGAGACCTCCGGGATGACCCTTCCAGACGATCTTTCCGCCCGGACCGACTAACCAGGAGTGGGGAATCCCACGGGTCTTGTACTCTTTCGCGCCACCACCAAAAGCCACCGGGTACAGCATCTTGTTGCGCTCGATGTAGGGCTTCGCCTTGGTTTCAGGTTCATCGGTGACCCCGATGACAACCAGTCCGCGATCCTTGAACTCCTTATGGAATTGATTCAAGTGCGGAATCTGGCCCTTGCAAGGTCCTCACCAGGTGGCCCATTTTTCGATCAGGATCAATTTCCCCTGGAGCGAATCCCAGGAGGTGTTGGTATCGATATTGATCCAACCTCCTGCGTTCAGAGCAGGAGCGACATCCCCCACCTCGGAACCTGCATCCGCAGGAATACTCGAGAGCAACAAGATGGCGATCGCCAGCGCGCTACCTCGAGCCATGATTCTCTTTAACATCGGTCTCCTTTCGAGCTCGTCCGTTCGGCCCATAGGTTCGGGCCCGTCCGTGCTCTGTCTGCCAAAATAGCGTCAAATGGCCATCAAAGCAACTTCCTCCGCAACGGTCACAGGCTCCGATTGGTTCCAGAATCCTTGGATTCGAAGTGGGGTTGCCAATTCAACATTGTACTCCTAGCATCGAAGTTCGCTGGTAGTGGCCCGCACTGCCAGTTGAATCAGGAGTATTCAAGACCATGACTTCCAGAGCCGCCGATTCTCGTCAAGTCCCGCAGATCCGTGTTTCCTCGAGTTCGAATCCAGACCCGATCCTCCAGAAATCGAATTCTTCAACGTGGTGGTGGAACGCTGCCCCGCTACTGCTGCTTCTTCTGCTTCTTCTGCGGCTGCCAGTCACCCCGATTGCGGCTCAGGATCCACCACCGCCAGTTCCGTTCCCGATCGGCCCTGCGCCGGTGATTCACCTCGGCGAGACGGAGCATGACTGGGGCACCGTGCTCCAGGGGAGCCTGGTCAAGCACTCCTTCGAGGTCGAGAACCATGGCAAGGCACCGCTCAGAATCCTCAAGGTGACTTCCACCTGTGGCTGCACCTCGACTCGCTTCGATGAGTGGATCGAGGTCGGTGCGGTCGGCATCATCGAACTGCAAGTCGACACCACCGATTTCAGCGGGGGTCGCCCTCGCAAGAATGCATTGGTCCAGACCAGTGATCCGGAGTCTCCACAGATTCAGTTATGGATGACCGGTCTGGTCGATCCATTGCTCCACTTCGAGAAAAAGGTCCTGAAACTGGCGGGGCTCTCCTTCGAATCGAAGCGACTGACCACCACGATCCTGCCCGCCACCGAACTTCCACTGGAGGTGACCGGTGCGCGCTCCAAGAACGGCTCCTTTTCGGTGGTCTCGATCGACCCCCTCGAGGATGGCCAGAAGGGCTGGAGTCTGACCCTGGAAGCGGGACCTTCCGAGACGATGGGAAGCCTCCGAGATGATCTGGAACTGTCGCTGCTGCTGGAGGACCAGAAAGAGCTGAAGATTCCATTGCCGGTGGTGGTCGTGCACCAGGATCGGGTTCAGATGATCCCCAATGGCAATGTCGTGTTCTATCGCAGACATACCGCACCGCTCGATGGACCGGTACGGCGTGAGGTGAAGCAAGAGGTGCAGGTCCGCTCGGTTCGCGACGACCTCCCCTTCGAGACCTTCTCGGCGGAGATCATCGATGCCCCCGAGGGGCTCTTTGGCCTCATCATCACCGAAGTCTTGCCCGGACATCACTACAAGCTGCGCATCGATGTGCTGAAGGTCCACCCCCTCTCCCAGGCCAGGGGCACACTTCGGATTCGCATCGGCGAGGGAGAAGATCAGGTCAGGGAAAAGCCGATCATCGCTCAATTTCGACTCAGAAAGCCCGATTCGCCCTGATCCGGACCCCCTGATCACTTGACCAGAAGCGCCTTCTCCCGTTATCTTTAGGGGTGATCGTCCACTGTTGCCTGACGGCTGGGCCCGGGTCGACCTCGGTCTTCCAGCACAGGACATCGGATCCAGCTGGCGATCCACCACATGAGAGGCAATTTTTCGGTGAAAAAAACAATCCTGGGAGTTCTCCTGACCATCGCAGCGGGCTTACCCCTTGCTGCCTTCCAACTGAGCGATGATGACCTCGGTCCTCCACCTCCCCCGGCGGAGGTAGGTCCACGCATCTCCTTCGACCAACTGACCCATGACTGGGGCACCGTGCTCCAAGGCACCAAGGTGGAACACACCTACCGCTTCAGTAATACCGGATCCTCGGTACTGCGCATCACCAATGTGAAGCCTGGCTGAGGCTGCAGTCGCGGGACCTTCACCCGCGAAGTCCTCCCCGGTGGGGAAGGCGAAATCACCCTCAGCGTCGACACCTCCAAGTTGCGCACCGAAACGGTACGGAAGTACGCTACCGTCAGTTGTAACGATCCTCGGCAGCCCAGTATCCGCCTCAACATCAATGGCATCCTGCGCCAGGTGATCAAGTCCACTCCCAATGCACTGATCCTCAAGGGTCCAGTGGGAGAGACTCTCTCCGGTATGTTCGAGGTGTCCAGGGGTACCGAACTGGGAATCACCGTCACCGAGGTGACCGTCAACAAGAACCAGGCCGATCTCTACCAGATCGTCGAGGTCGTGGAAGGTGAGAAGTACCAGATCCACCTCACCGCACCGCCGGCGCTGGTCGCAGGAATGACCCGCGATATCGTCAATGTAGAGGTGGTTTGTAGTGACGGAGAAATCCGTACCACCACCGTCCCCTTGACCCTCAATCACCAGTCTCCCATCACCATCGTTCCTCGCGGCAACATCGTGTTCCAGCGCAAGGAGACCGAACGACTCTCGGTACCCGGTGCCGCAGTGGTGAAGAAAGACATCCAGGTCTTCGCCACCAGCCCCGGAACCCGCTTCAATATCAAGAGTATCTCCATCGATGATGTGCCCGAGGGCGTGTTCGGTGTCACTCAACGGGTGATTCGCGAATCCGAACGTTACGTGATCTCGGTCGAAGTGTTGCAGAGCCGCCCCGAGCGATCGATTCGAGGCACCTTGAGGATTCAGACCGATCTCGAGGGGATGCCAGAGCTCACCGCACGTCTGTATGCACAGTTTGCGGCCCCTCCGACTCGTGGTGGCGGCGCTCGCCTACCGCAGACACCGAGGCGCAAGGTCGCTCCGACGGCCAAGCCGTCTCCCTCGGCCAAGCCGTCTCCCTCGGCCAAGCCGTCTCCCTCGGCCAAGCCGTGGCCAGGATTGAAGACGGGGCAGCCGCAGGCGGGAGTCCAGAAACCTGTGCCGCAGAAACCTGTGCCGCAGAAACCTGTGCCGCAGAAACCTGTGCCGCAGAAGCCTGTGCTGCAGAAGCCTGTGCTGCAGAAGCCTGTGCTGCAGAAACCTGTGCTGCAGAAACCTGTGCCGCAGAAACCGGCACCGCAGAAACCAGCACCGCAGAAACCAGCACCGCAGAAACCGGCACCGCAGAAACCCTGAAATCAGCGATTTTCCGATTTTTCGGGGCCAAATCCCTTGTTCAGAAGGCTATGAGTATACGGCACAGTTCCTCAGGGGGCTGTGCCTTTTTCGTATCCCGCTTGCTTCACTACACTTAGGACAAATCCAGAGGGTTTCCAGGGGGCCGTCCGAAACCGGGATGTAGCATCCTGACCACTTCTGGCGTCGATCCGGCTCCAGGGATGAGAAAGCGAACACACCGCTGCGGCTGAAGAGGCCGCTGCCTGACGGGGTTGCCCCGCTGGAAGCGAGAAAAACCGCCAGAAGCGGGCGGATGAGGGCCACATCCGAGGCTTTTTGGCTATTTTCAGAAAAAATCCTCGAGAAACCTTGTTCCGAGGGCATGAGATGTACGGCATCGCTTTTGGGCGGTGCTTTTTTTTGTGCCCGAACTGCCCGAACTGCCAGGCCGACCGGCTCGATCGTCCGATCCCCGGGGAAGAATCGGCCTCCTGGCTTCACACGCCTCCTGGCTTCACACGCCTCCTGGCTTCACACGCCTCCTGGCTTCACACGCCTCCTGGCTCCGCAGTTCATGGCGGGCCCACCCAGTTCATGCCCCGGTTTCCCATACTGTTTCACGCTTGCGGGACCTCACGCTCCTCACGCTCCCTCTATCCCTCGCTTGTCCCTCACTCTTTCTGATCGTTTCGGGGGAACTCTCCCGCCTTCAGCTTGCGGTCGTACTCTCGCAGTGAAGCCACCGCCAGGCCGCCGAGCAGGATCACGATGGGGATGTTGACCACCAGCATCGTGCCGGTGCCAAGATCAGCCAGTAATAGCATTTGCGTGGTGTCATCGATGCTGGTGGCTCCGACGATGGCGAGGATCAGGAATGCGATCTTGTAGGGAAGTACACCGGCATTTCCGAACAGGTAAGTGACTCCCTTCTCGCCGTAATAGGACCAGGAGATCATCGTCGAGATGGCAAAGAGCCACGCCGCCAGGGTCACCAGGTATTTGCCGAGACCATCGAAGACACGGTCAAAGGCGATCGCCGTCAACTGCGCTCCCTCATGCTCCTTGAAGACCCCCGCACCGCCCCCTTCGACCTGCTGGATATGGATCTCTCCGGGAACTCCATCCCAGCTGCTCTTGGTCAGTTCCACGGCCTTCCACTCGATGGCGAGGATTTCTGCAGCATCCGGTTTGGCCTCATTCGCAATGATCTTGCCCTGGATCTTGAGCGTCGATCCTCCGGTATTTTTACTGGTGAGCCCGGTCACGTCGGCGAGCAGGAAGACCTTGTCTCCCTTCGACCAGGGACCATGCAACGGATCGGGGAGATCACTGATCGATGCGGTGGTGTTCACATCGTAGTGAAATGCGTCATCACTCTCGGCCGCCACGACGAGTTGCACTTCGGCGCCGAGCGGTCCGATCGCCTCTCGATTCCAGGTTCCAGTGGTGAGGATCACCAGTGCGGTCAGGGTGCAGATACAGATGGTGTCGATGAAGGGGCCGATGCCGCCGACGATCCCCTCCCGGGCGGGCTCCGCCGTCTTGGCTGCTGCGTGGGCGATGGGGGCCGATCCCTGCCCCGCCTCGTTGGAGAAGAGCGCCCGCTTCATGCCGACCATGAAGGCAAAGCCCAGCGTCCCCCCGACAAAGGCACCCTGCGATTCGAGCGGTGCGAAGGCACTCTGGAAGATCAGCGCAAAGGTCGCTGGAATCTCGCCCGCCTTCACCACCAGCACCGCAAGGCCAGCCATCAGGTACAGCAGACACATCAGCGGCACCAGTTTTCCGGCCACCGTACCGATGCGTCGAATGCCACCGATGATCACCATCCCCACGACCAGTGCGAGGATGATGCCGGTGGCGATCTTCGGCACTCCGAAGTAACTCTGGGTCAGAAGGGCGACATTCCACGACTGGAACATGTTGCCGCCGGTGATGGTGGAGATGATCAGGGTGACACAGAAGATACCTCCGATGACGCTTCCCATCGTCGCCCACATACCACCCTTCTTACCCATCACATGGCGTACGACATGCATTGCGCCACCGCTGGGGTTGTCGGGATCGGAGGTGTCGCGAAACATCATCGCCAGGGTGATCTCGATGGTCTTGAGCGCCATGCCGAAGAAACCGACCACCCACATCCAGAAGAGAGCGCCCGGCCCACCGAGCGAGATCGCCAGCGCCACGCCACCGATGTTTCCGAGACCGACCGTCGCCGACAGAGCCGCCGACAGCGCCTGGAAGTGGCTGATCGCTCCCGGATCATCGGGGTCGTCGTAGACCCCTCGGATCACATCGATGCCGTGAGTCATCACCCGGTACTGGGTAAATCGACTCCACACGGTGAAGAGCACCCCTGCCCCCAGCAACCCGATGAAGGTCGGGGGACTCCAGATCAACGCGCCAATCTCTTCGATGAATTTCCAGAACTGGTCCAAGGTGCTGTTCCTTCCCGGGAAATGATCAACGGCTGGATCGAACTCCCGCCGAAGTCGAACCCTAGGCAATCCACGGCTTCGATACAAGGGTCGAGAAGATGAAGATCTCGTCGCGGCAGGTCACCTCGAAAGCAGCCTCTTGAGCCGCTGCGGCGAAACATTACCACCACTCACCACAGCCACGTGGGTCCCCCCGGCCAGCAGCGTGCCCGGTGGACTGGCCAGCAACGGCGCCGACGAGCAGGCGCCACTCGGTTCCGCCCCGATCCCGCAGTCCTGCTGCAAGATCCTCAAGGTGGAAATCAGTTGCTCCTCACGGATCTGGTGCGGTTCCACTCCTGCTGCCTGTAACAGTTGCCAGTTGAGTTCCCCGACCGTCAGCGGCAGTAATCCGTCCGCCTCCGATCGAGTTTCTTCCAGATGGAGCCTTTGATCGCTCGCGAGCGATCTCGCCAGCGCCGCCGAGCCCTCCGGTTCGACGGTGTGAACCGTGCATTGCGGCATCTCGATCGCTGCCGTGGCGGCACAGCCGGCCGACAATCCGCCCCCCCCCACCGGAAGCCACAGGTGATCGGGAGCGCTTCCCAGCTGCTCGATCAGTTCCAGCACCAGCGTGCCCTGCCCCGAGATGATCCACTCGTGATCAAAGGGAGGCACGATCACCCAGCCGCGCTCCGCTGCGATCTGCTCGGCGCGTAGCTTGCGCTCGTCGGTGGTCGGGCCGACCTGCACCAGTTCCGCCCCCGCCTCGATGATGGCACCCGCCTTGACCGGATCGATGCTGTCGGGAGCCACCACCAGGGCGGCGATCCCCATCGCAGCCGCCACCTCGGAAACCGCCCGACCATGATTGCCGCTGGAATAGGTCAACACCCCCGCCGGATCGTGCTCGGCGACCAGACGGGCCATGAAGTGAGCCGCCCCCCGCGCCTTGAAGGAACCGGAGACCTGCTGATTCTCCAGCTTCAACAGCAGTCGATCGGGGCCCGCAGCCACCAGTTCCCGGGGCACTGGCTGCAGCGGAGTGGGAACCACGCGAGGTTCGATCCACTCCCTCGCCTCGCCAGCCAGCTGGGCGATCGACTTCAATCGGGGGTCCGTCTTCATCGGTCGATTCCTTCCAGGTCACAGGATCGCTCCACAGCAAGAGCGGCGACGATTTCGAGCCGATCCCCACGGCGCAGATCCAACGATCCGCACCGGCATCCTTGATGGTGCCCGATTCGCTGCCTATCTTACGCAGCGTTGTGCAGGGGAAGCAGCAGAATCACCCACTTCCTGCAGGGGATGATCCTTCGATCCTCCCGCCAGTGGAACCGTGGTGACGGCCCCATCTGCACACCCTTGACCGTGAAACTCTTGAGCCACCATAGCCCGGAAGGAACCGTCATGGTCCGCAGTTCTCTGGATGCCCCGACCCTTTCCGCCGAACATCTTCAATGGCATCAGGAAGCGGTCCAACGCTGCCGCCGGGCCATCATCCAGATGACCAGTCTGGCCGCTTCCGGTCACCCAGGAGGATCTCTTTCATCCCTCGACCTGTACCTGGTGCTGTGGTCCTGCGCGAAGGTGGAAGCCGAAAACCCCTGGATGGATGGTCGGGATCGAATCGTGGTCAGTCACGGACATACATCGCCCGGAGTCTATTCGGTGCTGGCGGAGCTGGGCTTCATCGATAATGACGAGGCGGTCTCATCGTTCCGCAGCACCCAGAATTTGTTTGAGGGTCATATCGAGCGAGAGATTCCTGGCGTCGAGTGGACCACCGGGAATCTCGGCCAGGGACTCTCCGCCGCCTGTGGAATGGTCCTGGGAGATCGAATCCACGGCCGCCGCTGCAACGCCTTTGTCCCGATGGGAGATGGCGAGCAACAGAAGGGCCAGATCGCCGAGGCACGGCGATTTGCAGTCAAGTTTGGCCTCCACGAGATCACCGCCATCGTCGATCGCAACCAGTTACAGATCGGTGGCGAAACCGCTGAGATCATGCCGCAAGAGATCGCTGCCGGCTGGGAAGCGGACGGTTGGCGGGTGGTCGAGGTCGATGGACACGACCCCCAACAGATCTTCTCGGCACTGCAGCAAGCCCGCAAGGATGAGCAACGCCCCTGGTGCATCATCGCTCACACCGTGATGGGCAAGGGGATCTCCTTCATGGAGAACAAGTCCGATTTCCACGGCCGTGCGCTGAACACGGAGGAACTCGCCGCAGCGGTCACCGAACTGGGTGAAGATGCCGCCCTGTGGGATCTGCAGCCACTCCAGCAGCGTCGAGCCCGGCGCCCCGACAGCACCGTCCCGACCCTGCCAGATCGACTGCCCTCCCTCCACCCCGGCGAACCGATCACCTATGCGGTCGACCAGAAGACGGACTGCCGGAGTGCCTTTGGTCAGGCGATCTTCGATGTCGCATGCGCTTCTGCAGATGGTCAGGGATCTCCCCCCATCGCCGCATTCGACTGTGACCTGGAAGGTTCGGTCAAACTGGGGGCCTTTCACAAGCAGTATCCCGATCGTTTCTTTCAAGCGGGAATCCAGGAGCATCACACCGCCACCTGTGCCGGAGCGCTCTCGACCTGCGGCGTCACCACCGTCTTTGCGGATTTCGGAGTCTTTGGAGTCTGCGAGACTTACAACCAGCATCGACTGAGCGACATCAATCATGCCCACCTGAAGATCGCCTGCACTCACCTCGGTCTCGACGTCGGCGAAGATGGCAAGACTCACCAGTGCATCGATTACGTCGGGGTTCTACGAAACATCTTCGGCATCAGCATCTACATTCCGGCAGATCCAAACCAGACCGACCGAATCGTTCGCCATGCACTGACCAGCGCTGGAATGGCTTTCATCGGCATGGGGCGATCGAAGTTGAAGACCATCACCGACGATGCAGGAGCGCCCTACTTCGGCGGAGACTACCAGTTCACTCCGGGCCACCTCGACATCATCCGCAGCGGCACCGCCGGCATGGTGGTGGCGATGGGGACCCCGACCGCTCAAGCACTGGAAGCGGTCGATGCTCTGCGAACTGAAGGACTCGACATCGGTCTGGCTCATGCGGCCACCCCGACCGATCTGGATGAGGCTTCGATCCAGCAGCTGGCCAGCCAGCCCTTTGTCGTCACGGTCGAGGATCATTCGGTGCGCACCGGCCTCGGCAACTGCGTGGCGGAGCAACTGTTCGGAGCCGGCACTGCGATTCCCCAGTTGAGGATCGGGGTCGACAATTACTCGCCCAGCGGTCCTTCCTCGGAGGTTTACCGCCTGGCGGGACTCGATGCGGACTCGATCCGCGAGCGGGTCCAGGCATTTGCCCTCGAGAGACAGTAGCAGCGGTGCGGGGTCCACAGAGCTGGCCAGGGTGGAGCTGGCCAGGGTGGAGCTCGAAAACGTCGGCCCCGTGCCCGCCCAGCGGGTGGCTGACCCTCATCACCGTGCTGTGCTGTGGTTGTCAGGGGATCGGCCCACCGCTCGGCGACTCGGCCAAGCGTCCCCCTTCGATGGTAATCCTGCTCGCCGACGATGCCGGCTACAGCGACTTCGGTTTCACCGGATTGACCTCGATCCAGACCCCCAACATCGACCAGCTCGCCGCCCAAGGGGTGGTCTGCGAGCAGGGGTATGTGTGCGCCTCGGTCTGTAGTCCATCGCGGGCAGGGTTACTGACTGGCCGGTATCCGCAGCGATTCGGCCATGAGATGAACTTGCCCGCCGGGTCGGGCCACGGCCTTCCGCTCGATCAAAAGACCATCGCCGATCGCCTGAAAGCACTGGGATACGCCACCGGAGCGATCGGCAAGTGGCACCTGGGTGAGGATCCCCCCTACCGACCGCTGCAACGCGGCTTCGACCAGTTCGATGGATTTCTCGGCGGCTCCCGTAGTTACCACGATCGCCCTGCGCTGCCGCGCCGCACCGTCTGGCTCGACGGGGAAGATCCCGCAGCGCTGCCGAAGCCCTATGTCACCGACGCCATCGGGCACAGCGCAGCGAACTTCATTCGCCAACACCGAGATCAACCCTTCTTCCTCTATGTCGCCTTCAATGCGGTTCACACGCCGATGCATGCGCTCGATCAAGATCTGCAGGAAGTGCCGCTACAACTCGAGAGGAAACGGCGAGAACTGCTGGCGATGACCATCGCTCTCGACCGAGCGGTCGGCGAGGTGCTTCAGACCCTCGAACAGGAGGGGCTGAGCGATGACACCATCGTCATGTTCCTCAACGACAACGGCGGAGCGACCAATAACGCCAGCGACAACGGTCCTTTCCGGGGGATGAAGGGATCCAAGTTCGAGGGCGGGATCCGGGTCCCCTGGACAGTTCGATGGCCCTCGAGAATTGCTGGAGGAAGCCGTCTTTCCCAGCCGATCAGCACCCTCGACATCTCCACCACTCTGCTCGCTGCCGCCGGAGTCGACCCCAGATCGGTCGAGGATCTCGACGGGATCGATCTGACCGCTGCCCTGACCGGGGTCACCGATGGCTCCGATCACCCCGATCTATTCTGGCGCAGAGCGGTCGCTGCAGCGGTACGCAGTGGCCCGTGGAAACTGATCCGGGTCGAGGGCTTGCCCACTCAACTGTTCCAGCTGGTCGACGACCCCGGCGAACGCTACGACCGCGCCGCCGAGCAGCCGCAGGTGGTCGCCGATCTGTCGAAACGGCTGGCCCGATGGGAACAGCAGCTGATCGATCCGCTGTGGGAAACCGGCAAAGTTTGGAGAAAAAACCAGTTGGAGAAGCATCGGCCCGGCTTTTTTGGGCGAAAACTGGAGCGCAGCCGCCCCTGATGGGGAGGGCAACTCAATCTGTATATCATTACTAACCTGTGACCAGGAACTCTTAGTCCTTGTGAGCCCAGAACTTATTGCCGGATTTGCTGTCATAGCCCCAGCTATTTGGACTATTCATCCAGCGGACCCTGCTCCTCCCAAGACTCTCTTTAATGACCCGGTTGCGGATGTGGCCATCGTCCAATAAAGTTGTAGTTACGGTCTGGGAAACTCTACTCTCAGATCTGCTTGGGCTGAGCGAGGTGTTGTTCAAGAAAACGTCCCTGGACCTCCTGTTTTATCGGGGGGGCTTCGGGCCAGTCTTTCCTGCGGCGCTCGCGCATTAAATTTCGCGCATTAATTTTTTGTCACAAATTTTGTTCACCAGAATTCTTGGTTATCGGCCTCTTTTTGGAAGCCGAGATACTATTAAGCGTAAGAAGGAAGGCCTTCCCATGAGTGTTTCTCGTTTCTATATGACCATCGCTACGATCCTTGCGGTCGTACTCGTCGGTCCCACCATGTATGCACAGGACGACTGTTCTACAGCTGCTGCTGTTGGTGAAGGCGCCCACGCCTACGACACCAGCGGCGGTACCACCAGTGGCGCAGCCGCTTGTGATGGCGACATGGGGAATGACACCTGGTTCGCCTACACCGCCAGCTGCAACGGAGATGCCAC
>DUAN01000162.1 GCA_012960845.1 Planctomycetota bacterium | reverse complement strand
TACAATCGGGACGGATGAAAGAACCGGATCGCTCGAACAGGAATGCAGATCCAGCACCGATGATGCCATTGACTGGATCCAGTTTCACTCCCACCGCCAACTGGTTCTGATCGAGCGCCAGGGCGAATCCGAATTGATCCCCTTCAGCCGGCTCGGGATTGTCGAGTTGCTGGCGCAGTGGCCACTGCCCGGTAGTCGCGTTTCGCTCGTAGATGGAACAACTACCGGCACTGGAGAAACCGTTCACCTCATCTCCCGAGGCCCCCACCGCCAGCACATCTCCGGAGAGACCGACGACGATGCCGAAATTGTCGAGGTCGAGTGGGTCGGGGCAGGGGATCTGCCCCGGGATGGTGGCGCTGGCTGCACCGGTCGGCGCGGGTAGCCACTGGCCGCTGATCGGATCGTGGCGATACAGGTAAACAGAGCCGCCATTGGCGACACCCCCAGGAAGGTCATCAGGGATTCCGAAAGCGAGGTGGTGATCGGTCAGCGCCAACGATCTACCCATCGCTTCGCCGGCGGCAGGATCAGGATTGGGGATCACTTGCTGGAGATCAAAGGAAACCAGCGAGCGCTGGTAGATGTAGCCACAGCCGACCGCCTCTTCCCCTCCAACCCCTTCGGTACCCGGGGCTCCCACCACCAGTCGGTCGCCGACCAGGTCGACCATCTCCCCGAAAGCATCCGCTCCAGGGTTGGACGCCGCAGGATTCCAGATCACCTGCTCGAGTGCCCACTCATCGGTGGTGACATCGCGGACGAAGATGAAAACTCCTCCGCTGTCCACTCCCTGTGCGTTGCGATCTCCCGGCGACCCTACCACCAGCAGGTTGCCCTGAAGGGAGATCGACATGCCAAACCAATCGAGTGGGTCCGGAATGGGATTGTCGATCACCGCTTGTTGTTGCCAGCTGTCGGTCTGTGGGTCCTTACCGAAGATATAAACGATGCCGATGGCATTCCCTGGCGATCCATGGAGTGGTGCAGAGACGGCCAGCGTCTCCCCATCGACAGAGATCGAGTATCCGAACCAGTTCTCGCCGACGATTTGACCCGGCGTGGGAGTGGCGAGATCGCCGATCTGTGCCGGCTGCCACATCTGCGTCAGCGGATTTCTCTCCTGCAAAAAAATCTGGCTGGAAGGAAAGGCGCCGACCACCAGAAACTGCGCCGAGACATCCATCGACGCTCCGAAATTGGCCTCGGTGGTTGGATCAGGACAGGGCAGATAGCCACCACCAGCGGGGGTCGCAGCAGCAGACCAGGGCACTCCCTGCGCCCCGAGATCTCCGCACATCAGCATCCATCCGAGCCAGAGCATCATGACCGGGATCCGCCGTAGCCGAATCGACCAAATCAATACCAGCCATCTATCACCCAAGGGGCCACTCCTTCTGTTCTTCATACAACTCACCTTACAAGAAATCACCATCCCCGACGAGCCTGCGATTCTCGGCTCTCATGGCAACAAACCTTCCTGAAGGACTCGCTTTGTTTCCAGTGCTGATCTCCGGGCTGCGCTGCACGTCGATCCACATCACAGATCGATGAAGGGCGGCAAGCCGCAGGTGGATACGGTCAAAAAAACTGCTGATATTCACCGACCTCTCAACTTGACTTGACCAACACCCTCTCTAGCATCCAGCAGACTCATCGGACCTTTGTGAAGGATTGACCCTGCTACCGATGATTCGGATGAGAGACGATTGAGAAGACGCTGGTACTGGAGTTCTTTCTTCGTATTGCGCAAGTCGAAGATCCACCACACCCGTCTCCGTTTTCCAGTTACTGATCTACCAAGGAGGAACATTGAAATTTGTCCAACTCATCTTGCTCGCAACGGTTCTGGTGCTCTCCGGGGGAGCGCTCCAGACGATCGATGGACAAGAAAATCCCGCAGGATCGAGCGGTTTCGAACCCACCATGAACCCATTTTTCTGGTTACAAATTGAAAGCCAGCTCGATCTGGGGGATGACGAACAATCACTGATGCTCCAGAAAGCTCGCTTCGGAGCCAACGGGAAGGTGGCCAAGGACCTCAGTTATCATTTCATGTTCGATGGGGCCATCAGCGGTTCCGATGAGCGAGAGACGAAGTTGTTGCAGACCTTTCTCCGGTACTCCGTCTCCGATCGAACCTCGTTGCGTCTGGGCCAGTTCAAGTTTCCTTTCGGAATCGGCACCTATCCGTCCTTTTCAAAGTGGGACTTCAATCATCCGGCCTTCATCAACGGTGCGATCGCTCGCGACCTGGTCCGAAGAGATGCGGGTACCGGACCCGGATTCTTCAGGGATTTTGGTCTTGAAGTGGCCAGCTCTCAGCAGCTCGGTTCCGGGTACAAGTTCGGTTACAAGGTGATGGCGATGAACGGCAACGGAATCCTCAAGAACGACGACAACAACTCGCTGGATTTTGTCGGTCGCGCCTCGCTCAGCAGCCCGAAGAAGGGCGGCTTTGGCAGCTGGACCGTCGGGACTTCCTTTTACACTGGCTCCTTGCACCTCGAGGGGGATCCCACCATCGCCACCGATGATGAGGCTCATGACGAAGATGCCTGGGGAGTCGATTTCCGATGGGACCTCCACGAGGACAACCTCCGGGTCGCCACCGTGCAAGCAGAGATGATCACGGCCACCACGGAAGCGGGGTCACACGACATCATCACCGACGGTCCGGTCTCACCGAGTGGATTCTATGTCCAGGGCACATACTTCACATCACCGGATGTGTTCTGTGCGATTCGTTACGACGAATTCGATCACGACGAGGATACCGATGGGAATACCGTTGATGGGTATGATTCCCGCGACCGCACCACCATCGGTGCCGGCTACTACCCTTACGGCCAGAAAAAACTGCACCGGATCAATGTCAATTACGAGATCCACGATGATCTCGACCATGGAACTGACGATCAGATCAGCGTCTCGCTCACCCTGATCTTCTGATCCAGGGTGAGCTCCAGGTCGAGTGTTTCACTGTTCCAGATCTCTTGAGCGAGATGATGCGTGATCGAGGGTGCGGTGGCAGCAGTTGGCGCTTCTTTCGCTCGATTCGGCCGCTGGAGGCCTGGCCGGGCCTCTCTTGTGCCTCGCAACCAAATCGGATTCCTGCTACGATGGAAGCAGTGGATGAATCTTGCTGTGGTCGCCCTCCCGTTGTGGGGGCCTTCGGGCGATTTTCACCATCGACTGTTTCCCGGTGAATCACCGGAAGGAGCTTTTCAGATGAACCGACAAAAGATGTTATGGACCATATGGGCGATGATCCCCGTGGTGCTGGCGATCTGGTGGTTTGGTCCCGGCCAGGAGTTGCAGGCTCGCTCACGCGTCGCCTCGACTGTCGAACTGGCGATGGCCGCTGCCGAACAAGAAAACTGGCAAGAAGCCGCCGAGCTCTTTGGCCAGGCGATCGGCGAGGCCCCGACCGATTCTCCCGAGTCGAACCGGTGGTTACGACTGCATGCGAGCCACGCCGAGTTCATGTCCGGCAACACCTGGAATGGTATCTCCGGAATGGAGGAGGTGCTCGACGAGATCAAGGATGTCGATCCCACTCTGGCCAGAGATGCCCGGGCGAGAATTGCTTCCGCCCAGTACTTCGCAACCTGGAAACTTCGCCTCGAAGGCGCCGAGGCCGCAGTGTGGAAGCCAGAAGCTGAAAAGGCTCGTCAACACTTCCGCCTGCTCGCCGAAGAAGCCGAGGCTCGCAGTGCACCAGAATCGGAAGACCTCAAGAAAAACGTCGAGTCAGTGATCTGGCTCGAGCGAATGGACCTCGCCGAGTTACAAGCGTTACCTCTTCCGGGGGGATGCTGACAGGGTTCAGGACTCCTCGGTTCGAGGGGCAATGGCAAGAATCCAAGGATCAGCGACAGCCGCGGCAAGTCCAATAATGTTGGCGCCAGTCGTGCAAGGGCCAATGGATCCGGTTCCTGAGGCTGCAGCCTGATCGCTGAAAATGAAATAGGGCCCGCATCGTTACCGATGCGGGCCTTATTTTGTAAACGAACCCCCTCAGCCTTCCTTGCGACCCTCGATGACCTGAACTTCTTCAACTACAATCCATCCCTTGCCAGTGATCCGCCCCTGAACGCTCATCTCCAAGGAGCCCCGAATGACATCTTCATCTCGTGTCTGCCTCTACATCTCGCTCTCCCTTTCCCTGCTGGCGACTGCCTCCCTGGGAGCCCAGGCTCAACCAGCCCGGAAAGCGACGACACGTGCGGTACTCGTTCAACCGGCAGCCGGAACCACAACCGCCCTTCAGCTGATCCAAGGGGTTTTGCCAGCAGGAGCCATTCCGCTCCCGGTAGGTCAGGTACCGGCAGGTGCAGGACTGATGAATACGTTTCCGCCGCTGCCACCCAACCACCACATCGGCATGGACTGCACCGGGTGCCATGATCCGCTCTTCATGGCGATGTACAAAGCGTCCCTGCAAGCACCCGCCATTGGCAATCTTCCCAGCATGGCCACTCCTGTGACAGCGCCCGAGAAGATCATCTCCATCGCCGATGCGCTGAACAAGACCACTCTCGCCAGGCCTCGAAACATCGAAGCCGTGCTCGAAGCGAGGCGTGATCTCGCGTTCGGAGGACTGAAGGAGATGCCGGCTGAAGATGCCAGCGAACAGAAGTTAGCCACCACTCGGGCCGGGCGGATTGCCCTGCTCATCCGGTCGGGAAACTGGACCGGTTACCAGCAGGAACTGGATGCCTGTGGCGATCAAGCAAACAACGTCCATCGAAGATGCGTACAACTACTGGCCCAGCACGATCAGGCGATGCTGCCCGAGGAGGTGCTCGATCTCGCCACAGTGAACCTGCCTGCGATGGAAAGTTCGATGACTGATCCTGAGGCCCCGGAAGTGGTGGCCATCCCGACGACCATCGAACCACCCGAGTTCCCGATCGATGCAGATCCCCGCGATCTCCCCGTCGCCGTGCGTAGCACCACCAGTCGTGTCCTGACCGGAACTGTCGCGACCCTGGTCATCCCTCCAAGAGCCGTGGCCACACGACTGGCGACCCGGCGATCGGTCGAGACCACCGCTGCCTCGGCATATGAGTCTGCCGCTGCCTCGGCATATGAGTCTGCCGCTGCCCCGTCAAATATCGATCCACTTCTTCGATCCTACGCAACGCTGCTGAAGAAAGCGGCAACTCGCGGATCGACGCGCACCCTCTTGCAGCGACTCGAGGTAGGCGTTGGTCAGTTCGGTGGCAGTGATCCGGAAAACCGTGCGCGCGCCTGCGATCTGCTGGTCGCCGCCGAGTTACACGCCGAGGCGAAACCATACCTCGAACCACTACCGGCCGAGGGCGACGCCAGCGCTGAGCTACGCATCCGGCACGGGCTCTATCACCTGGCGATCTCCCGCTCCGAGGAAGATCTGAAGATCCAGCGCGACCAGCAGATCCAATCTGCGGATCTCTTCTCATCCGTGGCCGAGGACAGCACTGTCGATGCGAAGGAACGAACCCGATCGGTGACACTCCTGACCCCGCTATTACCCGATCTCCCACACACATGGACCACCAGCTGGAGACAGCGAGTCTTTGCCGATTCCGGAGAAGTGGGTCAGGCCTTGCTCTCCCAGCTCGGGTCGCAAGCGCGCGCACAGATCCAGAAGCGCGGCTCCAACCCGGCAACCCGGCTCAAGATCTTGCAATCGATCCGCATCGCCGTCGATACCTTGCTCGACCAGATCGGCGAAGATATCGGGCAGTGGCAAGCTTCCATCGATGCACTGGCGATCGCATTCTCGGATGAGGCCAACCTGAGCCTGGGGAAATCGGTTTCGCTGCCTGCAAACCGACGCGCCAGTCAAAAGATCCGACCGCGCGATCTGGTCGACGCAACTCCCGACCAGCGCTGGCTCCAGGCGATCGCTCCATCGCTTCGCCAGGCCTGCGCACTCGCCACCATCGCCTGCGCAGCACGAGCCGATGAGCCTGAGCGCGCCATGGCTGCTCTGCGCGCCCTCGTCGATGACCCGGCCGTTGACACCTCTGAACTCGCCTCGGTGTTGATCAGCGAGTGGAGTCGAAATCTCGATCCCAACCGACCCGACGATGATTTCTTCGAGAGGAGAATCGTCACCTCCAGTGGAATTTTCTTCAGCTCCTTCGGCGGTCAACGCAGTGCACCTCTGACTCGCTCGAAGCAACGACGTAGTCTTCGCCACCTCGGCGAGGTAGTCGCCGAACTGCGAGAGATGAAGGTTCCAGATCTGGACTGGACCGCGCTGGTCGGTGCCTTTGCCGCCAGCCACAGTCAGGCAGAGGTGTACCTGAGGGAAGATATCGAGGGTCTCTTCGGACCCGTCGATCAGTTGCCGGTGGCGGTTGCAGAGCAGATCGCGCGGGGAATGTGGCGTCAGTTGCAACGCAACTGGAGAAGCCCGGAGCTTCAGCAAACGAAGGGCACCCGGCGCACCACGCAGGAACTGCAGCAAGAGGTGGAACGCGGCTACCAGCTGGGGTTGCTGCTGACCTCACATGCAAGGGAGAAGGAGCCGAAGTCGTGGCAAGCACCGATGCTGGCCGGAAATCTTCGCTTCGATCTGGCCGAGTACTGGCACGAACTCGATCCCGACCTCGAGCGCTATGTTCCCCAGCGCGAGGCCGCATTTGCCCGCTATGCCGATGCGGTGAGGATCTACTCGGAGCAACTCAACGCTGGCCAGGTTTCGCGTGCTGTGACCCCCCACCTTCAGTGGTTCATCAGCGCACTCGGAGCCACCGAACTGGGATTCTTGACGATGACCACCAAACCCGAAAACGACCAGGTCGGTCTGCTCGAGAGTTCTCTTGCCGAACTGCCCCAAGAGGAGCAGCTTCTGCATCGGGGGCTCTTTGCCAGTGCAGTCGAGTCCTCGGTTGCACAGGTGAAAGCGGACATGAAGTCGCGCTTCGTCCGTCATGCGATGCGCGTCATCGGAGACCACCCGCTCGGCAGAGGCACACGACGACTGGCCAGGCTCTACCAGGATCTCGAATCTGAAGTGGAACTCGCGGTCAGCCTCGATGGCAGCAATGAGGTCGGAACCGATCCGTTTGGAGTTCGGGTGGCACTTCGCTACACCGATTCTCTCGAACGAGAAGCGGGCGGGTTTGACCTCTATCTGCGCAACATGGTCTATGTGCCGATGGCTCCCCAACCGATGGACTACCGCGACGACTTCGAGGCGAGGCTGCGCGAGGCGTTCGACGAGCACTTCACCATCGAGGCGTTGCAGTTCAACAGTCCCGACTCGAAGCCCTACTCCTTCCAGCGACCCGGCTGGATGGAACAGGCCTTTGCCTATCTGATCCTTCGAGCCAAGGATCGATCGGTCGACCTGCTGCCCGAGGTTCGCATCGACCTCGATTTCCGCGACGGAACCAATGGATCGGTTCGAGTGCCGGTGGTCTCGCCAATACTGCCCATCCTCGCATCGAGCAGTTCCGGCCCACGTCCCACCGCGGGAACCAATCAGGTCGAGATCGCTCTCGATGGCAGGGAACTGGAATCGGGCAAACTGAAGCTGGAGATCCTCGCCAATGGGCTCGGAGTGCTTCCCGATCTCGATGGGATCTTGCCGGGCTGGCAGCAGCAGCTCACCGATGCCGGGTACTCCCTGGCAGAGATCGATGGCTTGCTCGACAACGGCCTCAATGTGGTCAAGATCGATCCGGAAGCATTGCCGATCGTGCCGGAATCGGAGCGCTCCTGGACCATCAACCTGGTGACCCCCGATCAGAGCGAAAGTAGCGTGATCTTCAATTTCCCCGGCGCTGCAGAAGGCACCGAGTTGATCTGCAAGAATTATGAAGATTTCGATATCGTGACGCTCGAACAACCGATGGCCACATTGAAGATTCCCAGCAAAGGTCTCCCCGACTGGGCGATCATCGCTATCGGAACCATCGTGGCTGCCCTGCTCATATTCCTTCTCCAGCGCAACAAGAAGGTGGCAGTTGTCGCCGAACCGCGCTGGAAGATGCCCGAGGAGATCAGTCCATTGTCAGTTGCTCATCTACTCCGAAGTATCGAATCCCAGCGGGCACTGATCGATAACGACCAGCTGCCTCATCTTCGCGAAGAAGTCGCTTCCATCGAAGCGCGTTACTTCTCCGAAGATGGCGAGACGAAGATCGACCTCCCGGAACTTCAGGAAACGGCCCAGCAGTGGCTCAGTCGTTCGGTTCGCTGATGCTGCGGAGGCATCTTCCACTGCCGATGCTGCTGCTCTTTCACCTCATCGGGTGTGGACCGGTAAAAGATCTCACATCCGAACCGCAAGGTCCGTGGACCCGGGCAGAATTGAGTGATGCCAAGCAGACCTCTTCGCTGGCGGATGTGAACCGGTTCATCGCCGAGTTGAAGAGCCAGGGTGCGCCCATCACCGTCTCGACCCTCGGCACCAGTGCCGGCGGTCTTGAAATTCCGCTGGTGGTGCTGGCCGATCCTCCCTGTCTCGATGGAACCCAGGCACGCGCTTCCGGCCGAGCGGTGGTCTACCTGCAGGCGAACATTCATGGCGGCGAGGTCGAGGGAAAAGAAGCGGCCCAGATGCTGCTGCGAGAAGCTTGCCAGGGAGATCGCCCGCTGTGGCTCGAGAAGCTGGTCATCGTCTGCGTACCGATCTACAACGTCGATGGCAACGAGGCGCTCGGCCCAGGACTACGCCAGCGTGGCCATCAAGATGGACCTGATCCGATCGGCCGTCGGACCAATGACGATCGACTCGATCTCAATCGAGACTGCCTCAAGGCGGACTCTCCAGAGATGCGTGCGGTGTTAGCGAAGATCTGGAAGGTGTGGGATCCTCATCTGGTGCTCGATCTTCACACCACCAACGGCACCCGCCATGGATACAGTCTCACCTACTCACCACCGCTGGGTGCCGACGTCGATGGCGAGATTCAACACTGGTCGAAAAAGGTGCTGCTTCCCGCTGTCAGGGAAAAGTTGCGCGAGAAACACAACATCCTGACCTTCGACTACGGCAACTCATCATCGAGAGGCGGCGCGAGAAGCTGGTCCTCTTTCTCCTCACTGCCACGATATGTCACCAATCATGCCGGGGAACGAAACCGCTTCGGGATCCTCTCCGAGGCGACCTCTTTTCTTCCTTTCGCACACCGTATCGAGGCGACTTCCCTGTTCACTGCAACGGTCATCGATTTCGTGGCGGATCATGTCGAAGAGGTACTGAGAATCTGTCAGTCCGCCGATCGACGCAGTGAAATGCTGCATGCCAGTGGTGCTTCCCTCGGGATCGAATTCGAAACACGTTCTCGCGGAATCCAAGCGCTACTTCTGGAAAAGAGGATCGAGGGTCGAAACACACCGGCCCACAAGGGCCCGCAAGAGGTCGAGTCGATCCCTCATGATGTCAGAGCAGATTTCAATGCCACCGTAACCACCCCGATTCCAGCCGGCTGGCTAATTCCCGCCGAGGAGAAGGACCTGATCGAGTTGATCGGACGCCACCAGCTACACCATCATGTGCTCACCGAAGAGATCCTGTTGCCGGTCGAGTCTCTCTGGCTCACCACATCCACCGTGGCGAAACGCTCCTACCAGAATCGCCGCAATCGAACGGTGAAGGGTGAATTGGTCGAGGAAAACCACCTGGCGCGCGCTGGAGATGTGCTGGTGACATCGGCACAGCCACAGGCTCGAATCGCCTTCTGGCTGCTCGATCCACAATCGCCAGACGGAGCCACCACATGGTCGATCCTCGATGATCCACATTGGCCCGGCACCCCTCACCCGATTCGCCGCGTCCTGCAGATCTATCCTTCTACCACTGACGAGTGATCAGCCTGGATCACTGAATACAGTCACCGAAGATATTTCACCCACTGCCTGAGCAGTAATCGAGGCGCATCGGGGTCGTCCTCGTAGCCAGTTCGGTCGTGCAAGGTCGTACAATTATCGACCCACAGCATCTCTCCTCGCTGAAGTCGAAAGTTGGCGACCGCTCCCTCTTCTTCCAGATAACCATCGAGAGCATCGAGAGATTCGATAAGACCCTCTGGAACAGTTACTCCTGCATTCTCGTAGCCCTTCTCGATCCAGAATCTCATGTACCGGCAGGTGACTCCTCTTCCCGACTGGTCGCCAAAGACCGGAAACTGATTTCTCATTCGTTGACTTCGATCCGCCCCTGGAGTGACGATGTCCCTGAGATGTGGCTGCTGGAGCACTGAGAGGCTCTTTGCATCTTCCTCTACAAGTCTCTGATGTGCACGTAACGCGCAGGCAATTCTCGATGCCCCCCCCGACTTTGCCGGTCGAATGCACATCAGACCGACCAGATCTGGAAGAACATCGAGGGCGCTGGAATCGGTGTGAAGGCCGGTGGCTGCTCGGGTTTGACTGACAGGAATCGCCGTCTTGGTGTAATCACCACCGCGATCTTTCACATCGTAGAGACGGCCATAATTGCCCAGCGGATCGCCCAGCAATACCCCGAACGCCAGGTAGTAGCGCCGCAGGAACAGATCGTCGACATCGCCAGGTGGCAGCACTCTCGCAACCCCGGTACCCTCGGTCAGTTCGACTCTCACCCTTCGGGCCAGTTGGTTCAGCTGCTCCAGCTCCACAACATCGCTCTGCTCGACTTCATCGTCCACCACATCTGGTCGACGATCGATCCATCCCTGAACCTCTCCGATGATTGCTTCGGGAAACTCCATCCGATGGCCCGACCGAGCGTTCAGAACATTTGCATCCCAAGGATCGCGACAATAATCGACGGTCATGAGTTCACCTTTCCACCCGAATCGCGATATGAAGCGGCAGATCCTCCAGTGGACCGAAGAACGATTCATCTCTTGCGATATGTTCCTCTGTCACCGAAAGTTCCTTCATCTCTGGAAATTTCTCGAATCCAGCATCGCGAAGCGCTGAAAAAACGTCCTCAAAAGTCTTGTGAATGCACCGCACTGCGACCGGTTCTCCTTCTTTCAATGCGATGGTCCCCTCGAAGATGTTGTCTCTTCCGGAAAACCAACCTCCCGATCGCTCGAAGTGAAATCTTGAATCTGCCCCTGATATGAACGGATTGACCGGATGCGGTAATGAAAAGACGAACTTTCCACCCCTGTTCAGATGAGCAAAAATCTGGCTCATCGATTGACGCATCTGATCGATCTTGAGGTAGTTGTAGACAAAGACAGCGGTGATCAGGTCAAAGTTCTCCCCTTCCAGGGCAGAAAGATCGGTCGCACAACCCACCGCATAATCGATTCCGAGTGGCGTTTGGGCCTCGTTGGCTCGCGCCGCATCGATCATTCCTGAACTGACGTCCACCCCTTGAACCCTTGCGGCACCCTTACGACTCAATTGGCGGGTGAAATAACCCTCGCCACAGCCAAGATCAAGGATCCGTTTGCCCTCCACAGGAAGGCACCAGTCGAGGAGAAAGGGCCGCGCTGTCCAATCGGAAAGGAGCTTCGGTTCATCCCGAGCCCAATGATTGGAGCTATCGTCAAATATCTTCTTGGCACTGTCATGATTCAATTCGGCCTCCATCTCACTGCCAGACTACCTGCCAACTTCCACAATAGTGATCTCAAATTTCAAGAATAGTCGTCGTTGATTCCCAGGCCCTTCCCCGTGAGACTTTCGGGATGGAAACCTACTCCGCTTCCGCCGTCACCAGGAATTACGATCGACTGGTGGGTGTCTATGACCTGCTCGCTTCACTCTGGTCTGGTGGGGCGATCCGAGCGGCGAGGATGTGGTGTGCGCGTCAAACCAGATCGAAGACCAGGGTATTGGTCGTCGGCGCTGGCACTGGAGATGATGCGGCCCTCTGCTGTGCCAATGGGGCTGATGTCCATCTGGTCGATGCGTCGCAAAAGATGCTGGCGGAGTCGGTTCTGCGCTGCAAGTCATCGGGTGGCACCGATCCAGTGGCGATCGATGATGATTTTCGAAATGTGCAGTTCACTCAGCCCATGGATGACATCTTGGTGCCCTTTTTTCTCAACATTTTTTGCTCCGCTGAACTTCCACAAATTCTGCGACACTTGAAAGAATGCAACGCGTCAGACGGCCGCATTCTCATCAGCGATTTCAGTCCACCGGCTCACTTCTTTGCCTCAAAATCCTTGATGGAACTGTGGCATGGCATCCCGATGGCTTTCTTTTTCCTGTTCACAGGAAATGCCTGGCACGGAGTTCACGACTTACCCCATGCCCTGGAAGAAGCGGGATTGACCATCGTACAGAGACAGAAATTCAGGATCTTTGGCATCGGACCCCGTTGGATCGAGTCGCTCATCGTCGAGATCAAGAGCGATCGATGAAACGACTTCTTCGCTACCGGATGACTCCGATCCTGGCGACCGGTGGACTGGGAGGATGGGCACTTCTACAGCTGGCTCCTGTGGAAGCGGCGGGATCTGTACTGATCTGTATCGCTGCAGCGACCTGGATCATCTATCCCCTCGATCCGATCCTCGACTCGAGAGATCGAGGCCCCCTCGAAGGGCCGAGGGTTTCCAC
Source organism: Planctomycetota bacterium (assembly GCA_012960845.1). GTDB lineage: Bacteria > Planctomycetota > UBA8108 > UBA1146 > UBA1146 > QNYK01. Next base: position 4,876 of record DUAN01000162.1, on the reverse strand, counting down.
GATGATTCGACTCATTCTGGCGGCCGTGGTGTTCATCCTGGCGATTCTCTCGCTGCGTCTTGAAACGCGAATCTTCGCAGTTTCTGGCCTACTCCTCGCCCTACTCTACTCGGTGCCAGTGGCCGGTCATCGCATCAAAGATCATTCCGCCATCAAGATTCCATTCATCTCTCTGGCGGTCTCGCTGGCCTGCCTGGGACTCCCCTGGCTTCAGTCTGGATCCACCTCGATCCGCCAGGCGATGGTTCCATTTCTGGTGATGCTGATGCTGGTGATGTGCAACGTGATCGTCTGTGATATTCGTGATCACCGCAGGGATCATGCCGCAGGACTCAAAACCATTGCCACCCGCAGCCTGATTGTCGCCAGAAGAGTCGTGATGCTTCTGACCCTGGCGATTTTTGGTTCGACCTGGTGGTTGCTGCAAGAATCCGCAGGAGGCGATTCGATGCTGGCAGGAGTGGGACCGATTCTGGCGGCATTGACCCTGTTGCTCGCCTCGAAGATGGATGCGCACCCTACCGAGATGACCATTCTTGCGGATGGGTCTCTGACGCTACCTGTGCTGTTCGAGTGGCTGTCTCGCGGCTAATGCGCTAGTTCGATGCCATCGACCAGAAAACTGAATCCTCCACGGCAATTCCCACCGCTTCGATTCCAACTTTTCCCATCACTTCGACACGAACATTCTCGGTGGCCGCAAGGGACCCGCACTCGATCCAGGTTTCGGAGGTCGGATCCACCGAGACATCCGGGCCGCTATAGACTTCCACCCAACGGTTGTACCGATCGAGTACCTCGACCGAAACGATGGGTCTGGGATCCCTTCCCTGAACCACCACGATGGCTTCCGGGATGACCCCATCACGGAGCTCAAATTGCTGGACCACGCTGACTTCCTCGGTCGGGACTTGGGGCTCGATGATCGGAATCATGTCGGTGGTCACGGGGAGGAAGTGGGTATCGTCCGGAGTGCTGTGGAGACGCAAATAGTCCAGTTCTGCTCGAAGAGCGTCGAGCTGCTGCTCCACTCCGGTCTTCTCGATCCGATCTACCCGCAGATGAAGCGCCTCGATCATCCGTTGCTGCTCCGCAATCCGGGTGTTTCCTGCGTGAGCCTCTTTCCCCGGCTCATTTCCCCGATCGAACGGGCTGGGCCCTTCCTCGGAGATGATGAATATCGAGCACAATCCGCTGATCACGAGGGTCAGCAAAAGTGCTCGAAAGATCGGCAACTGGGTCAAATTGGACATCGAGTGGTACCTCCGAAGAAGAATACCCTGCCCTGGCAATTGGCGCACATCCAACGGTGACCCTTGCGGGCCGCCCCGGCTTCAGCCTACGATGGAGTCGACAACCTGGATGGCCCCTAGGAGAACCCTGATGTCGACGACAAACACCCCTGAATTACCGCTGCAGCCGTCGACGATGACCAGCGATGATCCCCCTACCACCGATCCATCACGCGAAGAAGAGCGCGAGAGTTCAGTCGCCCTCGAAGAACAACTCGACCATCTCTGGAAGGTGATCGTCTGGAATGATCCGGTCAATCTGATGACTTACGTCGTCTATGTTATTCAAAGGCTGTTCGGCTACAGCATCGAAAAGGCCACCAAGATGATGTTAGAGATACACAACGATGGAAAGTCCATAGTTAAAATCACAGAAAGAGAAAAGGGCGAGCGCTATATCGCAAGTCTTCATTCTTTCGGACTGCAAGCCACCATGGAAAAAGAACGATGACCAGGACCTTGTCGATCCGCACCGTCTTGACGGTGCTGATGGTGGGAGAAGTCATCGCAGCGATCAGCCTCACTGCATGGCTCTGGTATGGGAACGGACAAGCTTCCGTCAAAAAACTGACTGAGGATCGATGCCTCGAGATCTCCCTTCGAATCGAAGATCAAATTCTCCATCTCCTCACCACGGCAACCAACACCGCAAAAACCCAGAAAGAACTGGTCAATTCTGGAATCATCGATCTGAGTTCTGAAGATTCCATCCAGCAGCTGCTGGATCACCAGTTGCGACATCTGAAGATGAATCGATGGCTCACGACAGTGGGCATCGGGTTTTCCAATGGCACTTTCTACGGTGCTCAGCGAGATCCTGATGGACAACTTCAAGAATTACGCAGCCCTGCCGGAGAAGATGTTCTGGTGGAGAAAACTGTTGGAGATGACTTCACGAAAACTAGCGACTTCAAACTTCTGACTCGGCCCTGGTATCTGAAGGCTACCGAGACCCACAGGTCGGGCTGGACCGGTATCTACAAGTTTTCTGGCTCTCCTCCGCAACTGGGGGCTTCCGTATTCGAGATCATCCAGGGACCGGATGATTCCATCTCCGGGGTCGCTCTTTGTGACATCACACTGGGACCCATCGACCAGTTCTTGCGTTTATTGAAAACGACAGAAAATGGTCGAACTCTGGTAGTGAGCAAGGACGGGAAACTGGTGGCCACCAGTAGGGGCCACTCCCTCGGAATCAACGAGGCTGGCGAAGAGGAACAACTAAGGGCTACCGAGTGTGGAGATGCTTTGATCCAGGACACCTTCTCCATGCTCGAAACTGAGCTGGGCAAGGTCAATACCTGGCCGCTTCGAGGTTCACGGGAAGTGAACACTCTCTCGGGAAAGGTCTTCACCGCATGGAGTCCGGTGAAGGATGAAGGTGGCCTCGACCTGGTGTCGTTGATCGTGATCCCGCAAGTCGATTTGGTCACCGATATCTTGCAACGCACCCGCACCACAGGACTTGTATTTCTGGCCATGATCTTGGCGACACTTCCGATTGTCTGGAGAACTGCGGCCGGCATCACGAGGCCAGTCAGGGAACTGAACAATGGAATGCAAAAGATCGCTCGATTCGAAATTGAGGGGAATCCTGGAAAGCCCTCGCGCTTGACCGAACTCCATCAGATGCAGCAGCGGATGGAAAGAATGCGCCTCGCTCTGAAATCTTTCGAAAAGTACGTCCCATCTCGAGTGGTACGTGATCTGGTCCAGAAAGATCAAGTGGCTCAGCCAGGGATGGCAGAAGCCACCGCCTGTGTTTATTTTTCCGATGTCGTCGGCTTCACCGGGATTGCTGAACAATTGCCCCCTGAACAACTGGTCAGCCTCGGTGGCGAATACATGGAAGCGATGTCTCAACAGATCCACAAGCAGGAGGGTGTCCTCGACAAGTTCATCGGGGACTCCATCATGGCTTTCTGGATTGCACAGGTCGATGGGACTCGAGTCACTTCTCGAGCCTGCATCGCAGCCCTGGAGTCCCAGAGATGCCTGGCTCAATTACGCGAGAACTGGGCCAGCAGGTCTTTGCCACAATTGCGGGCAAGAATCGGACTTCACACTGGCCCCCTGCTGGTCGGAAACATGGGCTCATCGACACGGCTCAACTACACCGTGATTGGTGACTCGGTGAATCTCGCCAGTCGTCTTGAAGGTCTCAATCGAATCTATTCCACCGAGATCATCGTCAGTGAAGAGGTGGCCAATATCGTCGCCGATGAGATGCATTGTCGGATTCTTGATCATGTAGCGGTCAAGGGACGGCGACAGGGTGGCAGCATCTACCAACTGGTGTGCGAAAAGAACCTCGTGACCTCTCAGCAACTTGAACTGGCCCGGCTTCATCAAGGCGCTCTCGCCTGGTACAAAGATGGAGAGTTCGCCCGTGCGGCACAAGAGTTCGAATCGGTCTGTACCAGATTTCCAGATGATCAGCCCGCGAAAGTCCTCGCCCTGCGCTGCCTCGAATACACAAAGGCTCCCCCCGACAACTGGAGCGGGTTCATTTCACTGGATCTGAGTATTCAGCGAGGATGATCGATGGAGGAACATTGCACCCAAGACCCGCAATCAAGCCCCATAATACAAGCCTGATCACAACTTGCTTCGCGTCACATTCAAGGGAAAATAGTGGTTACACTGGTGTGTGACAGGTAATTTGATGTGATTCATGAGCTCATGAATTGAGGACTGGAAAATGTTGACTGCTTATCGTGAAGATGACGGCTCTTATTGCCTGGTCGGCCATCCGATCCTGTTAAAAATTCTCTGGACGATTCCAGAAACCTTGCGATCCATCATCGATGATCCGATTTCTAACGCCTCTGCCACTCTCCGGCTCTTTCCCATCGCATATACCGACCCCATTGCTCAGGCTGAGCACACACGGTTGCTCGGGGAAGATCTGAAGAATAGCCAGCTTGGCAAGGTCGCCATCTTTGAAGAAGTGATCGCTTCCTGCAATCCGGACAGTGGAGAGATCCAGATTCCAGAAGCTCGGTTCGATCCATTCCTGGCAGTATTGACCGACCTACGTCTGGTTCTTGCTGAAGATATCGGAATCGAAGCGGACGGCTGGGAAGAACTTCTCGATGACGATGCTGCGGAAGATCCGAAAGTTCACCTGCTCAATCTCATCGCTGCAATTCAACAATTGCTGCTGGAAGCGACCGGGATGGTCGATGTAGATCTTCAACCTGACGACCTCAAGTAATATCTTCTCATACGAGAGGTAATCAATTGCAAGAACAACGATCTCCCAAGGATTACGTGGTTGCTGTAGCACTCTCCGGTGTCTTTGGAATCCTCGGTATTCAACACTTCTACCTCGGTCGCTACCTCGAAGGAACCTGTGATCTGGGCCTGTCGATTACCGGATATTACTTCCTGTGGAATGGAGAAGTGGCCTCGGGGTCCTTGCACTCTTCATCGATGGGATTCACACTATTGTCGTGACCAGCATGCTGTTAACGGGTTCTTTCAGGGATGGAAACGGACATCGAGTCTGCTATCCCGGTCAACGATTGAATGGAGAGCAATAATGAACACCATGCCAAATAGTGACAAGGACTTTGTTCCTA
>DUAN01000161.1 GCA_012960845.1 Planctomycetota bacterium | reverse complement strand
ATCTCCGGGGTCTTCATTGAAACTGCCATGACCAGCGGGCTTTCGTTTATATCACTACTACTGCCGGAGGAATAAATCTCTCCGGTCACATCCGCTCCCGCCTCGATCAGCTGCGTGACGATCTCCGGGGTAAAGGCGTAGCACAGCGGGGAAAAACCATGATTCCCCGTGGCGTTGACATCGGCCCCCGCCTCGATCAACAGCGAGACGACCTCCATGACACCCGATCTCAAGGCACGCAGTAGTGGGTTATTGCCTTTCTCGTCGGTGACGTGGACATCGGCACCCGCCTCGATCAGCAGTTTGGCCGTCTCCGGAGACAGGGGGATCATCATCAGCGGGGTCCAACCACGTTCGTCCTTGGCGTGGACATCGGCACCCGCCTCGATCAACAGCCTGGCGATCTCCGGGGTAGAGCAGGATCCGCAACGCATCAGCGCAGTCTCGCCGTTGCCGTTCTTGGCGAGGACATCGGCCCCCGCCTCGATCAGTAGCCTGGTGATCTCCGGGGTCTTGGAGTTGAGGGCGGCATACATCAGCGGGGTCCAGCCGTAGTGGTTCTTGGCGTGGACATCGGCCCCCGCCTCGATCAACAGCGAGACGATCTCCGGTCTGTTGGAGTCGTGGGCGGCTCGCATCAGCGGAGTCTTGCCCTGGTTGTCGGTGGCGTTGACAGCCGCACCCTGGCGGATCAGCATCCGGATGTAATCCGCCCTGGAACCCTCGATATCCTCATCTTGAAATGAAGCGGTGGTGACCGAGAACAACTTCTCGGTGGCCTCGAGTCCCCTTGCCGTTGGCTTGTGGGCTTGTGGATCGGACGATCCGCACCCCGAGCCGCAGATCATCCCAGTCACCGCAAGTATCAGTGCAGCGATGCAGATCCGGCTCATCCGTTTCTCCTTCGGTCACCAGCAGTCGTGGCTCCACCCGTAGTCACTCCGTAGTCACTACCTGGCACCTGCGGCCTTGAGGAGTTGGATGATCTCGGAGTTGATGGCCCACATCAGCGGGGTCCTGCCGTCGTTGTCCTTGGCGTTGACATCCGCACCCGCCTCGATCAGCAGCATGACGATCTCAGGAATGGATTTGAAGGCGGCGCGCATCAGCGGGGTCCAGCCGACGTCGTTCTTGGCGTTGACATCCGCGCCCGCCTCAATCAGCAGCGTGACGATCTCCGGGGTCTTGGAGAAACGGGCGGCGATCATCAGCGGGGGCGAGCCGCCGTCATTCTTGGCGTTGACATCCGCACCCGCCTCGATCAGCAGTGTGACGACCTCCGGGGTCGTGGAGTAGCGTGAGGCGTACATCAGCGGGGTCTCGCCGTAGTTGTCCTTGGCGTTGACATCCACACCCGCCTCGATCAGCAGTGTGACGACCTCCGGGGTCGTGGAGTTGCGGGCGGCGAACATCAGCGGGGTCGAGCCGTTGTTGTTCTTGGCGTTGACATCCGCACCCGCCTCGATCAACAGCGTGACGATCTCCGGGGTCCTGGAGAACTGGACGGCGTATATCAGCGGGGTCCAGCCGTTGTTTTTCTTGGCGTTGACATCCGCACCCGCCTCGATCAACAGCGTGACGGTCTCCGGCGAGGAGAAGGCGGCGGAGAGCATCAGCGGGGTCGTGCATTTGTTGTCATTGGCGTTGAAATCCGCTCCCGCCTCGATCAGCAGCGTGACGATCTCCGGTCTGTTTCTGTTGCTGAGGAGGTCGTAGGCACACGGCATCAGCGGGGTCCTGCATTTGTTGTCCTTGGCGTTGACATCCGCACCCGCCTCGATCAGCAGCGTGACGACCTCCGGGGACTTGGCCCCTCTGGCGGCGAACAGCAGCGGAGTCCTGCCGCTGTTGTCCTTGACGTTGACATCCGCACCTTCGCTGATCAGTAGCCGGATATAATCCGCCCTTGAACCCTTGGTGCCCTTATCCCAGGCCGACAGCAACCCCTTGGTAGCCTCCTCGGGTGTCATGGAAGGTCCGCACCCCGAGCCGCAGATCATCACAGTCATCAGTGTCGCAATACAGATCCGGTTCATCGGTTCCTCCTTCAGTCACAAGCAGTCGTGGCTCCACCCGTAGTCACTCGTTGGCACCTGCGGCCTCGATGATTTTGATGATCTCGGGGTTGGTGTAGCCTATGGTGGCGAGCAGCAGCGGGGTCCAGCCTTCCTTGTTCTTGGCGTGGACATCGGCACCCGCCTCGATCAGCAGCGTGACGACCACCGGGGACGAGGAACCGACGGCATAGTGCAGCGGGGTGTTGTCGTCGTATTGATTCTTGGCGTGGACATCCGCACCCGCCTCGATCAGAGGTGTGATGATCTCCGGAATGGATTTGTAGGCGGCGAACATCAGCGGGGTCATGCCGTACACGTTCTTGGCGTTGACATCCGCACCCTCCTCGATCAGCAGCGTGACGATCGGGGTACCGTAGTTCGCAATGGCGAGCAACAGCGAAGTCATGCCCTCGTTGTCCTTGTTCTTGGCGTTGACATCCGCACCTTCGCGGATGAGTACCCGGACGTAAGCCGCCCTTGAAACCTTGAAGCGCTTATCCCACACCGACAGCAACTTATCAGTGAAATCGATTGCTTCCCTTGCCACTGGCTTCTTGGCTTCCTGCTCCGACGGTCCGCACCCCGAGGCGCAGATCATCACAGTCATCAGTACAGCGATGCAGATCCGGTTCATCGGTTCCTCCTTCGGTCACAATCAGTCGTGGCTCCACCCGTAGTCACTACCTGGCACCTGCGGCCTTGAGGAGTTTGATGATCTCGGGGTTGTCGGTAATCATCAGCAGGGTCGTGCCGCGGTGCATGCTCTTGGCGTTGACATCCGCACCCGCCTCGATCAACAGCGTGACGATCTCCGGGGTCTCGGAATAGCGGACGGCGTACATCAGCGGGGTC
>DUAN01000160.1:1050-17550 GCA_012960845.1 Planctomycetota bacterium | reverse complement strand
TGAGTCGGGCAACGGCACCACCGTGCTCGGCGGTGGTTTCGATGGCGGAGTCAATGTCATCGCTTTCCCTCCCAACGTCGTCAGTGACCCGGCAGGCCCATATGGTGGCGTCAATCCTCCGCCCAATGCCAATGGCGACTTCGAGCCACCGCTCAACCCCAGCACCGGTACACCTCCTCCCGTGGCACTGATCGTGAAGAAGATCGACCAGGATGTGTGGGTCGATGATAACGGAAGTGACTGGGGAGATCTGGTCAGCGGGCCACAGGCTGACCTTTCCGGTCGCCCGGTCGGCTGGGATCTGGCGGATCATGATGTCGCAGTCATCGATACCACCGACAACTCGGTCACCTACATCAAGTCGCTGATGAACATCTGCATGGCGATCGCTGTTCGTCCGACCGATGGAGCCATCTCGGTGGTCGGAACCGAGGCACACAATCACATCCGCTACGAACCCAATCTCAACGGGCACTTCATCGATGTGCTGCATGCGATGATCGCACCGGGAGGAGCAGCCAGTCCGCAGATCGAGGATCTCAATCCTCATCTCCCCGCTGGTGGTGTCAGTGTCCCTCCCGATCAACAGGTTCTGAGCATCGGAGATCCGCGAGCCATCGTCTGGAATGCCGCCGGAACCGAGGCTTTTGTCGCCGGTAAAGGATCCGGAAATGTGGTCCGGCTCCAGCCAGACGGAACCCGGAATCTTGTGGCGGATCCCATCGACGTCGGTGCGGGTGCGACCGGTCTCGCCCTCGATGAATCGAGGGGAAAGCTCTACGTGCTGGAGCACTTCGATGCATCGGTCGCTTCCATCGATATACAGACCGGCACCGTCAGTGGTCGAGAGACCTTTCACGATCCGACCGGAGTAGTGGTGCGCGAGGGTCGAAAGTTCCTCTACGACTCACACCTCACCTCGGGAATGGGCCAGGTCTCCTGTGCTTCCTGCCATGTCGATGGCCGGACCGACCGCCTGGCGTGGGATCTGGGAGATCCTGCGGGAGAGGAGGCTCCATTCGTCGATGTCTGCAACATGGGCTTGCCGCTTCCGGGTGTTCCGCCGTGTGATGATTTCCATCCGATGAAGGGGCCGATGTTGACCCAGACATTGCAGGACATCATCGGCAAGGAACCGCATCACTGGCGTGGAGATAAATTTGGTATTGAGGCCTTTGGTGGCGCATTCATGTCGATCAATGGAGATGATCTCCCGGTCGGAGGCGCAGCGATGCAGGAGTTCGAGGCATTCCTCGCCAGCATCTATTTCCCGCCCAATCCGTTTCGCGGCATGAGAAATGAACTGCCCACGGCATTGCCACTCGACGGCCATTACACAACCGGTCGCTTCGGCACTGAAGGTGAAATACTGGGCATTGGCAACGCAGAGGATGGGCTGGATCTCTATCGCAACGCTGGCCTCGATGGGGGTCTGCAGTGCGTGACCTGCCACGCGCTTCCCATCGGAATCGGCCCCAACTCTGTATTCAGTGCTGGCTTTGTCATGGCGACGATTCCCGACGGTCCGATGGGGGAAAAGCACCACGGCATGGTCAGTGTCGACGGTTCCGCTCAGCGGAACCTCAAAATTCCTCAGTTGCGAAACGTCTACAAGCGCACTGGATTCAACACCACTCAACTGCTCAACACTTCCGGATTTGGATACCTGCACGACGGGTCGGTGGATTCTGTCGAGCGCTTCATCAGTGAGCCGGCCTTCTCCATCATCAATGATCAACAACTGGCAGACCTGACCGCCTTCATGCTGGCGTTCTCCGGATCCGACCTGCCGCAAGGAAGTGACCAGACTCCCTTCGAACCACTCGGGTCGCCGAGCCAGGATTCGCATGCTGCAGTGGGGATGCAGATCACCATGGACGAGACCAATAGAGATGACCCTCAAGTGCTCGCAGATGCGCAGATCATCATGGATGAGGCGAGCCTCGGCAGGGTCGGTGTGATCGCCAAGGCGTGGCAAGGCGGATTCCTTCGTGGCTGGGTACTGGTGGGTGCCGGCACCGGTCTGTTCCAGTCCGACATCCTCGCAGAAGGCACCACCTTCACCGAACTTCGCAACTCGGCCCAAGCCGGTGCGGAAGTGACCTTCACCGTGGTTCCGACCGGTTCGGCGCTGAGGATGGGGATCGACCGCGATCTCGATGGTCATTTTGATGGGGACGAGCGGCTTGCCTGTTCCGATCCCGCTGACGCTCTGTCTCAACCTGGATCCTGCTCTGGCGTCTTCTTCGTCCGTGGCGATGGAAATGGTGACGGCGCACTCGATATCTCGGACGCCATTTCAACGCTAGCGATCCTCTTCAACGGTGGCAGTTCCAGCACCACTTGCGAGGATGGTCACGACAGTAATGATGATGGGGCCATCGATATCGGAGACCCGATCGCACTGCTCTCGTACCTCTTTGCTGGAGCCGCGGAGTTGCCGGCACCGGGGGCCAACTGCGGTGAGGACCAGACCGGCGACACCTTGCAGTGTAGCGAGACCGTCTGCCCCTGAGGAACTGTCAGTCCCTGAAGAACTGTCAGCCCCTGAAGAACTGTCAGCCCCTGAGGCGACCGGAACCGATCAGGAATAGAGTGGCCAGAAGTAGGGGATCAAGGTCCCTGCGATGGCCCAGATGATCAGTACCAGCGGAGCACCTACCTTGGCAAAGTCACTGAAGCGGTAGCCTCCGGCACCGTAGACCAGTGTGTTGGTCTGGTAGCCGATGGGGGTCAGAAACGACAGCGAAGCGCCGAACGCCACCGCCATGACGAAGGGGATCGGCGAGACTTCTCGCCCCATGGCCAGTTCCAGCTGGGTGGCGATCTTCAAGGCGACCGGAACCAGCACTGCGGCGACCGCTGCATTGGAAATCATCTCGGTGAGCAATGCAGCGGCGATCAGCGTCACCACGACCAGTCCGTAGGGGCCGACGTACGGTTGCAGGTGAATCACCTGATCTGCCAGCCAACCGGCGGTCTGGGTCGTCTCCATCGCTTTCCCTAGCGCCAGCGTTCCGGCGATCAGCACCAGGACTTTCCACTGCACCGCCTCGTAGATCTTGGTTCCGCTGATGCAGCCGGTCACCACCATCGCCACGGCGCCTGCCAGAGCGACCGTCGCCATCGGCCAGATCTGGGTCGAGAGTAACCCGATGATGGCGATGAGGATCAGGATCGCCAGCGGGGCCTTGCCCTTGCGCACGACCACATCGTCGACCCCGGACATCAGGACCAACCCCTCCTCGCCGCGAATCCGATCGAGGCCCTCGGGAGTCCCCTGGATCAGCAAGACGTCGCCGATGCGCAACGGATGTTCGCTGATCTTGCTGCGCATGTGCATGCCGTGGCGTTGCAAGCCGATCACGTTGAGCCCGAAGCGGCGGCGTAATTCCACCGATCCGAGAAGCTGGCCAACATAAGGACTGCTCGGAAGTACCAGCAACTCGGCCAGTTGCGCCTCCTTCTGGGTCGCGGTTCCACGCGCCTCGGAAACGATCTCCGACAAGCTGGCCACTCCCGTTTGATCTTGAACTTCCATCAGGTCCTCGATGGTGCCGGAGATCACCAGAGCGTCACCGAGATCGAGCATCTCATCATCGAGTGGTGGCCAGATGACTTCTTCCCCGCGGATGATTTGCAGGATACGAACCTTGCCAGCGGTGGCGAGGATGGTGTCGCCGAAGCGCTTTCCGATCAGCTCTCCACCGCGGATCTCGATCTCTGTGATGTACTCTCGGTGGCGACGATCGCCCCCCAGGCTGGCGAGGGAGGTGATCGTCTGGCGCTCCGGAAGAAGTTTCGGAGCGACCGTCAGCAGATAGACCAGGCCCACTGCGGCGAGAATCGCACCCATCTTGGTGAACTCGAACATGCCGAGCTCGATGCCGGCACTCTCCCTCGCGATGGATGCCACCAGGATGTTGGTCGAGGTTCCGATCAGGGTACATGTGCCGCCGAGGATCGCGGCATACGACAGAGGAATCAGTACCGCCGATGGGTTCATGCCGCTGCGCAGGCAAACTCCCAGAACCACCGGGATGAACATCGCCACGACCGGGGTGTTATTGAGAAATGCGCTGGCGATCATCACGATGATCAGGATCAACGCGGTCATGATTCGATGGCTTCCGCGACTCCACTCTTGCAAGTGATTGGACAGGAAACCGAGAGCCCCGGTACGGAGTAGCCCCTCACTGACGATGAACAGGGCGCCCACTCCGATCACCGCCGGATGGCCAAAGCCCTCCAGCGCGTCCTCGATGGGAAGGATGCCCCGAGTGGTGAGGTAGAGCAGCAGTGAGATCGCAATGACATCGACCGAGAGAATCTCGCTGGCGAAGAGCAACAACGCGGCAGCGAGCAGGATCAACACCTCGATGATCTGAGGATTCAGCACCACTTCAGTCGCCAATCGTTGTTCCCTTCCAGGGATCGTTGCGAGCCCGCATCTCTGATGTAGGCTGAGAGGATACCGGGGGGAGTGTCGATCTCTCCAGTCGATTTCTGGAAGCGGGCCTCGAAGGCTCCCACTTGGTACCCTGCACGAATGGAGCCCGATGGCGCCGAATCGGCGAGATGTCGGCCGTAATTGGCAACTGGTGATTGTCGGGGGCGGATTGGCGGGATTGGCCACTGCCGCCAGTTGTGCCCGCAGGGGGGTCGGACCGATTTTGCTGATCGAGCAGGAATCGAGACCCGGCAGTCACTCCAGCGGGAGAAATTCCGGTCTGATCCGAAGGGTCGCGGAGAATCCCCTCACCACCCGGCTCTGTATCGAGGGGGCCGATGAGATCGAGTCGCTGTGGAGTTCCCGGCGAGAAAACTCACCCTTTCGCAGGTCCGGATCGGTGATCTTTGATCCCTCGGGGGAGATCGCCGATGGATGCTGGAGTCAGGTTTCGTTCCGCCGTTGGGACGAAGACCGGTTTCGATCGATGTTTCCCGAATTTCAACAACTGCCGCCAGGGGAAGCACGATTTGTCGAGGCGGACGGGATCCTCGAAGTCCCGGCGCTACTGGGTCACTTCGCAGCACAGGCCAGAGATGCCGGCGTGGAGTTGCGGATGGGATCGCACGCTCATCATCCACGAATCGAGGGCGGACGATTCAACTCGATCCACATCGATGGCGTCGAGGTGAAATCAGCGGCACTGGTGGTTGCGAGCGGGGCGTGGGCGGGTCAATGGTCGCAGGCAGCCGGTGTCCCCATCGAGATGACTCCGTACCTTCGAAGTTGTGTCCACTCCGATCCGATCGGCCACCCACCACGTCTTCGACCGTGGATCTGGGCCCATGATCCAGGGTGGTATCTCAAGTTTGGCATCGACAATACGCTCTGGAGCGCCTGTGAAGAGATCGCCGATCAGCCGGGTCGAGCGACCGTTTGCGGCGATCCCTGGCAACGGGTGAAGGAACGGGTCGGCCCCTCGATCGACGCCATCGAGGCCCTGGAGCCGCGTCATATCTGGGCCGGGCACCGGAACTTCTGTCGCGACCGTCAGTTCCTCCTGGGTCCCGATCCGCGGATCGAAGGCTGGCACTGGGCGGTCGGTCTCGGGGGACACGGGGTGACCGCTTCTCCGGCGGTGGGTCGAAGGGTGGCTGCGGGAATCATCGAAGGACTCGACGGGCTCGAGCCGGAACTGTGCTGGAGTGAAGAGCGATTCCCGATGAACCGTGCAGGAACAACTTGAGAAGTGGTCTGAAGTCCGGATGATCTGTCGGAGTGGGTTCCAGCGGTATCCGGGGTGCAACTGTAATGAGTAAGGGGAAGACGTGGTAGCCGAGGCGAAGAAGAACAAGAAGAAGAAGAACAAGAAGAAGAAACCCGATCGACAGGCTTTTCTGGCCAACAAGCACGACCTGTACCAGAGAGCGGTTCAGGAACCATCGGCAGACAACGAGTTCATGTCCAAGCTCTTTGCGCAGAAGTTCCAGCGAGATGCCATCGTGATGCGAGAAGACTTCTGTGGCACCGGCTTGCTCTCGGCCACCTGGGTCGAGGAAGATCCGAAGCGCAAGGCGATCGGTTACGATCTGGATGTGGAGACGGTGGAGTGGGGCATCAAGAACAATCTCGCCAAGTTGGATGATGAACAGCGCTCCCGGGTCGATCTTCGAATCGCCGATGTCCTGGATGCCCCGAAGGATCCGGTCGACATCATCTGTGCGATGAACTTCTCCTGGTGGATCTTCAAGAAGCGCCAGGAGTTACTCGAATACTTCAGATCAGTCCGATCCAGCCTTCATCCAGAAGGGCTCTTCATTCTCGATATCTACGGCGGCAAGGAAGCCTACGAGGAGATGGAAGAGGAACACGAGAAGGATGGCTTCGACTACATCTGGGATCAGGATGCGGTGTGCGGGGTCAGTGATGAAATCCTCTGCCATATCTCCTTCCACTTTCCCGATGGGTCCAAGATGAAAAGGGCGTTCACCTACGACTGGCGTCGCTACGGTATGCGTGAGAGCCAGGAGATCCTCCTCGATGCCGGTTTTTCCAAGGTCGAGGTCTACTGGGAGGGCGTCGATGATGAAGGCGATGGTGACGGCGAGTTCACCCTCACCACTCGGGCGGAGAGTACCGATGCATGGATCGCCTACCTGGTGGCCATTCCTTAGGGTGCCGTCGGATTCACTGCAGTCGGAGTTCCCCAACTCGCTCCACTGACGCTGGCGACCAGCCACAACACCACCGGATACCCTGCCGCTTCGAGGGCTGCGGTTGCCGCACGCATCGTGGCCCCGGTGGTCAGAACATCATCGACCAGCACGATGGATGGAGCGGTACGAGTCTTTGGCGCGGCACCACAGTGAAAAGCACTGGCCGCGAGTGCTCGCCGTCGGTGCGCCGGGAGAGTGACTTGCGCTCGACCTGGCTTCCTCCTCAGTAGCCTTCGGTACGGCAGATTGCGCTGACGAGCGACCGGGATCGCCAGCCGTTCGGCGAAGGAGATCCCCTCGATCCAGCTTCGGCGCCAGTGTCTGGGTATCGCCACCACCGTCCAGTGGCTGCACTCCTCGAACTGCGGAGAGCGAACTGGGCACTCCAGCGAGCGCCACCGATCGACCAGGGTGGACGCCAGTAGCCCGGCGATATCGTCCCTCTGTTGGCTCTTTCCCTTGAGAATCAGACCCCGCAGAGAACCCTCATGAGTCGAGATGTGGATCAGCGGGCGTTGCGGAGCGGTAACGAGGCAGGCGGCACAGCGCCCCTCGAACCGCTCCTCTCGCTGGAGGCAGCGGGGGCAGGTGGGAGACAGCGGCGGCAGATCAGCGAGGCAAGTGCCGCAGAGAGCCCTGGCGGGGAGCGGATTCTCACCACAGAGACGGCACTGCTCCGGCCACAGTAGTGCGGCCAGTTCTGCCAGTGCTGCCAGGGCCGGAGGCGGTCTCCGGTCGTCCTCTTGTCCAGAAGTGGACGGTCGATCTGGACAGCCAGCGCTTGTACCGCTATCGTCGGTGCCCATGCCGGTGTAGCTCAGTTGGTAGAGCAAAGGAATCATAATCCTTGGGTCCGGGGTTCGAGTCCCTGCGCCGGTACCAATTTGCGATTTGAACTCCCGACCGACCGGGTCGGTCGGGAGTTTTTCTTCGATATCAGCGTTCATTCGTTGCACCATCGCTGGCGAGGAACCCGGGGGGCACTGCAACTCGAGTACCGATGGATCGAACCGATGGATCGAAATCGATGGATCGAAATCGAGAGGGGAAGCGACATGGCACAAGATGGGTCTTCTCACCATTCTCAGCCGGATCCTGATCGACCGGTGATCGACGAGGTACTGGTGCGAAAAACCGCTCACCTGGCGCGGCTGGAAGTCTCCGACGATGAGATCCCAGGACTGGTCGAGCACCTGGAAAAGATTCTTGATCTGGTCGATACACTGCGATCGGTCGAGATTCCCGAAGGGCATCGGTCCGATCTTCACGTCTCGCAAGCGACCGTCTCGATGACTCGTGAAGATCAATCGTCAAACCCGACCGATGCCGGTGGCCCGAGAGACCCGGCAGCGTTCGGCGGGAATGCTCCCGACTGGCGAGATGGTTCCTTTGTCACCCCAAGAGTCGTCGGCTAGGGGATCATGTCGAATCGATCATCCCTACCTCCGATCGACGCCACGGTCGGTGAAGCGCAGCAATGGCTCGCCGATGGCCACTGCACCTCGCGTCAACTGATCGACGGCTACCTCGAGTTTCTCCAGGGGGTCGGCCGGCAGTTGAACGCTGTGGTCGAGATCTTCATCGAGTCCGCGCAGCAAGCCGCCGATCAGAGTGACCAGAGGCGAGCCCAGGGGCAGTGCTTTGGACCTCTCGATGGAATCCCCTTTACCGCAAAAATGAACATCACGACACAACTCGGCAGCAGCGATGCTTCGAGCCCGATGCTCCGAGGATTTCAGGCTCAAGAAGATGCCACTGCGGTTCGCCGCCTACGTGCTGCCGGCGCAGTACTGGTCGGGAAGACCAATTGTGACGAGTTCGCCATGGGAGCTTCCAATGAGACATCTTCCCACGGTGTGGTCTCCAATCCGTGGGACCGAGAGCGGGTACCGGGGGGATCGAGCGGTGGATCCGCAGCACTGGCCGGGAGTCACGGTTGGTCCTTTCATCTCGGCAGTGACACCGGCGGATCGATCCGCCAACCGGCGGCTTTTTGCAATGCCACAGCCATCAAGCCGACCTGGGGCCGGGTCTCCCGCCGTGGCCTGATCGCCTTCGGCTCGAGCCTCGATCAAATCTGTCCGATCGCCCGGGATGCCGTCGATTGTCAGAGCGTCTTGCAGGTGATGGAGGGGCACGATCCGCTCGATAGCACCAGTTTGCGCCAAGACACCGCTTCGCAGTCAAAGATCAGTCGTGTCGCCCTGATCAGCGACGGTCTCGGGCCGGGCATCGATGCTTCCATCGCCACGGCGGTACGATCTGCTGCCCAGCAGATGGCCAGTCAGGGTATCGAGATCATCGAGAGGTCGTTGCCGCATCTAGAGGCTGCAAACGCCTGCTACCAGGTGATCTCCACCGCCGAGGCGTCGTCGAATCTGGCTCGCTACGACGGGGTTCATGTCGGAGTGCGCGGGCAGTCAGAAGATCTCCAGCAACTGTACGAGACCAGTCGGCATCAAGGATTCGGCAGCGAAGTTCGTCGAAGAATATTGCTCGGTACCTTCGTTCTCTCGTCCGGGTATCAAGATGCGTACTACAACCGTGCACTGGCAGTACGAGATTTAATCCGTCAAGGGATCGATCAGGTACTGGAAGATTGCGATGCGCTTCTGTTGCCAGTTTCGCCCTTTGCACCCTTCCCCATCGGTGAGCGTATCGACGACCCACTGGCGTTGTACGCCTGCGATATCTTGACGGTGACCGCGAACTTGGCCGGGGTTCCGGCGCTGGCGTTGCCGTGTGCTTTTGATGAAGAAAAACTGCCGATCGGAATGCAACTGATGGGGGCCCACGGTAGCGACCATGCACTACTGGAGTTTGGCCAGCGGTGGCAGTGCTGGAACGATCAGCATCGGGCACTCCCGCAAGGGAGCATACGATGAGTGGGAAAACCAACAGCTGGAAAACGGTGGTCGGCCTCGAGATCCATGCCCAGATGTCGACACGGAGCAAGATGTTCTGTGGCTGTGTGCGATCGACGGAAACCGCCCCGAACCAGCACCTCTGTCCGGTTTGCGCCGGCTGGCCCGGTGCATTACCGGTGATCAACCAGGCGGCGGTTCGCCGGGCGATCCGTGCCGCGATCAGCCTCGACTGCGGGGTCCAACGAGAGAGTCGATTCGATCGCAAGAACTACTTCTATCCCGATCTTCCCAAGGGCTACCAGATCAGCCAGTTCTATCGCCCCTACGCCCTCGGTGGCGAGATCCGATTTGAACGAGACGATGGCTCCTCCGGGGTTCTGCCGCTGGTCCGGATTCACATGGAGGAGGACGCTGGCAAGTCAGTCCATGCCGAAGATGGCACCAGTCGTATCGATCTCAACCGATGCAGCAGTCCGTTGCTGGAAATCGTTACCGAACCACTGCAGATGAGTGGGGTCGAGGCGGCACGTTGCGTCCGCTCGACCCGAGAACTGTTGCGCTGGATCGGTGTTTGCGATGGCGATATGGAGAAGGGAAACCTACGAGCGGACGTCAATGTGTCGATTCATCGCGAAGGGGATACTGTCCTGGGAACTCGCACGGAACTGAAGAATCTCAATTCGTTCGTTTCCATCGAGAGATCGGTCGAAGTGGAGTCGGCTCGCCAGGCGGTGGTACTGGAAGCGGGAGGCGTGATTCGTCAGGAGACTCGTTTGTGGGATCAGGACCTGGAGCAGACCGAGGAGATGCGTGGCAAGGAAGACTCTCCCGATTACCGTTACTTTCCCGATCCGGATCTGCCACTACTGATCATCGAACCGTCAGACATCGATCGGGAACGGGACTCTTTACCGGAGTCCCTTGGCGCCAGGAGAACTCGATACATCGATCAGTTGAAGGTCGATGCGCGAGATGCCGAATCGATCCTGGCGCGGCGAGAGTTTGGTGATTTCTTCGATCAGTTGCTGGCCGCTGGACTCTCACCCGCCTCGGCGTCGAACTGGTTTCGCGGCGAGGTACTCAAACATCTCAATGATCGAGAGGAATCGATCGATGATTATCCACTGACTGCGGCTTCCATCGCAGAGGTGGTCGAGGCGGTGGAGGGGGATCGGATCAGCGTGGCCAAGGGACGGGAAATCCTCCAGGCCGCTCTCGATCAAGGCTGCTCTCCGGCGAAAATCCTTGCGCAAACCGGTGAGCAGGTCAGTGACGAGGCTGCTCTGATCGGCTGGGTCCAGCAGGTCGTGGATGCCAACCCCGAAGCCGCGGAAAAGATCCGCGCCGGCGACAGTAAACCGCTCGGCTTCCTCATGGGACAGGTGATGAAGGCCAGCTCCGGACAGGCCCACCCTCGCCGGGTTCAGGAGATCCTCCAGCGGCTGATTCAGCACGACTGAATTTTTGTCACCGGCGAGCATCGCTGCGTCTCAGGGGGTCGGCAACACGATCGTTTCCGGACCCTCCGAGGTGATCACGAAGGTGCTGTGCCTGCCGTTGGCTTCGATGCGGATCTGCCTCGAGCCGAAGGCGGGAACCTCGAGCCAGCCAGGTGGCACCAGTGTTTCGCCGGAATCGAGGATCAGTCGGGCCGGTGAACTGGTTTCTATCCGAACCGGAATCGTCAAGCCTGTGGTGGCGTCATTCGATGGATACTGCTCGAGTAACTGGAAATTGAGGCGCCTCACCTCGGTCAGGTTGTGCTGGATCCGTGCCTCATCGGCTCGCTGGCGCAGTGCCGCGGCCTGTTGATCTTCCGCTTCCCACCGTTCCCTCAAATTCCGGGTTTCGGCGACAGCGCCGTATTGGCTCGCCAACTTCAACTGCCGGCGGACCGCTTCGGTGTTGCCGAGGATGCGGGCGCCCTTGGCATCCAGGATGGCACTGTGGGCGAGGGTGGAGTAGTGGCTCCGACCGTCCTGTGTGCGCTTCTCGACCAGCGCTTCCGCACTGTCGAGACCTTCCTTCCACGGACCGGGGGGGAGCCATTGGAGCCAGGGCTGGGCTTCTTTTCGCCATTGTTCCGGCGGCATGGTGTCGGCAGTGGCGATCACATGTTGCAACGAAAACTCTGCATAGATGAGAATCACTGCTGTGGCGAGGAAGGGTGCAAGCATGCAGAACCTACGGATGTGGCGAAGAGCTTTCTGCCCCGTTCGAGCTTGAGTCTCCTCGACTCCTCTGTTTCGCCGTAGCACCCGAATGCTCTCTGCAATCTCTCGCGCCCTGTGAATGTTACCCTCGGAAGCCTGGCGTGCTGCGAGGCGTTCGAGGGCCTGTTCGGAGGCCTGTTCCTCGCCATGGTCGAGCAGGAAGTCAATTTTAGCCTGTTGCATCTCGTGATCTTCCGGGTGCAACGCCTCGAGGCTATCGATGATCCTCAGCGCCCTGCGGCGATGTGCCCCCCGGTGCAAGTGAGAAGCGATGCGAACTCCTTCGCGGATCTGCATCGAGGGAGTCTCATGGGTCGCGATCAGCTGGAGCCTCAGTTGGTCTTCATCGGAGACCTCGATGGCTCTCCTGAGGTAGCGCCGACCCTCCTCCGGTTGACTGCCACCGAGCAGTTGTTCGGCGCGTTCGACGAGGATCTCGATGCGAGTGTTGTGGGCCAGATCATCCTCGGGTGATTCGGTCAGGATCTGGTCGAGGATTGCGATGGCGGACTCGGGATCCCTGGCAGTTCGGTGGGCTTCGACGATGCGGATCTCCGCCGATCGTTTTGCATGGCGATCTCCGCTCAGTTGATGCAATTGCCGCAACTTCTCGAGAATCTTGATCGGTTCCGCTGCCATCGGTGTCGCTTGTTCCAGTTTCTCTACCAGTGCAGATCGGGAAGTTTCGTCGATCTGGTCGAGCCTGACCCGGGCCAGTTCGGGGAATTTCTTCTTGAAGAGCCAGCCCTGGCGAGCTCCTCCTGCGAGGTAGTGCAGGGTCCAGATGGGAGAGAAGGGGGAGTCCGCCTCGATCTCCCGGATGGTTCTGAAGCCGTCCACCAGCATGGCGATGCGAGCGAAGCACCAGTGACCCTGCTCGTCCCGAGCCTGGATTCCACCGGGAGAGAGCAGCAAGAGTTCCTCAGGAGCCGGCAGTAAACTCCTGGCTTTATCGAGTATCCCCAACTGTTGATCCAGCTGATCCATCAAGGTCTTGGCGTCGATACCACTGGTGATCTCCACCGAGTTGCCCGAATGTTCCTCGAAGAGGAAGCCCTCGCCATTTCCGGTGAAAGCGTCGATCAGGATCGAGACCGCTTGTTGCTGGCAGATCTTGTTGCGGACACCCTCATCCAGGTTCTTTACCGAGGATAGGATCACTTCCAGATCGCGACTTTCGGTGTACCAGA
Organism: Planctomycetota bacterium; assembly: GCA_012960845.1. Classification (GTDB taxonomy): domain Bacteria; phylum Planctomycetota; class UBA8108; order UBA1146; family UBA1146; genus QNYK01. The sequence continues at coordinate 4,614 of DUAN01000160.1, read as the reverse complement.
GAGCCAGCAGCGAGTCGAGTTGCTCCGGTGCCAGCACATCGGACCAGTCACTGACATCGGGAAAGTGCTGGGCGGTGGGCTCGGAGTAAAACTGGAATAGAGTTCCATCGAAGAGAATTCTCTGGGCGCCTTGACCACGACCCAGATGGAAGGTTCCGGCGGTCTTCTCTGCGACTTTTTGCTCGAGTAATTTTTTCAGATCGGCATTCATTTCAGCGGCTCCCTCTGCTTTTGAGGACTTTCCACGGGTGTTTTCTTAACTGTGTCGCCAGCGGTAACAGTGGGTCGGTAGTGTCGAGATGGTCGATGGTTTCCCGCAGAAGTTGCCACGCACCGGGGGTTCGACTACGAGCGAGTCCGAACATTGTTGCAGTTCGTATCTGGTCATTGGTCGAGAGCAATAGCGATTGCAAGGTGCTGCGAGATTCCATCTGGATGCAACTGGCCAGCGATTCGATGCAATTCCAGCGCAAACTCGGATGTTCCGAGGTGACGCCCTGGAGTAGCCAAGGGCTTGCCTCCTCGAGAGAGAGGATGCGATACGCTTGGGCGAGTCGTTTCTTGCCGGTCAGGTCGCTGGCGGGCCAAGCCGTGACCAGTCGTGCCTTCTGGCGTACGGTGCCGCGATTTTTCAGGTATTCGATCGTCAGCATCGCCACCGCTGGGTCTTGTGAGTGGGGGATCAGATCAGCGATCCCCGGCGCAGCGAAGAGCCATTTTTTCTGCAGGTACAGTTCGAGGAAGGATCGTTGTACTGCCGGTGCGCTCTCGCGACCGAAGGCGGAATCGATGATCATCGACTGATGTGCATCGGGATCCGGCCCATGAGTGCGCCACCAACCGATGGCGATCCTACGTACCACCTCGTCGGACGCTTCCATCAGTGCCAAGGCGATCGCTGGATCTGCTTTTTCCTGTAATAACTGCTGCAGGGACTGTAACACCGAGGAGTCCTTCACCTGTAGATATCCGCCGGGTAAGACCGTGGCATCTGCAGTAGAAAATTCTCCATAGACATCTGCGACCACGAGCCATGCCCCGCGTTGACCGATGAGGGCTCCGATTCCTTCGGTGCCCTCTCCTTCCGGCTCTCTCAACCACCAACTATCACGACCCGCGACTGGCTGGCGATCGGTGGTGATGTGATAGAGGCGGTCCCTCTCTCCTCCGAGCAGTTCGACCACGGTCCCGTGAAGGACCTGATCCGATCTGCGAAATAGCAGCCAGGGGTCTTCGGCCCCCAACAGCGATGGTCCCAGCAGTTGGCTGCTGACGATGAGTATCATGATTTTGAAAATCGAGTTTTGGTTCAGCATCTACGGCTCCAGGGTGGTCCACTCGGCGATGTACGCCTCGTTCAGTTCGTTGAAACGGTAACCCGATTCACCCTCGACCAGTGCCGAGGTCAGGCCCAGTGCAGAAGACATCACATTCAGTCCAGGGGTGTCGACGTGATAAGCGGTGGTGAAGGGGCCGGTGAAGTCGGCACTCGAAACTCCGCCGAATAATCCGCTGGGTGGAGCCCCATTGGCGCACAGACCCACGGCATGTCCGATCTCGTGTGCTGCAACCACTGCGACGATCCGACTCCATGCGTCGATGGCGTTCCAGACTCCGTCATAGCGCTGATTCTCAGCGCTGCTATTGGCTGCATCGAGGCGCTCAAAGTTCGCCCCCAGTACCACTGCATCGAAGGGGTGTTCTCCGACCGCCACTCCTAGTCCCGGGAGTACCTCCTCGAATCGATTCCGAAAGGTCCAGGAGTTCCAGTAGAACTGCACCATGTTGCTGGTGAAGACTCCGCGATTGGGGGCTCGTTCATCGTTGCTGTTGCTGTTTCTGAAATCGAAAGAGGCGCGCCCCAGTGCGTAACTGTTGGCATCGAAGTCGTCTCCGCCGATGCCGAGGGCACTGGTCGAGTTGACCGGGCTGACCTGGAATCTCAGTTGTGGTTGTAGGTCTTGCCCATCGAGCAGTGAGCCCTCGCCATAGAGCTGCTGGATTCGCTCGAGGATCGACTGTTCGACCCAAAACTGCACTCTCAGATCACAACCGGCCGCTACCGCAGCCGTGGTGGGTTGATCCGATTGCAGCCCGATGGTCACCAGGTCCTGCTGGTGATCGGCGATTCCATCTGCTCCGGTGCTGGAGAAGGGGACCAGGTCTCCTGCGGAGTCCAGTTGCCAACCGATGCTGTAATTGTCGCGGGAGAAGTCGAGGTTCCAGCGATCCTGCCAATCGAAGGGCAGCGAAGCGGTCGACGCCGGGTGAACCTGGAACTGGTATTGCTGTGCTGCGGCAGGGTTACCCCGCACATCATCGATGACAGCGGTGATGGTGAGGGGGCCCGTGGGCAGCGATTGTGCGGCGGAGACTTGCCAGCTCGCCGAGCTTCCATCGATGGTGAACAGGTCCGCCAGGTTGGTGTTGGCATCTCGATTGGCCAGTGGTTGGTTCGCCACGATCGATAGGGTTTGCGCATCGGCGGCGGCTCCTCCAGCTCCTGCGCTCCAACTGACCCGTATCAAGGTACCGATGGCGGGAATCGACAGGTTGAAGGGGATCGTTGAGGTGTTGTTGTGGATGTAAGGCTCGCTGCCATTGAGGTAGGGGGGGATCTCGCCGATGGTGATCGAGTCGACGATCGGGGCGATGGTGTTGAGCGCGATGTAGGGACTGACGGCGGAGGCGGATCCGCTCGCATCGGAAGCCACCACACGAACCCTGGCGAAGGGACTCACCACTCCGGGAGTATCGATGTGAGAGTTCCAGATCATCTCGACCTGGGAAACTCCCTCGGTCCCGGGAATCACCACCCCAACATCCGTATCGAGAGTGGCGATGTTCCACGGCTCGTTGCCGCCGAGAGACCATTCGAGGTGGATCGTGAGGTAGTCCCCATCCGCATCCGAGATCAGACTGTTGACCGGAATCGGACCTCCCACGGCACCGGTCGGAATGGTCACCGAATCGACGACGGGAGGGGTGGCCTCTCCGATGGAGAGGGGGTCACTGCGTCGGGTTGCATGAACATCGCCTTCGAGGTCGAGCAGTCGTACCTCGATCAGGATGTCTGCCTGTGGCAGGGTCGTGAGATCTCCGCGGTAGGACCATTCGGTTTGTACCGATTCGAAAGGTGGGCTCAATTCGATGACGCCTTCAGTTCCGGTGACTGGAGTGACCGAGTGCCACTGCTGGCCGAGATCGTCGCTGTAATAGATCCAGGCGTCCCAGGTTCGTGCTGCGGGATCCACCACATCGAAGCCCACGGTGGCGGAACTGCTCTGTATCTCAACGGTGAAGTTATCGATGGTCGGGGGAGGGGTCGGGGCCGCTGTCTGAGCGATGGCATTCTTCTGCTGGCAGCCGGAGCCCAGTAAAAGCAGGCTGATGAAGAGCAGCCCGATGGTTCGGGAATGGAGGGGTTCTTGCACGATGTCATCTACCTCTCGATTCCATCCCCCCCCCTCTCAAAACGGGAATGGTATCGGTTTCTTCAGTTCGGCTGGGCCGAAATGGGTTCAGGCACGAGGCTGCCCGAGAAGCCACTGACACGGGACATCC
>DUAN01000160.1:0-998 GCA_012960845.1 Planctomycetota bacterium | reverse complement strand
CTGCTGCAGCCCAATCGACAATGGTGGCAGGGACCTATCCATCGGCCAGTAACACCTCTACAATGACCTCTGGTCGGAATTCAACGATTCCGCCTCCGGAAGGAAGCCCGGCGATGTCCCACGCCCATTGCTCTCATCCGGCCTCACGATCCAGTGCCCTCCGTCGATCCGGAGTCGGTGCTTTTTGTGTGGCCATCCTGACCTTTTTAGCCTCTGTCTGGCTAATTCCAGCGACCCCCGCTCTCGGCGGAAATGAGCGGAGCCTCGAGGCATCCACCTCCGATATCTCCCGCGCCAGGTCGCAACTGGCCGGGGCGATCCAGAAGGACCGCTTTGACGAGGCATCTCGTGCGGTCGATGAACTGGTCAAGGATGGCAGCAAGAAGGCGATCGATGCGCTGGTTCAGGTCGGTCTCGGTGGTCAGTCCTACGGAATCGAACGCTACATCGGATCGAAGTTGGTCGGCATCCCGGCCGGCGAAGGACTCGATCGCCTCTGTTATCTGGCGAACAAGGACAAGCGCTCATCTGCGCGGATCATCTTGACGCTGGTACTGTCCACTCGCTCGGAAAGCAATGCCTACAAGGCAGTGCTGACCAACTTGTACGATCCCGACGACTCGGTTTCCCTCACCGTCATCGAAGCGCTGGAGAAGAAGGACGACCTCGGCTCGGTCGATCATCTGATCGAAGCGCTGGCTCGCCAGGAAAAGGTCGGCCGGTCAGGGACACTGCTCGCCTACGAGATTCGCAAGTGTCTGCTGAAGCTGGTCGGGGAAGATTTCAAGGTGTCGGCAGACTGGAAGAATTTCTGGGAGCCGCGTAAAAAAGATTACAAGAGACCTCCTCCGGGAAAACTGAAGCGTGGAGTGACCTCGGTCAAGCGAGATCCGCCCGCTTTCTTCGGCATGGAAGTGGCGGCCAAAAATGTTGTCTTCTTGCTCGATGTGTCTGGCAGCATGGAAGTGGTCGATGACCTTCCCGAAGATCCGGGGGAC
>DUAN01000159.1 GCA_012960845.1 Planctomycetota bacterium | reverse complement strand
GATGTGATGGCGACCTGCGCCGAAATCTCCGGTGCCAAGTTGCCCGACGATGCAGCGGAAGACAGTTACAACATGCTACCGGTGCTGCTCGGAACCCAGGGCGACAAACCTGTGCGTCGCTACCTGTTGCAGCAAACGATGTCACTGGCACTGTCGATCCGCGATGGGCAGTGGAAATACCTCGATCACAAGGGATCGGGTGGCAACAACTACCAGCGAGACGGGGCCTGGGGGATGAAACCCTACGCCCTGAAGAACAACGATCCCGCTGCCCCCGGACAACTCTACGATCTCTCCACCGATCCTGGCGAGACCCACAACCTGTACAGTAAAAATCCAGCGATCGTCGAGTCGATGACGGCGCAACTGGAAGCCTTCAAGAAGAGCGGACGAAGCGCTCCGTCACGTCAACAACCATCAAACGAAAAGTTGAAGGCAAACCGCTGAACGAGAAGCCCTGGCCATGTCATCTTCAATATGTCGTCTCCTGGAAGGAACCGACTCCCGAGTCGTTGCAACAGGTCCGCTTCGAATTCAGTTCACTGCGGCTGCAGGAACTCGTTTCTTGACAAAATTGCTGCGGTCGCTTCCTGGTTGGCGATAAGATCATCCCATGGTCACAGACAGACAACCATCATCCGGGGGGCGTCTCTTTGCCGTGACCGTGGCGGTGGCTGCGGTCGGTGGCGCGGCGTTGTATGGAGGGATCTCGCTGATCCTCGGCCGCACCGGCAACGCATCGAACTATCTGGCCGATCTCGGCATGGTGCTGCTGATCAGCGCAGCCGTCGCCAACCTGGTCGCCATCGCCATCGGCCTGCGCTTCATGCTGCTTCAGAGGGTATTCCTGTGGTGGTGGCCCGTCAGCGTGCTGCTGGCGGTGGCAACGGTCGCCGGAGCAGTCGTCGCCATCAACCTGTGAAGAGCCGCAAGTCCTTCAACCCGATGGCTTCTTCTTGTTGTATTCGGCGGGGCGTTTCTCGAGGGCGGGGAAGGAAACCCCGCTCCGGCATTTCAATTTCGTACGCTGATCCTGTTTCACATGGCACGAACTCATCTTGACGCTGGTGAAGAGAACTCGGTTCCCTGATCTTGTAGAAATATCCGTTCATTCTCTCGACTGTCATCCGTTGTGCCATCACCTGCACACTTCTATCAGAGTTGTAAACTCTATTTCACAACTACAGCGGTTTCGTTTCGCCAATATGAAACACATATAATAATTAGTGCACTCAAAAAAATAATCGGAATGAAATCCTCATCAGTTCCGTCTTTCTTCTTGATCCCGCCACGGATTTCTCGAGAAAGGAGAACCCATGCGTAAAGAACCTGGACCCAACCGGTTCGTTCTTCACCACATCGGTGCTCTCATCTTCGGATTGTTCTTCTGGGTGGGTATTTCAGGCAGCGCAGCTGTTGCCACCGCTCAAGACTCTCCGGATGGGAACATCAATAACCAACAGAGGAAGCCACTGGATCTTCCATCTGGAGGAGGAGGCCTGGATGAAGGGGAGGAATCCACCGAGATCCTCCCCATCTTCGGTAAAGAGATCTTCGCCAACAGTCTCTACCTGTGCGTGGAGCGCTCAGAGAGATTGGCGGGAGAACCCGCACAGATCATCGCAATGGAGTTCAATGATCTCCTCGCGAGAATGTCGAGCAGGGCTCGCTTCGGAGCGGTCGCCTTCAACAACCAGGTCGAACGCTTCGAAGAAATTCCGATGCGGGCAATCCCTGCGATCAAGAGTTCGGCGGTGAGCTGGCAAAACACACGGGTGACTGCCAACGGTGCCTCACTGATGGCGGCGCTGGAGAACACCCTTCTCCTGGCCCGGAAAGATATTGAGAGGCACAAGGCAGTGGTCCTCATCGTCGATGACCGCTACTCCACTGGAGAACCTTCGCTGTTACCGTTTCTGCAAAATCGAAGGAGTTACCTCGACGACATTCCCATCCATCTCTTCTTTGTCGGCATTGAAGGCACCGTTGGTGATCCTGAACTGGAGACCGCCTGTCGCACTCTCAGTGAAATTTCACGGGGGAGTTTCAACCAGTTGAGTTTCCCGGCAGCACCACCGATTTTTCCGGTTCCTGATGGCCCTTCTCCATGTTGTTGCACTCCAGGCAGCGACTGATTCGACCGGGGAATCCAGTTGAGGTCTTGCGGCCCCGAAAAACACAGAAAACCCCCGGGGTGGCTCTCCCAACACCCCGGGGGTTCCTCATTGCGATTATTGTCGAGATTTCATCTCTTCGCCGAGACCATCTCCTGACGGTGTTGATCGAGTCGCTCTCGCAGCGGTGCGATCTGGTCGGCGGCCCAGTCGAGATCGAGTTTACCGCGGATCTTCATCTGAGGAACGATGCCACTGATGGTTCCACGCCAAACCAAACCCACCTGACCACGACCGAGTTTCTTGAGGATCTTCTTGCTGCCCGTCTGCTCCTTGGCACGTCCGTTGAGCAGGGTACTGAAGCGACCCTCCTTCAACTCGAAGCCGAACTTGTGATGCTCCTCGTAAGCGATGGTGGGAGCTTTGCCCACCCCCCCCACCGCCCGGGTGCCGGCGATGCGAACCAGTTGCGTTCCGAGATTACTGCCTACCCGCTGCCGTAGCCTTTTCGACCAGGCGAAGACCGCTGCCACCATGTCACCACGGCGACCTCCGAGGAAGGAGACGTAGGTCAATTCCATTCGCACATCCGGTTGCCACACCGCCGCATGAAACCACTGCCCCTCATCGGCGATGATCACACCGCCGGAGACCCCTCTGGAGTGGCCCTCCCAGTCGCGTCTCCAGCGCAACTTGCCCGCGATCTCCGACCCAGGAGAGGGGAACCAGTCATCACCGAGGCTTCGATCTTCCCGCTCGAAATCGTAGGTCAGTTCAACGGTGCCATCGGCGGAGATTTTTTCTTCGGTCGCCTGGAACAGATCGAGGATTCGCTCCTGTTCAGCAGCGTTCAACTGGAAGGCAGGAATCTCGGGCTTGCCGCGACCATCTGCACCTTGCAGGGCACACAACAGCACGAGAGTGGGTATCTGCAACATGATGGTCATGAGAACCTCCCTTCAGGGTCATCGATCTATCGAGAGCATCCGGAAGTACTGAGAACTCGGACCGTCGAAAGTAATAATGGCGAGCAGATCTGCTGCAGAATGCTCTTCATGGCCTGATAACAAGCCGCTTGTCGATCCGATCTCCGCTGCTACGGTGCAGCCAAATCGGCGGAAAGGTGCGTAACTCCCTTGTCGACGAGAATCCGATCCCAGTCCCGGTGGCTGCCCGCCACTGCATTTCTGGCAGCACTGATCCTCTCTTCTGGCCACTTCTTCAGCGAAGGGGTCCGATCAGAGGATCCAGCCGACAACTACCTCGAGGTACTCCACCAGGCCGACGCCAGGAGCAACAAGTTCCTCAACCGGCAACGAGCCGAGTTCTTTGGGCTTCGCTACCGCACCGCCACCACCAATGGCGACAAGTTTCGACTGTTCCATCAATCCGCCGACGAGTGGATCAAGGCGGGGGACATCTCCAAGGGACTGCTTCGCCTCGATTCCTTGCTGTCGGCGTTGCCGACCGATGGAAGAGATCAAATCGTCGATGTCGAGGAAGCCCTTCGATGGAGCCAGATGATCGGCGGCTTGCGCCTGGGAGAGCAGCAGAACTGCGTGGCGATGCATGGCCTCGATTCCTGCCTCTTCCCCATCGGCGGCAGTGGTGTGCACCAGCAACCGGAGGGGATGCAGCTGGCGATAGAGAACCTCGACTGGTCGCTGGCTCGTTCTCCCGATCGACTCGATCTTCGGTGGTTGCGTAATCTCGCCTCGATGGCCCTCGGTAACTGGCCAGATGGTGTTCCGGAGCCGCTACGCCTGTCACCGGGACTGTTCGCCTCCTCCCATGATGTGGGCCGCTTTCGCGATGTCGCTCCCCAGGTCGGGATCGCCACGATGGGACTGGCAGGAGGGGCCAGTCTCGAGGATTTCAATGGGGATGGGCATCTCGATCTGTTCGTCAGTTCCTGGGGACCGACGGATCCAGTCCACTACTTCGAGAGTGACGGCGAGGGACAGTTCAATGATAGAACCGAATCGATGGGCCTCTCCTCCATCACCGGTGGACTCAACATCACTCATGCCGACTACGATAATGACGGCGACGCGGACCTGCTGATTCTTCGTGGAGCATGGCTCGGAAGCGCCGGCCATCATCCCAACACATTACTACGCAATGACCGGGAGAAGTTCACCGATGTCACCGTCGCCTCGGGGCTGGTGTCCTATCATCCGACCCAGACTGCGGATTGGGGCGACTACGATCTCGATGGAGATCTCGACCTCTTCATCGGAAACGAATCGACCAGCAGTGAGGTCCATCCGTGCGAGCTGTTTGAAAACCGCGGAGATGGCACCTTTGTCGAGGTCAGCCAAGAGGTCGGTCTACACCACATCGCCTATGTGAAGGGTGTGGCGTGGGGAGACATCGACGACGATGGGGATCTCGATCTGTACCTCTCGACGATGGCGAGTTCCAACGCACTGTACGAAAACCTCGGCCCTGCGGCTGAAGGAGAACGACCTCGATTCAAGGACGTCACTGCCCGAGCCGCCGTCGAATCGCCCCAACTGAGCTTCCCCACCTGGTTCTGGGACTACGACCATGACGGTCGCCTCGACATCCTCGCCGGCTCCTACGGTAGTTTCGAGGAGAGCATGCTCGAGGGGGTCGTGGCGGACTATCTCGGAATGCCGACCGCTGACGAGGGGATTCGCCTATATCGCAATCTCGGAGACGGGCAGTTCGAGGAGGTCTCGGAGAAGACCGGCATCCGTCACACGGTACTCCCGATGGGGGCAAACTTCGGCGATCTCGATGGTGACGGTTGGCTCGATGCCTACTTCGGAACCGGTCAGCCGGGCCTCTCCACCCTGGTTCCCAACCGGATGTTTCGCAATGCCGCAGGAAAACGCTTCGAGGATGTCACCACCAGCGGTGGCTTCGGGCACCTGCAGAAGGGCCACGGCATCGCCTTCGGCGACATCGACCACGACGGCGATCAAGACATCTTCGCCACCATGGGAGGAGCCTACGAAGGAGATGGGTATGCCAATGTTCTGTTCGAAAATCCAGGCCATGGACACCACTGGTTGACGCTGAGACTGGTCGGCACCCGATCGAGCCGCGATGCACGTCATGCCAGGGTACAGATCGAGGTGAAGACGAAGTCGGGACCACGCACCATCCACCGGGTGGTCGGCACCGGAGGTAGTTTCGGCGCCTCCAGTTCGCAACTGGAGGTGGGACTCGGTGCCGCGACTGAAGTGATTGCGGTGACGGTGCGCTGGCCTGTCTCTGGCCGCGCTCGCTTCCTCGGCTTCTCCCTCGATGGCACCTACATCATCGAGGAGGGAAAGAAGGAGCCGGTCGCAGTCCAGACGGTCCCCTTCCCGCTCGGTGGAGTTGCGGAGAAACCACCGGCAGAGGATTGATCAGCGAGATCCTTTGCTCGCCCGATGCTCCTTGAGACGGGTCTTGAGGTCGGGAATCGACTTTGCGGCCCAGTCCAGATCGAGCTGACCACGGAGGGTCACCTTGGTGATGCAGCAGCGGATATTGCCGCTCCAGACAAATCCGACCTGACCGCTATCGAGTTTCTTGAGAAACTTGCTGCTGCTCGAATGTACCTGGGTGCGCCCTCTTCGCTGAGCACTGAACTGGCCATCTTTCAGTTCAAAACCGAAATTCACCGGCTCACGAAAGATGATCTCTGAAGGCTTGCCGATCCCGCCCGCCGGTTTGACACCAGAAATCCTCATCACCTGGCTGCCAAGGTTGCTGCCGACTCGACGACGCAAACCCTTGGTCCAGCCGTAAACCGCCGCAAACAGGTCACCGACACTACCGCCGCAAAAGGAATAGTAAGTGGCGTCCATCTTGACCTCTTGTTGCCACACTGCACTGTGAATCCACTGTCCCTTGTCAGCGAAATAGATACCTCCGAGAACGCCCACGACGCCGCCCTCGGCACCGCGGATCCAGCGAACCGGCTGACCGATGCGACCGTATTGCCCCGTCGGGATCGGCGACCAATCCTCGCCGAGTCGCTCGTCCTTCGAGGCAAAGTTGTAGATCAACTCGAGCGTTCCCTGTGGCGAGATCGATTCGGAAGTGGCCTGGAACAACTCGAGGATACGAGAGCGCTCTTCAGCGAGCAGCACGAAGGGCCCCTTGGGTGCGGGAAGATCGAGCGGGTCATCCGCAGACAATGGCACCCGTGACATCAACAGAATCACCAGTAGAGATATGCAGCAGAAGTAGTCACGACGATGAAGAGTCATCGAATCCAACCTTCAACTTGTGGCCGAGATGACAGATCACCCTCGGGCCCAGGCCAATGATCCCGGTCAGTGTATCTCCTACCCCTCAGCGCATCGATGATCTCGACGGTGAATCAGTAGATGGCTCAGATGGGGCCCGGTACCGCTCAAACAGCCCGATCGAAGCCAGCAGTGAAGATCCATCGAGATGCTGCCCGGACCACGCTCGGCAGTTGGCGGCTCACGGTGAGCGATATATCCTCCACGATGGCGCTCCCGAACTCCTGATGCACCACTGCCGCTATCGGCTTGACCCGTGCAACTGCGATGAGTTCCTGCCCCGAAAGGTAAAGTGGATGAGAAGTTTGCTACTTCCGATGGCGTTGTTCTCGATGATGTTCTTGGGGTCCTTCTCTTCCGAGATGGCCTTCGCCGGCGATGGCTATCGCTTACCTCCGGCAGAAGTGGTCGAGGTGGTCGATGCACCTCGTTCACCATCGCTGACACTCAGCCCCGATGGCCGCTGGTTCATCGGAATCGAACCCGATCCGATGCCTTCGATCGCCGATGTGTCGCGGCCGATGTTGCGACTTGCTGGCATGCGTATCGACCCGGCGGCGAATGGCCGTCACCGAACTTCTTTCAGCCGTGCACTGTTTCTGCGTGACCTGTCTGGAAAGACCGTGACACCGATCGCCATCCCCGAGGGTGCTCGGCTGGTGGCGGCGCGCTGGTCACATACTTCTCGCCACTTTGCCTACACCCTGCTCACCGAAAGCGGCACATCGCTGTGGGTGGCTCCTGTTTCCGATCCGACACTGGCGCTGAAGATCAGTGACCGCATCTCGTCGGTGCTGACCTCCGGCTATTACTTCAGTCCCGACGGTGCCAGCGTCATCATCACCGAGGTTCCCGCTTACCGCGGGGTATCGCCGAAGAAACCAGCTGTGCCCACCGGCCCCAGTATCCGCGAAACGAGCGGTTCTGCGACACCTCTCAGGACCTATCAGGACCTTCTCGGCAATCCACATGACGAGGCGCTCTTTGGCTACTACGCCACCAGTGAGATCCATCGGGTCGATCTCGCCAGCGGTGACAGGATGAGAATTGGCAAGCCCGACCTGTACCGGTCCATCTCCCCGTCCCCCGATGACCACCACCTGCTGGTGACCATCATCCAGCGTCCCTTCTCCTATCTGATGCCCGCCTATCTGTTCGGAAACAGCATCGAGGTGTGGAGTAGAGCTGGTGAAAAAGAGATGGTCGTGGCGACCGTGCCGATCGGAGAGGGGATCCCTCTGCATGGTGTGCGCACCGGAGCGCGTAACATCCGCTGGCGGCCCGGAAGCGATGCTTCACTGGTGTGGACCGAAGCGCTCGACGGTGGCGACCCCAAGAACGATGTCCCCCACCGCGACCGTTTCATCGTCGCCGAGCCCTTCGACGGCGAGCAGCGCGAGGCCTTTCGTAGCCAGTACAGGTTGATGGCCGTCGCTTGGCTCGAGGATGGGCATCGCGCCCTGGCCCAGGAGCGCGACCGCGATCGTCGCTGGATGCAGATGTGGCTGCGCGATATCGACAACCCGGATGGCAAGGCAAGGTTGATCGAGGACCGCAGCAGCAACGATCGGTATGCGGATCCAGGGTCGCCGGTGACCAGGGTCAACTCGCGCGGCGACCGGATGGTGCGCCTCGAGGGATCCTCGATATATCGCAGCGGTCGCGGTTCCGGGCCCGGCGGTGCGCGTCCCTTCCTCGACCGTCAGAATCTCGAGACCTTCGAAAGTGAGCGTATCTGGCGCTGCGAGTCAGGATGTTACGAATCGGTCAGTGCGATGGTCGATGACACGACCTTCATCACCCGATACGAGAGCCCGACAGAGCCACCCAACTACCGTCTTCGCACCTCTGGGAGCATCCAGGCGCTGACCGATTTCCCCGATCCAACGCCACAACTGCGTGGCATCCGCAAGCAGCTGGTCACCTACCAGCGCGCCGACGGTGTCGATTTATCGGCGACCCTCTACCTGCCTGCCAACTACGAGAAGGGAACCCGCCTGCCTCTGGTGGTGTGGGCCTACCCGCGCGAGTTCAGTGATCCGAAGACCGCCGGCCAGGTCGGCGGTAGCCCCTACCGCTTCACCCGCATCGGCGGCCTGTCGCATCTGTTCTTCCTGACCCAGGGCTACGCCGTCATGGACTCCGCAACGATGCCGGTGATCGGTGATTCCGAGACGATGAACGACACCTTCATCGATCAGATCGTCGCCTCGGCGGCCGCCGCCATCGACAAGGCGGTCGAGATGGGAGTCGCCGATGGCAACCGGGTGGGAGTCGGCGGGCACAGTTATGGCGCCTTCATGACCGCCAACCTGCTCGCCCACTGCGATCTGTTCAGCGCCGGCATCGCCAGAAGCGGCGCCTACAACCGCACGCTGACCCCCTTTGGCTTCCAGTCGGAACGGCGCACCCTGTGGCAGGCACCGGAGATTTACTTTGCCATCTCGCCCTTCATGCACGCCGACAAGATCGATGAACCGATCCTGCTGATCCACGGCGAGATCGACAACAACTCCGGCACCTTCCCGGTGCAATCGTCGCGTCTCTATCAAGGCATCAAGGGCAATGGCGGCACCGCCAGGCTGGTCTACCTGCCCAACGAGAGCCACGGTTACCGCGCTCGCGAGTCGGTGCTGCACACCCACGCCGAGATGATCGACTGGTTCGACGAGCATGTGAAGAACGCCACGCCACGAACCACCCCCACCCGCCCCGATGGACAGTAACAGCCGGGGGTGCCGCAGAGGCAGATGGTCAGTAGCGTCAGGCAGTATCACCGTGTCAAATCATGAGCCTGACCAGCGTCTGGCTCGAAAGGACTCGCCATGAAGTTGCTCGTATCACCCGGATGCCGTCTGTACCCACTACTGGGGCTGGTCGCATTGCTGCTCGCGGGATGTGCCGCGGCAGGCTCATCACGCTCCAGCTACGAGGGACGACCGGAGAAGACCCCCAACATCCTGTTCATCTTCACCGACGATCATGCCTCCCATGCCATCGGTGCCTATGGCAGCCGCTTTCCCGCAGACATCACCCCGAATCTCGATCAACTAGCGGCCGATGGAATGATGTTTCGCCGCTGTGGCGTCACCAACTCCATCTGTGCACCGAGCCGGGCGGTGATCCTGACCGGCAAGCACAGTCACCTCAACGGTGTACTGACCAACGCAGAACTGTTCGATGGCTCGCAGATGACTTTCCCAAAACTGTTACAAAGGGCCGGCTACCAGACCGCCATCTTTGGCAAGTGGCACCTGAAAACCGAACCGACCGGATTCGATCATTACGAACGCTTGCTCGGTCAAGGCCCCTATTACAATCCGATGATGCGCAGTCCATCCGACAACGAGAAGGGCCATACCGACCGCAAACATTCCGGTTACACCACCGATATCATCACCGACCTGGCCCTCGATTGGCTCAAAGAGGGACGCAATCGAGATCAACCCTTCATGATGATGGTCCAGCACAAGGCCCCCCACCGTCACTGGCAGCCTCCCCCACGCTACCTCGATCGGTTCGACAACATCGACATCGCGGAACCGGACAATCTCTTCGATGATTACAAGGGCCGAGGTACCGCCGCACGGATCCAGGATATGGAGATCGCCACCACCCTGACCAAGAACGACCTCAAATTGGTCCCACAGCGTGGTCTCGACGAGGCGCAGACGGCGATCTGGAATGCTGCCTACCAGCCGAAGAATGCCGAACTGAGGCAACTCGAGTTGACCGGCGACGAGCTGGTCCGGTGGAAGTACCAGCGCTATCTCAAGGATTACCTGCGCTGTATCCAGGCGGTCGACGACAACATCGGCCGCATGCTTTCGACCCTCGATGAACTGGACCTGAGCCGGGAGACCGTGGTGATCTACTCGTCGGACCAGGGATTCTTCCTCGGTGAACATGGCTGGTTCGACAAGCGCTTCATGTATGAAGAGTGTTACAAGACGCCACTAATTGTGCGCTGGCCCGGTGTCGTCGATGCCGGCTCGGTCGAGCAAAGCCTGGTCAGCAATCTCGACTATGCCCAGACCTTCCTCGATCTTGCGGGCGTTTCAGCGAAGGACTCATCGGTGCAAGAGATGCAAGGGGTAAGCCTGGTGCCGCTGCTGCTCGGTAATAAACCGGATGAATGGCGAGAGAGTCTCTACTACCACTATTACGAGTACCTGGAGAACCAGCGCACCGCTCACATGGTGCGACGTCACCGAGGAGTTTGTACCGAGCGCTACAAGTTGATCCACTTCTACAATCTCGGCGAGTGGGAGATGTACGACCTGCAGGAAGACCCACAGGAGATGAAGAACATCGCGGATGACCCGGCCCACGCAGCGACACGCGAGAAACTGGAGAAGGAACTGGAGAAGCTGGCGCTGCAGTACCAGGTTCCGGATGATCGCGGAAGCGTCTCCCGAGACCCCCATCATAGGATCGAGGCGTATCAGGCCCGTGAGCAGCAATAGGCGCTCTTGTTATGCTTGTATTCTTAGTATTGTCGTTAAATCAATCAACCCTTGTTGCTAACAATCATATTCGTATATTAGAAAAAATACATTTGGCTTAACCTCGATCCCGCCCGGCCGCGCCGTCTTTAGTTGTTTACATGAGTGGCATAAACGATTTTTATTGGCGGTTTTGAGGCATCCGGATTTACTAGCGGTATTCGAGATTACAAACGGAGTACTAACGATGTGAACTTTTCGAGTTCCATGCTTGTCCCGGATGGCTGGTGAGAATACCCGATGGTCGTCTCTCGTCAGTCTGATCAGGGGCAGTAGACCTGGCATTCGAGGGGGTCCGGGGTCGGATCGGTCCCGCAGCCAGGGAACGGTTCTGGGGGCGCTGAACCGGCGTTGAAGAGGAAGGCCAGCTGGAAGATCACGTCGGCCAGATTGACTGACGAATCGTCATTCCCATCGGCGGCCTTGCGGCAATCGATGGCCACCGTCATGAAGAGGTGCTCGAGCAATCTCACCGCATCGGCCAGGTTGGTCGAACCGTCGAGATTCACATCGGACCGAACGAAGGTCTCTGCCGGCGGCGGCACAATCGCCAGTACCAGGTTGGTCATTGCGATGTTGTCGACCAGTAAAGAATCCTGAGATGTCATATCGACATCGATGAATCCCCCACCCACCGCGTCACGCAGGGTGTATTCCCCGCCAGCGATGAATCCTCCCAGCTGCCACTCGATGAGGATCGGATCGGTGATCAAGAACTGCAACTCCAGGATGAAGACCACCGGATCGGGATCGGAAGCGATGATGCAGGAGAACCAGGAATCGTTGGAGTAGTTGATGCTCGAATAGAAGGAAGGAGGCGGCGGAGCGGGCGGAGCATACAGATCTTCACCGGGGTTGTAGCCATCGGATGCACCCTCGGCCATCCCCACCAAGAGATTGTAGGCCGTGCCATTGAGGGTACTGACTCCCAGGCTGATCTCGAACTCCTGCGCCTCGATACGGTCGAGAGGAGCCAGGAGCCCGAGCCCCAGGATCAGCACCAGGAGGAGCTGGATGGTGAATTTAGGTTGGTCTGACATCGATTCATCCCCCCTGCCTTCCTCGCCAGGAATTACAGGTACAGCAACTATCATATTCCCGATGAGGTGAATACAACAGTAGCAGGGAACAGGGCTTTCTTGACTGTTGCGACAGGCAGCAGTGCTGGCTGCAGTGTGCTCTCCCGACCCCCCAGATCAGTCGAGCTGGATACCTCTGCCCGAGAGGATGGTGCCGGTGGCATTTCGATAGGTAGCGATCGCCTTGCGCAATCGAACCCTCGACTGCAACTCGGAAACCTGCGATTGCAGCAAGCTATTTTGCACCTGCAACACCTGGTAGGCGGTCGAGACCCCGACCTCCAAGCGCCTCGTCTCTCCATCGAGTTCCTTGCGACGCAACCGGGTCGCCGCACGAGTCGTCTCGACGCTCTGGCGTGCACTCAGTAGTTCACGCACCGCTCGGGTCACTTCCAGCACGATCGCATGAGAAACCTGCTCTCGCGAGACCTGGGAACGGCGTAGGTTCTCACGTGATTGGAGCATCTGATTGCGGGCGGCACGATTACCCAGTGGGAACTCGAAATTGACCCCGGCATTCCAGGAATAGTCTTCGCCGACATTGGACCAGGAGCCATCAAAACTGATGTCGTTTCCAGGTTGATTCCAGCCGCCATCGACGGACAGGTTGGGGCGTAGCTGATCCTCACTGAGGAGCAGTTGGTCCTCGCTGTTGGCGATCTCGATATCGCGTTGCACCAGCTCGAGGCGGGTGATCAGAGCCGCCTCCACCGCCTCGGCCATCACCACCGGAAAATCGGGCAGTTCGAGAGGCGTGGTGGGAATCACCTCGAGGTCGCGAAACATCGGGCCGGAGTCTCCGCCGATCCTGAACTCAGGAGAATTGACCTTGTCGAGCAACACATCCTGCAGATCACGGTACTGATTGACCGCATCGATGATGCTGGCCTTCTGCGTTTCGATGTTGGCCTCGGCGCTGATGACATCGAGTTCGGTACCAGTCCCCACCTCGAGCCGACGCCGATTGATCTCGAGCAGTTCGCTCGCCTCACTCAGGGCGCGCTCCTGCACCTCGACATTTCTTCTCGCATAGACCAGATCCCAGTAGGAAGAAACCACCGACGACACCGTCGTCTCGACCGCACGCCTCATCGCCAGGCGTGAGGCCTCGACATTGCGGATCGCAATCCGCAGGGAAGTCTCGGTAATACTGCGGCCAAAGCCACGAAGAAGCGGCTGGCTCAGAGACAGGTCGTAGGCGCCACGGTAGTTGAGCGGACTGAAGAACACGCTCACGGCGGAGGTTGCAGAACGACTGCCGTTGAGGCGCAGATTCCAGGTGGTTCCATAGCGGAGTTGCCCCGACAAGCCGAGGAAATAGGTGCGATTGTCGCGCTCGCTCTGCTCGCCCACTTCCGCACCCTCGATGATGCTGGTCGAGGTAGTGCTCGACTTACTGATGGTGAAACCGGTCCTGAAGAGCGGATCGAAGGCGGCCTCTGCGATCAGCGGATCCCGCTCTGCGCTGGCGAGAGTGAGTCGCTGCACCTCCAGATCGAGATTGTTCTCCAGTGCCAGCAGGATCGACTGCTCGAGGCTCAGGCGGATCTGTTCACTACCCGGAGATAAGCTCGTCTCGGCTGGTGAGACCCCCTCCCCTTGCCCCGCAAGGAATGGAGAAAAGATGCAGACCATCAGCAGTGTCAGAAAGACTCGAATCATGACCACCTCTTCGACCCAGATCACTCGTGGCCCTCGACTCCGCACGAACTGCGTGGAGTTTCAGGGCTTCAGGGGATGATAGGCGAAGAGGCCAGATCGGCAAGGGGTCCGCGGAATCAGAAGTGTGGTACGAGACGATCCGGCTCGGAAGACGAGTCTTTTTCGGCCCCGGGACGGATCTTTTGAACCAGCATCGGAATCAGATGCATGGCACTCAACACGAGCAGGACCGCAACCTCGACCAGCAGCAACAAGATCAGTGATCGCCCCGCTTCCACCTCGTAGAAGCGACTCAGGAACCAACCATTGGTGAAGGTGCCAAAACGAAGTCCGAGTTTGGCGGCCAGTTCCAAACCGGCGAAGAGGGTCGCTCCCAGCAGTACGGCTGCTGCGGTATCTCGTCCCCGGAGCCCTGCGGCCAGCACCATCGCGCCGAGCCACGCCACCAACAACCAGGCCGTGACTCCGGTCGCCAGCAGTTCGACAGGAGCCGACAATACCCTGGAGGCCAGGTGATCACTTCCCAGTTGATACGACTGTTGTAGCAAGCCGGGATCGGGGATCGTCGAGGTCGCTTCCGGCAACCACAACACTGCAGCAGAGAATCCGAGGAGCAGAACCGACAGGCGAAGAGCCGTGGTCAACGGCACGCCCAGTCGCTGGAGAGTGCACTGCCCCTCGACCAGAAAGGGTGCACCATCACGCCAGGGTGAAAGGCCGACCACCGGAGTTGCCGTGGCCAGACAGGAGAGAGTGCGAGCTAACCCGTCGAAGATCAGCGCCGGAAACATCGCAAACTTGACCGGTCCGCGAGTCAACAGATCGCCACGAAGGTGACCGATGCCCCACAGCATCAGAACCGCCGAAAGAAGTAGTACAGCAATCAGGATCATCGGAAGCCTCCACTGTCGTGGCGTGCGGGAAAGGGGTCCCATAAGCATTCCATCCCGAAGCACCAGTGCGCCAGCGAGAAACTGCTCAGGACTCGCTGCCCCCGACGATGATGCGCGTCAATCGTTGGTAGTCTTCGGTCGAAAAGAACTCGATGACGATCTTTCCACGTCCTTTGGCGGAGGTTTCCAGCACCGATACCTTGGTTCCGAGTACTTGAGCCAATCGAGTTTCCTCGTCAATAACGTGGGTCCCAGCCCCATTAGCCCCGGTTGTAGGCGCTTTTTTGCCTGCTGGTGGGGAAGAAGGATGGGATTTGCTCAGTCGTAGCGCCTGATCCAGATCACGAACTGTCCAGTTCTTGGACAGTAGTTTTCTGTGCCATTGGCGGCGCTCCTTGTGATCGCTCACCGACAGCAACAACTTGGCATGTCCGGCACTGATCCGGCGATTCATCAGGCTGTCCTGGATCTCATCTTCCAGTTCGAGAAAGCGCAAGGTATTGGCGATACTGGAGCGCTTCTTGCCCACTTGTTCGGCGAGTTGCTCCTGGGTCAGGGCGAACGATTGCTGTAGCGCCCGATAGGCTCGGGCCAATTCGATGGGATTGAGGTCCTCTCGCTGGATATTCTCGGCCAGCGCCAGCGGCAACATCCGCTGGTCCTCCACCTCGCGAATGATCACCGGAACCTGCTCCAGTCCCAACTTCCGCGAGGCACGAAGGCGCCGCTCCCCGGCGATCAGTTCGTACTGCCCATCGCTGCCCCGGCGCACCACCAGCGGCTGAATGATGCCGTCGATGGCGATCGACCGTGAGAGCTCATCGATGGATCCTTCATCGAACTGAGTACGAGGTTGATTTCGATTGGCCTGGATCAAGGCAGGATCGAGTTGAACCACCACTGCAGCGCTTTCCAGCGTAGTTTCGGGGGGGGGAGTCTGACCGGCGGGAATCTCTTCAGTGCGCCGGATCAGGGCATCGAGCCCTCGTCCCAGTTTCCGTCCATTCATGCTCAAGGACCTCCTTCGCGAGGTTCAGGTAGGACCAGGCTCCAGCGGAGCGAGGTTGATAGAGACAAATCGGCTGGCCATAACTGGCCGCCTCTGCCAGGGCCGGGTCCCTCAGGACCGGAGTATCCAGGGTATCTTCGGGAAAGTAGCGTCGGACCTCTTCCGCCACTTCGTGGCACAGATCGACCTCGGGGCTAAACAGCGTCAGGACCAGCCCCTCCAGCACGATCTTTCGCTCGAGCGAAGACTCCGCTCGACGGACCAGTTCCAGCACCTGGGCCAACCCCTCCATCGCAAAGTACTCGCACTGCACCGGAACCAGCACCGAGTCGGCGATGTGAAGCGCCAGATCGGTCAACGGCCCGAGCGAGGGGGGGCAGTCGAGAATGACGACATCGAGTTGCGAGGGGGAGGCGTCAAGCCACTGCTGCCGTAGCCGTTGCGCGCCACCGCCACGCGCTTCTGCGGTAGCCACCGGCACCTCCAGATTGACGGTACTGGGCAAACATCGCAGGCCTGGAATGGCGGTCTCCTCGGAGACTTCATTCCAGTCGAGCGTACCGTCGAGCAGAGCGGGAAGATGGGAGCGCGGGGGAGACTCGATGCCGAGTCCCGAGGTGGCATTGGCCTGAGGATCGAGATCCACCAGCAGGCAGGAGTGCCCGGCCAAGGCGATGTATCCGGCCAGGTTCACCGCGGTGGTGGTCTTCCCGACTCCACCTTTCTGACTGGCAATGGCGATCACTCTGGCCAAAGGTACTCTCCTCCTGCTTCCCCAGCCCCCCGTGGGGGCCCCAGGAGGAAGGGTATCCGCCCGGTCTGCTCGAGACAAGCCTGTCCGATGGGGCCCAACTTTCCGGATGTTCCCCGTGGAACCACCCAGCGTGGAGGGAATCGTCGAAGTCGACTGTTCCCCGTGGAACATGGAGGCCGATAATGCCATTGGCGCCAATGTTCCTGCTCAGAGGTCTTTTCAAATCGAGAGATTTCACTAGAATAGCAGCCGCCATGCGGCCGACAGCCACTCCCCGGCAAAACCATCGGGGGGGGGGATGAAGAAGGCAAAGAAATGTTAGAATCCAGCATGAACAGGGGATCTCCTTGAGAATTGCGGTCATCTCCGACATCCACGGCAACCTCGAGGCTCTGACCTCGGTATTCGAGCTGCTCGACCAGCAGGGGGTCGATCGGACGCTGTGCCTCGGCGATGTGGTCGGATACGGACCCGATCCTGGAGCCTGCCTCAGCCTGATTCAAGAGCGCTGCGATGTGATCGTGGCGGGCAATCATGAGCATGCCGTGCTCGATCTCCTCGATCTCGACTACTTCAACCCCATCGCCCGCCAAGCGACGCTTTGGACCCGTTCACAGCTCGATGAAGAACAACTCGAGTACCTTCGTGGCTGGCCGCTGGTCCATCACGAGACCGACTTCTCCATCGTCCATGGCAGCCTCGATCAACCGGACCTGTTCGACTACATCCAGACCACCTGGGATGCTCACCTTTCCTTCCAGCAACTCCAGACCCCGGTCTGTTTCATCGGGCACTCCCATGTACCGGTCAGCTTCCTGCTGAGCGACGTCATCCGCTACAACACCGATGCTGTGGTGGAAATGCCGGAAGGACTGCAGGCGATCGTCAATGTGGGCAGCGTTGGACAGCCGAGGGATGGCAATCCAGCCGCGAGCCTGGTGATCTATCAGCCGGAGGAGCGAAGAATCGAACGATTCAGGGTGAAATACGACATCGAGGCGGTACAGCAGAAGATCCGTCAGTCGGGACTTCCAGAGTTCCTCGCCGAGCGGCTGGCAGAGGGGCGCTGACCGCTACCGGGAGTGGCGTTCGACCGAGCGCCACGGCCTCCACTTCGAAACTACTCTTCGGGATAACGCTCGTTCCCCTCGGAGTCGGTGGCGGCAGAATCGCTGCGCTTGATGGGGGGAGTCTCTGGCGGATCGATGGTGGTTTTCAGATCCTCCTCGGTCGAGCGAACACCCTTCTTGAACTCGGTCACGCTTTTCCCCATGTTCCTCATCACCGACGGCAAGCGACTGCCAAAGATCAGCAATGCGACCAACAGGATCACGCCCATTTCAAAGGGACCCGGCATGAACGCCAGGCAGATGCCAGCAATGCTCTGCGTCATCAGAATCCTCCATCGAAGTCCGGGGATCGAGGTCACCTCTGGCACTCGACAGGATTCTGATCCTGCTACCGACGAGACCTGTCCCGGGTTACTCGGATTGTAGTCGCCAGAGACCCTCTTCAGCAAGGAGACCGACCACACTCCTGCGAGTTCAATCGAGCTTCTCGATACTCTCTCCGCAAAGTACCGAAGCGACCCGCCCGGCGAGCCGGGCCAGAAGTGCCCCTTGCAGTTCATTTTCAGAGG
>DUAN01000158.1 GCA_012960845.1 Planctomycetota bacterium | reverse complement strand
GCCGCAGGCGCGTATTCACCGACAGTCACCTGCTACGCGATCGCACGCTCCTCGGTACGGTGGTCGAATCGAGCAACATCGGAATCGTCGACATCGGCATGCGGCTCGGCAAGAAGCGTATCCATCAGTGCCTGACCTCCTTCGGACTGGGGAGACGGACCGGAATCGACCTCCCCGGGGAAGAGCGGGGCTCCATCAAACCGCTCTCGAAATGGAGCTGGTACACGCTGACCTCGGCTTCCTTCGGTTACGAGATCCAGGTCACTCCGCTCCAGTTGATCCGGGCCTACAGTGTCATCGCCAACGGAGGAGAACTGGTCACCCCGCACCTCAAGAAGAGCTTTGTCGATCCACTGCGCTCCCCCGAGACCCGAATCATCTCGACTCAGATCGCTTCTCAGGCACGATTTGCGATGCGTGAAGTGATGCGAGTGGGCACCGGAAAGACGGTCGGAGGGACGGTCGAGATGGCCGGAAAAACCGGCACCGCCAAGATGTCGGTGGAGGGGGAGTACGTCGATGGACTTTACACCTCCAGTTTTATCGGATTCGCCCCATGGCAGGCTCCCGAGCGCATCGCGATGGTAGTGGTGGAGCAACCCGATCCCCAGATGAAGGGCTACTACGCCTCGAAGACGGCTGCCCCGGCGGTCCGGGATCTGCTCGAAGGGGTCCTACGAATCGACGGAAATCGGGTGCAGCAGGCGCTGGCCGCCACTGATCCCGCCTCCCTCCTGGTTCCACAGCGTTTCGCCCGCCACCGGTTCGACTCCACCGATTCTCTGCGCTGGGAGGGGGAAGATGATCCAAGGCGGATTGATCCCCTCGTCAGGGCCGATAGTCTGGACAGCCGGGAGAGGACCGGGGAAGGGGAAGCGCCAGCATGGGATCACGACGATTGATGTCGCTACGGGTGCCTCTTGGCCGAGACACCCTGGAGGAGATCCTTGGAGTTCCACATCTGAATCGCTGGCCCGACCGACCCATCTCATCCATCTGCAATGATCATCGCAAGATGCCCGCAGACCTGTTCGTCGCAGTGCAGGGCCAGCGTCACGATGCCACCGACTACATTCGTCAGGCGATACAGGACGGTGCCCGCGGCATCGTTTGCCAGTCTCCACCCTTTTCCGATGTCGATGGGTCCGTCTGCTGGTGGCAGGTGGATGATGCGCGTCGGGCACTGGGTCAGTTAGCCCACGCCGGAGCCGGTTGGCCAGGCCGCAAGATGCGAGTCTTTGGCATCACCGGTACCAATGGTAAGAGCACCACGGTGGGATACCTGTCGAGCATCTTGCAAGAGGCTGGTCGCAAGGTCGGTTGGATGACCACTCTCGAGCATCGCCTCGGGGATTGCACTACCCGCAGCAGCATGACCACCGAAGATCCAATGGTGATCGCCGACTCACTGGCCCAGCATCTCGCGGCTGGTGGCACCGACATGGTGCTTGAGGTTTCATCCCATGCCATCGATCAGCAGCGGATCGGTGGGCTTTCCCTGACCGCCGCTGCGATCACCTCCCTCGGCCGCGATCACCTCGATTATCACGAGACGATCGAGCAGTACCATCAGACCAAGCAGCGCCTTGGTGACTGGTGTCCGGCTGGTGCGGCGTTTGTCAGACCGCATCCGCAGCAAGATGCTTCCGATCGGGCGGGAGAGATTCGTTTCCAGGTCGATGGCTTCGCAGATGCGGTGGCGGATCGAATCGACGGTGGTTTCGAGGGGAGCAGCGCTCGCTTCCAAACCGATGGTTTCACGGGAGAGGTGAAGTTGAGACAGTTGGGACGGCACAATGTGTCCAATGCCCTGGTCGCCAGTGCCATCGCCGCAGCAAATCAAATCTCGGCCACCCACATCGTGGCGGGAATTGACAAGGCGACGGCTGTTGCAGGCCGACTCCAATCGATCGAGTCGCCGGTGGGTCGGATCTACATCGATTTTGCCCATACTCCAGATGCCATCGACGCGGTGATCTCGACCCTGCGCCCGCTGGTCCGCGGTCGATTGATCCTGCTGTTCGGTTGCGGAGGGGAGCGAGATCAGGGCAAGCGTCAGCAGATGGGTTGGTGCGCCTCCAGGGCCGATCATCTGATCGTGACCAGCGACAATCCCAGAGGTGAGGATCCTCAGCAGATCATCGATCAGGTCTTGACCGGTGTGTCGGCGGGAGTCGACTTCAGCGCCGAGGTAGATCGGCGTCTGGCCATCGATACTGCGCTGAAGATGCTCAAGCCCGATGACGTCCTGGTCATCGCCGGCAAGGGACATGAAGACACCCAGCAGATCGGAGATCGCTTCGTTCCCTTCGATGACCATCGGGTGACATGCGAACTGCTGGAGCAGCATTTTCCCTTCTCCCGGGAGGTGACCGGATGAAGATCAGTCCGCTGGCTACAGTGGCGAGATGGGCGGGGGCGGGGCTGGTTCGAGGAAGCCCTTCCCTTCCGATTCACAAGGTGGTTTTTGATAGTCGGGAAGCGACCGCAGGAGCGCTGTTCGTGGCGCTCGAGGGAGAGCAGCGCCATGGGATCCACTTCGCCGTGGATGCGCTGAAGCGGGGAGCAGCAGCAGTGCTCTGCGATCCAGGATGCTCTCGCCATCATGATGGCCCATCGTTGGAGGCTCCGTCGGCACTGGAAGCCCTCTCTGCACTGGCGCGCGGATATCGCCAACAGGATCGCCACCAGACCCCCGCTCTGGCGGTCACTGGCAGTGTCGGGAAAACCACCACCTGTTGCATGATCCACGATCTACTGGCGGCCACTCACCGCGTTCATGCACCGCGTGACTCCTACAATAACCAGATCGGAGTGCCGATCACGATCCTCGAGGCTCCTCCGGAAACAGAGGTACTGGTGCTGGAAGTGGGGACCAGTTCGATCGGAGAGATCGCTGCCCGCACCGAGGTGGCTCAGCCGTCTCACGGTGTCATCACGGCAATTTCAGAGGCGCATCTGGCAGGTCTCGGTACTCTGGAGGCGATTCGTCGGGAGAAGTTTTCCCTGCTCGATCGACTCGAAGGAGATCATCGGTGGGCACCGGTCGAGTGGCGCGCTCGGATGGGGGAGCAGGGTTCGCTCTTTCACTGGACTGGACCGGCTGGCGACCTCGAGGTGCAAAGGCAGCAAGAGGATGCCGTGACTGTGATCGATCGCCTACGCGGGCGCGAGTACGACTTGCCCTGGGCTTTGCCGACTAGCTGGGCGCTGAGGTGTTTCGAATCGGCGCTGGCGGTGGTTCTTGATTTCATTTCTGATCCCCAACTGCTGGCTGCGGCTGTGGTCAAACTATCGCTGCCGCGATTACGTCACGAACTCCGCAGTGCAGACGATGTGGAACTGATCCTGGATTGCTATAACTCCAGTCCTTACGCATTGAATTGTGCCATCGATGATCTGAGCCAGTCGTCTGCTCGTCGAAAAGTGGCGGTGATCGGAACGATGGAGGAACTGGGAGCCGAGGAAAAACGCCTTCATATCGAGGCGGGTCGCACATGTGCGAGGTCGAAGCTCGACCTCGTCTTCCTCCGTGGCAGGGCTGCAGAGTGGTATGCAAAGGGATTGGCTGAAGACTCCGGTGAATGTGATGTGGTTCTCATCGAGGATGGTGATCGAGCAGCGACTCAGATCTGCCAGCGTCTTGAGCCAGGAGATTCGGTGCTGTTCAAGGCATCGCGCAAGGAGCAGTTGGATCAACTCGCCACCGAAGTCGAGCAGAGACTGGTCACCCGGCATCAGATCAGCCAACAAGGTGGGGAGAGTTGATGGCGACCAGTAGTGGCTCCTCCTCGATTCTCGAAGTGGAAACGAAAGCTCCGCTGGATCCTGCCCGGGAAGGGTTTCGATTTCTTTCCGCGGTGTTCATGCTCCTGGTGATCGGGATGTTTTTTCACTACAGTGCGTCCTCCTACAGATCCTTCGTGGCGGAAGCAGATCCCACTGCCATGTGGGTCAAGCAGTTGAAGGGCTATGGCCTCGGATGCTTGCTCTTTACCGTCGGATACCTGATCCAGCCGCGCCGCTGGATCGAGATGTACTGGATCCCATTGTGGGTTGGAGTGGTGCTTCTGCTGTTGGCGACCATCGCCAGTCCTCTGGGTCGCGAACTCAATGATGCCTACCGCTGGCTCGATCTGGGGATTCGATTCCAACCATCGGAGTTGGCCAAGTTCACAGTTCCAGCAGCGACCATCGCATTGACCGGAGTTCTGCGTTATCGAGGAGTGATGGGGCGACAGATCGGTGTGCGGTCCGCGACACTGATCGCTGCCGCACTGGTCGGGATACCCTTCTTCATCATCTGGAAACAACCCGACTTCGGAAGTGCTCTCTTCCTGCTGATTCTGGGCCTGATCCCGCTGCTTCGCTGGACCCAGGTCTGTCTCTTTTGTGGAGTGATTTCGGGGCCGCTGCTTCTCTTGCTGCTGCCGAAGGTGATTTCACGGATGAGCGAGATGGAGCAACGGTTCGAGGCTCTCTTCAATCCTCAAGGAGTTCCTCAGGTGTGGGCAGGTCTACAGGCGATCGGCAGTGGTGGCTGGACCGGTAAGGGGATCGGAATGGGGACCAGCAAGACCCTGTACATGCCTTCAGAATACAGTGACTTCATCTTCGCAGTCTTCGCCGAAGAAACGGGATTCCTTGGTGTGACGGTATTGCTCACCCTCTACTCGCTGGTGCTGTTGTTTGGGTGGCGTCTTTCAAGGGCGGTCGAGGATGCCGATCTCGCCTGCCTGGTGAGGGTCGTGACCATCGCCATCACCGGTCAAGCGGCCATCAACTTGCTGGTCAATGTTGCGTTGTTTCCGACCAAAGGGATTCCGCTACCCTTCTTCTCGCACGGATCGACAGGCCTCGCCGTGTTCATGGGGATGACGGGAGTCGTGATCGGAATCTCCAGAACTCGTGGGCGACAGGTGGTGAAACTGACATGAAACGAATTCTACTCGCCGGTGGAAACTCTGGTGGTCACATCTTCCCTGGGATTGCACTGGCGCGGGCACTCTCTCAACAAGAAGTCGCCGAGCCGCTGTTCCTCGATCATCAGACGCCGATGGAGAGAAAGATATTACCTGACTGCGGAATCGAGACGATTTCACCTCCCTGGAGCGGGATCGGCACCATCGGCGATTCGATGTTGAGGATTCCAGCCGCTCGTCAATGGCTAGTCGATCAGCGTATTGATGCCGTGGTCGGGCTTGGAGCAAGGCCGGCGGTAGCGGTGGGGATCGGCGCATGGACCAGAGGATTGCCGCTCTTTCTGCTCGAGCAGAACAAGGTGATGGGGCGAGCCAATCGATTCCTGTCCAGGTTTGCACGCAAGGTGTTTCTGACCTGGCCCATCGATGGAATGTCTCGCAGTTTACGCTCGCGCAGTGCCATCCTCGGCTGCCCGGTAAGAGAGCCGTTCATTCCCAGCGCGCTGAGTACCGATCAGAAACTACAACTGCTGGTCATGGGTGGTAGCCAGGGGGCTGAACCGGTCAACCAGATGATCTTGCAAGCGGTAGCACTACTGAGGAATCGCCAGGCCGTCCGGATTCATCACATCTGTGGAGATGAGAAAGGGGCCGGAATCCAGCAGCGCTGGGATCAACTCGGTGTCGAAGCAAAGGTCTCTCCATTCCTCGAGGACCCGGCATCTGCTCTCATCGATGCCAGTCTGGTGCTGGGGCGCGCCGGCGGTTCTACCGTTGCTGAAATTTGTTGTGTGGGTCGTCCCGCCATCTACTGGCCTTACACCCATCATCGAGATCAACACCAGCGACTGAATGCCCGGCATGTCTCGCAGCGTGGTGGTGCTTTGGTGGTGGAGGACTCAACACCGGTTCAGGTTGCGCAATGGATCGACGATCTGGTCGAGAACAGGTCGCGACTCGAGCAGATGGCAGAGTCCGCTCGCAGCCTCGGTTGCCCTGACGCAGCACAGAGAATCTCCGATGTGTTGGCGGCTCACCTCGGGGCCGATCAGAGGGGGATTCCCCATCCTGTTGAAGAAGTGGTGGAGGGGGTGCGATGAAGATGAACACACTCCGGTGGATTCTCTGTTTCTCGGTTCTCATCGTCGGAGTGATAGGGATTGGCAATGCGCTCGGACCCAGCATCGAATCGGATCCTGTAAGAGCCCACCAGCGGATGACTTCTCCCGTCACGCTCTCCTGGTATTCGGTCGACGAGCGTGCACGCCAGTGGCTCGATGAAGTGCCGGATGAATCCTCCGACAACGGGGCCGTAGCTGCTGCGGAAGATCCACAGGTGGAGCCAGGCTCCGACCGCACCGCTCCTACCCGGGACAGGGCCCCCGAGTCGCCGCAACTTCAGCAGGAGGGCACCCGGAGTTCCTGGACAATTCGCCCAGGAGATAGTTTCTGGAAGATTGCCCGTGATGTCCTGGGCAGCATCGATCATTACCAGGCTCTCATCGATGCCAATCGATCGATCGATCCCGATCGTTTGCAGGTCGGGCAGGTGATCTCATTGCCGACGATCGGTGCGGCTGAAAAGATCGGCGCCGCCGTTGAGGTGGAATCGTCTACTCCCCTGCAGCACAAGGTGGCTAGCGGCGAGACTCTGGCGACCATTGCTCGTGACTACTACGGTGTAGCGGACTGGAATCGTCTGTTCGAGGCCAATCGGGATCGAATCTCAAATCCTGATCGTCTCAAGATTGGAACCTGGATCCGGATCCCGCAGCAACGACCTGCCGGGGAGAGGAGTGATCGTTGACCGAAGTGGCTTCAATTCCTGACAAGATACACATCATCGGAATCGGCGGAGCGGCCACCAGTGGTCTGGCGATGCTCTTGAAGACTCGGGGTCACCAGGTCTCAGGGAGCGATCAGACTGATCATCTGAAGGACCGTTTGAAGCGAGCAGGGATTCGTTTCTTTACCGGTCATGATCCTCGGAATCTCCCGCAAGACACCGGCTTGGTGATCCGATCGCTGGCGATCCCGGATGGAAACGAAGAGGTGGTGGAGGCCAAACGCCTCGAGATCGAGGTACTGTTGTACAGCGAAGTTCTCGGTCGTCTGTCATCGGAAGGTCATGCGATCGCCGTTTCAGGGACTCATGGCAAGACATCCACCACAGGCATTCTGACCAGCATCATGATGGCGGCGGGGCGTGACCCTTCCGTGTTGTTTGGTGGAGAACTGGAATCACTGGGAGGCCGAAACTGGAGAAATGGAAGTGGCGAGGATTTCATCGTCGAGGCGTGTGAGTACCAGAAGAGTTTCCTCAATCTTCGTCCGAGCGCTGGAATCGTCACCAACATCGAGGTCGATCATCCTGAAGTCTATTGCGACCTCGCTGCTGTCCAGGATTCCTTCGGTGACTTTCTACGAGGATTCCGTCCCGGAGCCCCGGTGGTCGTGCCCGAACTTCATGCAGATCAGCTGCGTAAGGTCGGGGCGGATGTTCGCCTCATCATCTTCGGTCTCGATCAAGGAGAAGGATGGCGATCGAAGGTGCTCAAGAAGGGGCTGAACAGCCAGATAGAGATGAGTGCCGATGGGCGCCCACTCTTCGAAGTGACGCTCAACCTTCCTGGCCGCCATACGATGCTCAATGCGACGGCAGCCGCCGCGCTGGCCAGTGCCCTGGGAGTCGATCTGGAGTCGATCCGGCAAGGGATCGAAAATTATCGTGGAGTGAAGCGGCGTTTCGAGAAACGAGAAGTCATCGATGACGTCGACTGGTTCGATGACTATGCGCATCATCCGACTGAAGTGAAGATGACGCTGGAGACGGCTCGAGAGATCTATCCAGGTCGAAAGATCTGGGCACTGTTTCAGCCGCACCAGGCGATCCGACTGGAGTTCTTCTTCCAGGAGTTTGCCGAATCTTTTGATGATGCAGATGAAGTACTGCTGCTGCCGATTTTTCATGCCCGTGAAGATCCACTCCAGTTTCCAACAGACATGCTGCAAGGGCTCGCCAGGCAGTTGAGAGAACGTCAGGTCTCCGCTCGAATAATTGGCTTCGAACAAGCGATCCACGAATTGCCCGAGATCGTCGCTCCTGGAGATGTGGTGGTCGCACTGGGTGCCGGAAATATCGACAAGATCGGAGTTCGAATTTCTCAGGGTGGGCGGAATCTGGAGACATCCCGATGAACCTGCAGGAAATGATCGGGTTGAGGCGCCGCTGTTGGTATCAGACTGGCGGCGATGCGAAGTATTTCGCCGAACCGAAAACTCTCGATGAACTGGAAGAACTCATCTCCTGGGGAGAAGCTGAGGGTCTCCCTCGATTCTTGCTGGGGCATGGCTC
The DNA here is from genome assembly GCA_012960845.1 of Planctomycetota bacterium. GTDB lineage: Bacteria > Planctomycetota > UBA8108 > UBA1146 > UBA1146 > QNYK01. Next base: position 9,865 of record DUAN01000158.1, on the reverse strand, counting down.
CAATGTTCTGTTCGCCGATGAAGGATTCGATGGACTGGTGATCCACACCAAGAAACTGAGGGCGGTCCGGATGATCGGTGAGGGTTTGCTGGAAGCCGAGGCGGGCGCGACCCTCCAGAGCCTGGTCGATCATGCCAATGGTAAAGGTTGGCAGGGACTCGAATCGTTTCCAGCGATCCCGGGAACCATCGGTGGCGCAGTGTGGGGGAATGCTGGCGCTTGTGGCGAGGAGATTGGCGATCGAGTTTCCCAGGTGCGATTGCTGGAAGCGGGCAGCCCCGGGCAGTGGATCGATGCTGCGAGCCTTCGCTGGGGTTATCGGTGTTCCGGGATCGAGGATCGGGTGGTGGCGGCAGTCCGGCTACGACTGTCACCCGGTAGTGATCCGCAGCAACTGAAGAATCGATCTCGTGAACTGGAAAAGAAGAAGCGATCGACACAACCGTACCTCCTGCGCTCCTGTGGTTGCATCTTCCGTAATCCGGCGGGAGACATCAGTGCCGGCGAATGGATCGAGAAGAGCGGCCTCAAGGGGACCTCCATCGGAGGGGCTCGCATCTCCACGGAGCATGCCAACTTCATCGTGAACGAAGGGGAAGCCCGTTCGGAGGATATCGAAAAACTGATCGAACAGGTTCAGCGCAGGGTACGTGATCTCTTTCAAGTCGATCTCGTCAGAGAAGTGATCATGCCAGGGCAGCGGGGAGGAAGTCGGTGATGATGGAGCCGGGGAGTGACGAGGGAGGTCGCGGAGGACGCAATTTCCTGCTCGCCATGTTTCTGCTGACGATCTTTGGCATCTTTCTGGTGTTGGCCAAGGAGGATGTGGATCGTGGGTTAGAGAGAGCCGGTGGTGTGTGGGCCATCGAGGAGTCTTCACTGCCTGGCTGGTTCCCCCGACCCTACGAGGGTTCGATCAGTTCGCTGGCCCAGATTCCCTCGCGTGTTTCGCTGCAGTCGGTCCGGTGGAAGTCTCAAGTGGTGGAGCAACTGGAACGGAATCCCTGGATCAGTTCGGTTCAGGAGGTGATTCGAACCCCGTCTGGCATCGGATTTAGCGGCCAGTTCGTCCGTCCTTCGGTGGGGATCCGCAGCCAAAACGGCTGGCTACTGATCGATGGGACCGGTCGGGTCATCGATCGACAACCCGGTGATTATCTGGCCGACAGCTGGAAGATCCCCGAGTACCTTCCCCAGGGGGGAAGCCAGCAGCAGAAGATGTTGGCGGAAGCGAGTTCGGGAGAGCGACTGGTCGGTGCTGAATTCGAGGAGTTACTCGCACTCCTCTCGGTGCTCTGGGAGGACCAGGTGTTTGACCGTGTTCCCGGGTTCCTCCATGAGATTTCGAGTCACTTGGTCGACGGCGATCAACGACTCTGGTACCTGCATAGCACTGCTGGGATCCGACTGCACTGGGGTCGTTCTCCCGCCTATCCGGGGGCCAAAGTGGCGACCTCGCAGCAGAAACTGGAGTGTCTGCGACAGGTGATCGAATTGCGTGGCGACCTGGCCCGCTCGGCAGACATCGAGGGAATCAGTCTCTACAGCGGCTCCGAGCCGATCACCGTCCAGGGACAGTAGACCTCGAGTGACCGTCGACGGGACCGCAGACTGGAGCGGTGGCGTCCAGCGGAGTCGGCTGATATCCTCGGCCACCTGTTACCGGAGATGGGACTCTCACGGCTTCGTGAGATCGATGATCTTCAAGGTGCCTCTGGTGATCGAGAGGAGTGACGAGTCGTGACCACCCCAGACCGTTATCGTCGCCTCTTTGGTGAGGTCGCCATCGAAAAGGGGTGGGTGGGCGAAGCCCAGATCTACCAGGCGTTGACGGTTCAGGAGCGACTTCGAAACGATGGCAAACAGGTCCCTCTGCTCGGTCAAGTACTGGTGGAATTGGGGCATTTGTCTCCGGAACAGGTTCAGCAGCTGATCGAGGTCCTTTATCCGGTGGAAAAAGATGGGGGATCGAGCGATGACCAGAAGGTGACCGGGAGTGAGGATTCATGACCGCAGATGATGTGACTGAGGATTCCGGAGCACCGAAAAAGCGTCGAGTTCCAACACCGAGAAAAAGCGGTGGAGGTGGCGCAGGAGGCCGTGTGCCCGCTCGTCGAGCGCCAGGGAAGAGGGTCCCGGATCGGCCACAGTCGACGCCGGAAGTCGGTGATCCTGCTGCCGGAAAACCCCAGGTGAGTCGACCCGAGTCGACCGATTCTCCGGTCGATTCTGAAGCAGACCAGCAAGCCGCAGCGCAACAAGCCGCAGCGAAGCAAGCCGCAGCGAAGCAAGCCGCAGCGCAGCAAGCCGCAGCGCAGCAAGCCGCAGCCAAGCAAGCCGCAGCCAAGCAAGCCGCAGCGCAACAAGCCGCCGCGCAACAAGCCGCCGCGCAGCAAGCCGCAGCCAAGCAAGCCGCAGCGAAGCAAGCCGCAGCGAAGCAAGCCGCAGCCAAGCAGATGGCAGCCAAGCAAATCGCCGCCCAAAAAATTGCAGCGCAACAGGCTGCAGCGAAGCGCGCCTCAGAGGAAGAAACGGTCGAGTCTGCTCCGCGGCGCAGGACCGGGGCACCGGTGGGGCGAGGCGCCAGAGGCCGGGCCCCACGCCGCAAGTCTCAAACACCGTCCCGATCCCCCGTCTCCGCCAGGGCAAAAGTGGGTGTCGATCCGTCCGTCGGCGATGAGTCGCCGCCTTCTCGTGGTCAATGGCCGCTGATTATCGGTGCCGTGGTAGTGGTCGCCGTATTGATTCTCGCCGTGATCTTCAATCCATTCTCCGAGCCGGAACCGCAGGTTGAACCGGAACCGGTGGTGCAGGAACCTCAAATCGATCCCAAGGAACAGAGAGAGGAGAAGGCTCGCAAGGCCTTCGCCCGGATCGAAGAGGAGAATCGCAAGGAGCCCGGGGATCGTTACGGCGCTGCGCACCGCTACCAGTGGTTCGCCTCCGAGTACGCCAACACCACCGTGGGCCAGGAAGCATCGAATCTGCGAGCCGAGCTCCTCGTCAACTGGAGAAGTGCAGTCGACCAGCAGTGGTTGACCCTCAAGGGGGATATCCGGGGCGCATTCCAGAGTGGAGAGTTTCAGACCGCAGTCCAGATGCTGGAGAACTTACCGCCCATCTTTGAAGGTGCAGAAGTGGTGCTGGAATCGAGTTTCGAGACGGAACTCGACAATCTTCGCAACGATGCCCAGGAGCAATTTCGCTACAAGAGGCGCCTCGATGAACTGTCTGTCAAGGCGGGTAAGTATGCACGCAAGGGATACGACGATATCGCCATCGCGACCATTGAAGCTCTCGATGAGAGGGTTGAAGAGGAAGCCCCCGATGTGTGGAAGTTGAAACAAGACCTGGTCAAACGGATTCAGCGTGAAGGCCTTGCGATGTTGATCGAGCAAGAGGGAGTGGTGGAAGCGGAACTCGCAGAAGCGAGGCGCCTCGAGGAGGAGCAGAAGAAGGCGGAGCGTGAGCAACGATGGCGCGACCTGCGAGAATCTGTGGCGTGGTCGAATCAACTGGCTTCGACCAACCTCTACAACTGGGTGGTCACCAGTGATCGACAACTGGTGGGAAGCGGACAGGCTGGCAACTGGCGGGTTCTGGAGCGAGACGGCTCGGCGGTTCTGGTCGGTAGCAATCAGACCGGCGGCGAGATGCACATCGGTCTGTTCACCAACCACTGGGAAGATTATGTCTGCCAATTCGAGGTCAATATTCGTGATGGCGTATTGCGAATCTCACCCAGAACCAATTCTCGTGGGGGAGCGATCGGCGATCAAACCTCGCCGCAGATCGAACTCGCCGATGAGTTTCCCAAGAGTCGCTGGGTGAAGTGCACGATGGAGGTTCATGGCGACCAGGCTTCTCTGAAGTATGGCGATGACCAAACCGAGATTGTTCTCGACCCCGAGACCACTCGACTTCCAAGCGCCGGAGGCTTTGTCTTCTCCATCGATGATGGCACCCGTCTCGAGATGCGAGATGTCAGGGTCAAGGTGATCAGTGATACCCGCGACGGAGGCATCTGGGCTCGTTGAGAGCCGTAGGGCGTGTCTGCCAACCTGGCAGTGTCTGTGGGGGGATCATCGGGAGGTCTGTCGATCTGGCAGGTGCGCCTCCCCTCAATTCCATCTGTCTTTCTCCAAGTCTGTATTGGTTATAGGCTTATGAAGGCACTCTGGGGGGCAGGATGGCCCACCATTTGCGGGTAGTGAGAGAACCAGGGTCGGAGATTATCGATCTCCCGCTACCGGGGAGAGCCAGGATTGCTCTGGTCACGAACACTCCCGCAACCGTCTGCAGTACTGCGAAGAGGAGCCAGCATGGTGAAAGAACTGACTTTTGAAGACGAAGCACGCAAGAAGCTGCTGCTTGGAGCCCACAAATTGGCCCGAGCAGTACGGACCACTCTGGGTCCCCGTGGTCGAAACGCCATCATCGATCGATCCTGGGGTGGCCCAAAGATCTCCAAGGACGGGGCTACCGTCGCTGAAGAGGTGGACCTGGAAGATCGCGTCGAGAACCAGGGCGCACGGATGTTGCGTGAAGCGGGAGTCATCACCGCCAAGGACGCCGGGGATGGCAGTACCACTTCCACGGTCCTCGCCGAGGCGATCTACCGTCGTGGAATGCGACTGGTGATGAGCGGAGAGAATCCTGTTCTGCTTCAACGTGCTCTCCTCGCTTGCACCGAAAAGGTATGCAAGAAACTGAAAGAGTTCGCCGAGCCGATCGAATACCAGGAGTCGATCGTGAGCGTCGCTTCGATTGCGGCCAACAACGATGAGCGGATCGGTAAGGTGATCGCCGAAGCTCTCGACAAAGTGGGCAACGATGGAGTCTGCACCATCGAGGAGGGCAAGGGGATCGAGACTCGTCTCGATATCGAAGAAGGCCTCTACTTTGACCGTGGATACATCTCCCAGCAGTTCATCGCAGATCCAGAATCGGCAGAGATCTCGTTGGAAGATCCCTATATCCTGATTTTGGAAGAGAAGATCTCGAACATCGCTCAGATCGTTCCGATCCTCGAGAAGGTGGTGGAGAAGCGTAAGCCGCTACTGATCATCGCAGAAGATATTGATGGAGAAGCCCTCACCACTTTGGTGGTCAATAGCCAGCGAGGTGTGCTCGATGTGGCTGCGGTGAAGGCTCCCGGTTACGGCGATCGTCGCAAGGCGATGCTGCAGGATATCGCCATTTCCACCGGAGGCCGGGCGATCTTCACAGACCTCGGTATCGATCCAGGATCGATCAAACTGACAGATCTTGGCAAGGCGAAGAAGATCGAGATCAATTCGCAGACCACCACCATCATCAACGGTGGCGGCAAAAAGAAAGATGTGGAAGAGCGCTGCCGTGAGATCCGCTTCGAGATCGAAGGCGCCTCCAGTGATTATGATCGTGAGAAGCTGCAAGAGCGTCTCGCTCGTTTGATCGGTGGGATCGCAGTGATTAGCGTCGGAGGATCGACCGAGGGAGAGGTAAAAGAGCGCAAGAAGCGTTTCGAAAACGCACTGGCGGCGACCCGTTCGGCGCTCGAGGCTGGCATCCTTCCGGGTGGAGGACTGGCTCTGATTCACTGTGCCGACGAGGTGGCAGAGATGAGATTCAAGGATCCGCTCGAACGACTGGCGGCGCAAATCCTCGCCAAGGCGCTGGAGGAGCCCTTCAGGCAACTGGCCAATAATGCGGGGGTCGAGCCTTCGCTACTCCTCAGAGAGATTCGTGCGGGAGAGAGCCTCACCAGGGGATACGACTTTGCTCGCCTGGAGATGTGCGACCTGCTCGAAGAAGGAATCATCGATTCCTGCGATGTCATTCTGAAAGCGCTTCAGAATGCAGCCAGTACCGCAACGATGATTCTCACCTCGGATGCGGTGATCACCGAGATTCCCTCGGAGTCCGCAGGAGAAGACCACCACCATGACCATGAAGGTGTCGGCGCTCTCTAGAGCCCCGATCGAGAAAGACCAAGGAGCACGAAGATGTCCAAGCAAATTCTCTTCGAAGATGATGCCAGACGCCACCTCCGGGAGGGGATCAGAACTCTCGCCAAGGCCGTAAAGGTGACTTACGGTCCTGGTGGAAGAAATGTCCTGTTGGAGAAGAGCATGGGGAAATCCCAACTGACAAAGGACGGGCAGACTGTCTCGCGTGAGATCGAAGTGGAAAAACCATTCGAGAACATGGGAGCACGTCTGATCAATGAAGTGGCAAACAAGACCAACAAAGAAGTGGGCGATGGAACCACTTCTTCGATCATCCTCGCCGAGGCGATGGTCGAGCGTGGTGGTCGTTTCGCAATGACTGGAGTCAGTCCTGTCGAATTGCGAATTGGCATCGAAAAGGCCGTGGCCACTGCCGTCCGCGAACTGGAGGCGATCTCCAGCCCGGTCAAGAAGCGCCAGGAAGTGGTGCAGGTCGGAACCATCGCCGCGAATGAAGCGGAACTGGGCAAGATGTTTGGCGATGCCATTCATCGGGTGGGAGAAAAGGGTGTCGTCACCGTCGAAGAGAATGACGGTGTCGAGACTTCCCTCGATCTGGTGGAAGGACTGGAGATCGACAAAGGTTGGATCTCTCAGTACTTCATCACCGATCGCGTGGCAGGTGTCTGTGTGCTGGAGAAGCCATGGATCCTCTTCACCGATCACAAGATCTCATCGATCCAGGATCTCCTACCGGTTCTGGAGCAGGTGGTCGCTACTCGTCGTCCGCTGGCCATCATCGCAGAAGACGTAGAGGGAGAAGCGCTTGCCGGGCTGCTACTCAACAAACTCCGTGGAGTGATGGATGTGGTGGCGATCAAGGCCCCCGGTTTTGGCGATCGTCGCAAGGCATTGCTCGAGGACATGGCCATCGTGACGGGTGGTCAGATGATCGCCAAGGACACCGGAGTCCAGTGGGAGCAAGTGGGCAAGGAGCAACTAGGTACCGTTCGTAAACTCGAGGTTTCCAAGGATCGAACTCTCTTCTACAGAGGGACCGGTAACCAGCAAGCGATCGATCAACGATGCGCTCAGATCGAAGCGCAGATCGAGCAGACCCAGTCGAACTACGATAGAGAGAAACTGGAGGAGCGTCTCGCCCGGATCATGGGCAAGATCGCAGTGATCCGTGTGGGCGGCGCCACTGAACTGGAGATCAAGGAAAGAAAGTCTCGCGCAGAAGACGCACTCAGTGCCACTCGCGCGGCGATGTCCGAGGGAATCGTTCCCGGTGCCGGTACTGCATTCCTTCAAATCTCCGAGAAGGTGGCTGCCACACGAGTTTCTGGTGACGCACGTTTCGGCGTGCAGGTGGTCGCCGATGCCTTGCTCGAGCCGACCGCTCAGTTGGCTCGTAACTGTGGATTTGACGGGCCGGCCATCGTCGCAGAGGTGATGGAGTACGAAGATATCGAGATGGGCTTCGACGGAGTCAAGGGCAAGGTCGTCGATCTGGTTCGTGCCGGCGTCGTGGATCCCACCAAGGTGTTGAGGGTCGCGCTGCAGAACGCAGCCAGTGTCGCTGGCCTTTACCTCACTTCGGATACTGCCATCGCTGATCTGGAGAAGGACGAGATCGCCGTGGATGGCGCGCTCGTCTAGGGGGGTCGGATGGCAGCCAGGGATTACTACGATGTCCTGGGGGTTTCCCGGGAAGCATCGGATGATGAGATCAAGAAGGCCTATCGCAAGTTGGCCCTCAAGCATCATCCGGACAAGAATCCTGGCGATACCAGGGCGGAGAGCAAGTTCAAGGAGGCTGCTGAGGCCTACGATGTGCTCCGAGATGATGAGAAGCGGCGAATCTTCGATGCTCATGGGCATGACGGTCTCTCCGGTATGGGGAAGGGCAGTGGATTCTCCAATGTCGAGGATGTCTTCAGCATGTTCGGCGATATCTTTGGCGGCGGTGGCGGCGGTGGAGTCTTCGGAGATCTGTTCGGAGGCGGCGGTCGCACTCGCAGGGGAGACAGTCTACGAGCCCATCTCCAGCTGACCCTTGAAGAAGCGGCCAACGGTGTCCAGCGCACCATCCAACTGAGAAGAATGGTGGGATGTGGTTCCTGTTCAGGAACAGGTGCCAAGGCCGGCTCCAAACCGGTTCGTTGCGGGACCTGTTCCGGGGCGGGCCAGGTGCTCCGATCTCAGGGTTTCTTCAGCGTCAGGACGACTTGTCCAGCCTGTTCCGGCCGAGGAGAGATCATCAACGATCCCTGTCCCACCTGCAGTTCTTCCGGATTGGTACAGAAATCGGAAGAGATCGAAGTCGATGTTCCCGCGGGAGTGGAAGACGGAATGATCCTTCGATTGACCGGCCGGGGCAACGAAGGCCCGCATGGCATCCCTGCCGGAGATCTTCAGGTGGTGCTGGGCTATCGTTCACACGCCTTCTTCAGGCGGGTCAAGGATCACGTCTGTTTCGAGTTACCCATCTCATACTCCCAGGCAGCACTGGGCGCAGAGATCGAGGTTCCGACCCTCGATGGAAAAGCGGTCCTGACGATTTCTCCGGGAACCCAGAGTGGCGATGTGCTTCGAATGAGGAAGATGGGCTTTTGTTCGGTTCATTCCAGCCGAAAAGGAGACCAACTGGTCGAAGCGACCATCGAGGTTCCTCTCGAACTGGGGCCGGAGGAGAGACAATTGCTGGAGCGTCTCGCTGAGATCGAGGAGAAGGAAGTGGGTACCAGAAGAAGAGGTTTCCTTGAGCGCTTCAAGGAATACTTCGGGTAGGAAGAGGTCGCATGGCGAATGAACAGACAGATCTGGCCCCCGATCAGGATTCTAGTGGGAACCCCAGTGAAGAGTCAAACGAGGATGAAACCCAGATGAGTCATGAGCCCGCATCGTCGGAGGACCGACAAGGAACCGATCTGGATGCGATACAACAAGATGCATCCGAGTTGGACCGTGTCCCTGAGGAGAACCAGGAATTCCTCGTCGAGCAGGTGCAACGTGCTCGAGCTGAACTCGAAAATTTCCGGCGACGCACGCTGGAAGAGCGTGCGCTGGTTCGCAAGAGGACCGTTGCCGAGGTATTCCGTACCTTTTTGCCTCTGCTCGATGGATTGTCGGCGGCACTGAAGGTGGAATCGGATGACGCCGATGGAGCGGACGGGATCCGTGATGGCCTGAGAGTGATCCATGAAAACCTCGATGGCATTCTCGATCAACTCGGTATCGAAGCGGTGATCTCCGTGGGTGCTGATTTTGACCCTGAAGTTCACGAAGCGATGCTCCAGGTCGATCATCCGGATGCTCGAAATGGTGAGGTGGTCGAAGAAGTCGAACGAGGCTATCGATTTGGCGATCATCTGATTCGCGCTGCCAGGGTGATCGTGTGTCGTACTGCCCAAGCACCTGAAGGAGCCTGAGATGCCTACCTATGATTATCTCTGCGACGGGTGTAGACATGGTTTTGAGTTGTTTCAAAAGGTCGATGAGAAGTTGAAGAAGACCTGCCCCGAATGTGGGAAGAAGCAACTTCGTCGGTTGATCGGTGCCGGAGGAGGGATCATCTTCAAGGGTAGCGGTTTTTACCAGACCGATTATCGCAGTTCCGACTACAAGAAGCGCCAGAAGGAAGATTCAGCACCTTCACCGAAGGAAGCCGAGAAAAAGAGTGACACCTCGAAGCCGGCCAAGAGCAAGGACGGATCGACGTCTTGACCCCATCCACCCTGTGCCCCGTCTGTAAGGATCCGGCCTCTCCGGTGACCAAAGATGCAGATTCCTTCCCCTTCTGTAGTCACCGCTGTCGCGACCGAGATCTTGGCGGCTGGCTTCGAAATCAGTACAAGATCGGTTCTCGCCCGGTGGAATCGGACGATTTTGCCGATGGGCTCAGTTCCGAGCCAGAGATCGAGCCGTAGAGT
>DUAN01000157.1 GCA_012960845.1 Planctomycetota bacterium | reverse complement strand
CAAGGTCCGTGCCGATTACCGGCAATCCATTTCTCTGGGGGTCCTCAGGACTCAGAACCACTTCCACCTCGATCACCTCAACGGTCTGCTGCCCCCTGAGATCGATCATTAGAAACGGCAGTCTGCCGATCAATCGCCACTCTTCCCCGACCGGAACCGAGCCCCTCTGGTCCCAGGTGGTGCGCCAGCGCCTCGCCGGACTCTCGGCGATACGTCGGGCGAGTCGCCACGCTTCTTCGAGACAAAAGGAACGCCGTGAACTGAGCAGTGCGGCATCGACCGGCGTCGCCTCGATCCAGCGCTGGGTCAACTGAAGGATCTGGTCGATCAACTCAACCCATCGCCGCACATCCGCCGAATGAGCTGGAGAGCGACTCCAGCGTCGACCACTCTCTCCCCAGCGGCCGACCAAACCGCCAGTGCCGGGGGCCCTTTGCTTACGGATGGTGGCCACTCCCGAGCGGATCAGATAAGTCGACCCTTGCTCCGCTGCGGGGGGAATCCAACCGCGACAGATGATCGGTCGCAGCGGCAATTCGATGCGGGATCTCAATCGGTCGAGACGTTCCCCGACCTCGACTCCCGATTCGAGCAATGTTGCGACCATCAACAGCGCGCCACAAGGCTGCTGCGATTGAAGCAACTCCTCGGCACCATCGAGTAACTGCTGACGGGCCCAGTTTCCCTGGAGGATTCCGTCCCGGTCGTTGGACACGAGCGCCAGCAATTGATTCTCTGCGGCGAGCACTGCCACGGGGTCCTCCCGCTGACGGCCCTGCTGCAACTGTGTCCGGATGTTTTCGACCACCTGGTCGTGCAACTGTTGGATGTACTCCTCGAGCAATCGATCCCCGGGTGCCCGATGAAGGAACGGCTCCAGCAGAGTGACCGCCCCGACCCGATCTCCCTGACTCAGTTTCTGTTCGGCCAGTTGAATGGCTTCATCCGACTCGACGCGCAGTTCGATTCGACGAGCCCAGTGCTTCATCACCGATTCGTGTCGCGCAGGAGTGGCAACCCCGGAAGCGATACAGACGATGGATATCCTCTGTAATCGTGGATAGAGCCCTCTCATCTCGACCGCCCCTCGAGGCCGATCGGCACACGCCAAGCGATCACGCAGGTGTCGCCAGGCGCGATCACGCACCTGGTCGATCACGGCCTTTTCGGGCCGAGTAGGATCGACGGGAGAGACAAATCTTCGCAGCGATGCGGGGATCTCCAGTATTCCGAGCAAGGCTTCTTCCCACCGGGCCTCTTTCACCGCTGTGCTGATCTCATCGACTCGTTCGAGATCGGACCCTCGCACTGCAGGGAGATCTGCATCGGCGGTGAAGGGATGGCTGAAGGTGGGACGCAGACCGATGACGGCGGCGAGACCTGCGGTGATCAGGATGGCTCTCTGGAATCGCAAGTCGGAACCCCATCTGGTCGCCCCGGAACGACTCCGAGGCTTCGGTGACCTACAGGATCCGGCGATACCGGACCCCAGAAGCGTACCATCCAGGAGGTCGATCGGTCTCATGAGAGGCGAAGGAACGGCTCTATCGCGCCTCTATCGTGCCTCTTCGCCGAGCCCCTCGGGAGTCACGGCCCCCTCCAGCAGCAGATCCTCGTCGATCTGGCTCCAACGGTGGTGAATCAGCGGCACCGCACGGTTCATCGGCTCGATCCCGGCCCCCCCGATCGGCCCCGGTGCCGCCGTACCACCGACCAGTTTCGGCGCGATCAGGATCTGTACCCGATCGATCAGGCCTGCAGTGAGGAAGCCTCCATGAGTTTCCGCTCCTCCCTCGACCAGCAGATCTTGCACTCCCCGCTGCGCCAGTTGCGCCAGCAGCGGTTCCAGTGCGATCCGATCCCCGGACGAGTCGAGACCGATCAGTTGCGCTCCCGCATCCTGCAACCGATGCGCAGCGTCGCTGTCGAGTTGCTGCGCGTGACAGAAGATGAGAGTGGCTGCAGGAGCCTTGAGGATTGCCGCCTCGACCGGAGTTCGACAGTTGGGATCGATCACCACCCGCAGCGGGTCCGCCGCAGCTGGCGGGTCGCTGGTCAGGCGAGGATCGTCCGAGATCACCGTCTGAACCCCGACCAGGATGGCATCGATCTCACTCCTGGCTTGACGTGTTCTGGCCCGGGTCAACTCCGAGGTGATCCAGCGTGAATCGCCGCTCTCGCAGGCGATCTTGCCATCGGCGGTCATCGCCCACTTGGCGGTCACCAGAGGTCGACCGTATCGAGTTCGACAGAGGTACGGCGCCGCCAGCCAGCGTCCCCGCTCGGCGAGCAGGTCTCGCACCACCTCGATTCCCGCATCCTCCAGTAACCGATAGCTGATCCCTGCGGTCACCGGGTTGGGGTCATCGACGGAAACGATCACTCGCCCGATCCGAGCCTCGATGATCGCCTCGACGCAGGGAGGGGTCTTGCCGTGGTGACCGCACGGTTCGAGGGTGATGTACAGATCTGCACCGGTGACATCGATTCCTGCAGATCGGGCCGCTGCCAGACAGTTGACCTCGGCGTGGTGCCCTCCGTGGTGGGTATGCCATCCCTCGGCAACATCGGTCCCAGCGACCAGCAATGCACCGACGGGAGGATTGGGAGCCACCCGTCCCAGTCCGTTCCTGGCCAGTTCGATGGCACGCTCCATTCGCAGTGGATCGGGGCGGCCTCTCGACATCAGCTCTTCGTTGACCGCAGGATCGGTCGTGGCGACGGTCCTGCGACTCTCTGGCCATACAGGGTCGCTGCAGATGCACGGTCGACCTCGACCACGACGAATGAACCGGCGACTTCATCATCCTGGGCATCCCAGATGACGGTACGGTGATCTCGTGCCTTGCCCGCCCAGCGAGTGTCATTGGAGCGCGACGTCCCCTCGGCAATCACCTCGACCTGGCGACCGAGGAATCGCTGATTGCGCTCCTCGCCCGATGTGGAGATCCGTTCGAGCAATTGATGATTACGCTGCTTCTTGATCTCGAGGGAAATGTCATCATCCATCTGATGGTCGCTGACGGTCCCGGGCCGCGGAGAGTACTGGAATACGTACCCATGGTCGAATCCAACCTCATCGATCAGCGACAGGCTCTCTTCGAACTCGTCCTCCGTCTCACCGGGAAAACCGACGATGAAATCGGTGGCCAGGGTGATGTCGGGGATCTGGTCGCGCAATCGATCGATGACATGGAGATAGAAGGAACGATCATAGGTCCGCTTCATGCGTGCCAGCATCGAGTCACTTCCTGACTGCACCGGCAGGTGCAGGTAATCCATCACCTTGGTGCATTCGGCCATCGCCTGGATCAACTTCGGCCTGAGAAATCTAGGATGCGAGGTGATGAAGTGGCAGCGCTCGATGCCATCGATCTCCTCAACACCTCGCAACAGCGTATCGAGCCCCACCCCTGCGCCGAGTCGCTTGCCATAGGAGTTGACCGTCTGGCCCAGAAAAGTGATCTCCTTGACCCCTGTGTCTGCGAGACGCCGGACCTCGTCGAGAATCATCTCGGGTGGACGGGAGACTTCTTTCCCTCGGGTGGTCGGTACGATGCAATAGGTACAAACCATGTCACACCCTCGCATCACCGACACGAAAGCGTGCCACGGCTGGGGGCCGAGGTTGCGCTGACGCACGAACTCCAGCGGTGAATCCATCTCGGTCGCCAGCAAGGTATTGCGCTGACCTCTCGCCTCTTCGATCAACTCTGGTAGACGATCGAATTCACGAGTGCCGATGATCAGGTCGATCCACGGAGCTCTTTCGGTCAGTTCGTCTTGCTTGTGCTGTGCCACACAGCCGGTCAATCCGAGAATCAAGTCGGGTTCGCGCTTCTTTCTGCGCTTGAAACTGGTCATCCGCATCACCGCCCGTTCCTCCGCGTGCTCTCGCACGGAACAGGTGTTGTACAGGATGACCCCGGCATCCTCTGGATCATGGACCAGGTGATAACCACGGCTGGTCAGTCCCTCAAGCATCAGTTCTGCATCGAGTTTGTTCATCTGGCAGCCGAACACCTCGAAGTAGACCCGATGAGATCGAGGTACATCGGCTGCGATCGGGGTGGTCTTCATCGGGTAGGTCAGTTTCACGGTCTTCTCCTGAACAGGTAGTCACTGGCTCCAGTGCGAGGCGCAGGTCGATCCGGATGGTAGGAACTGAGTTGGCACGGGTCAACAGCACCTGCCCCGAACCGGTCGCCTGAATCGAACCTATCGCCCCTGCCAGGGCGAGTAAAACCCTACCAGGATCCTGGCGACCAGCCCTCCGGCCACCATCAGGGCGATCAGCGCCATCCACGGGTGATCGGCGGTAAAGAGCATCGTTGCACAGAGCAACCCGGCCGCAGCGAGCACCGAATCCACCACCCGTCGACCTGTTGCGTCGATCCGGCGCGCCAGTCGATCCATCCCGACGATCTCCGATTCCACTCGCAGACGTCCCCGGGTCGCCTTTCGAAGCGCCTCGGAAATCAGTTCTGGCAAGTCTGTCAGCATCTCGATGTTGTCGAGGGCCTGGTCCGCCGTTCTCCTCAGCAGCTGGTCCGGCGAAGCCTTCTGCTGCATCAGATCGACCAGCAGTGGCTCCAGTTCACTGGCGGTATCAAAACCAGGATCGAGGATTTCGGTCAACCCCTCCAGCAGTACCAGTGAACGTGTCATGCGCACGAAACCGGAAGCGATTTCGATCCGGTGCTCGGTGGCGATCTCGATGATGCAACGAAGTAGCGCCGGGAGATCCACCTCTGACAGTTTCAATCCCACATAGGGATCGAGTCGATTGGCGATCGACTGGGTCAGGGCAAAGGAGTCCGCATCACCGTGACAGTACCCGACATGGAGAACTTGCTGAGCGAGGTCCTCGTAATCCCTGCTGACCAGGGCCTTCAGCATCCTGGAGAGACGCATCCTCAGTTCTTTTGTCAGGAGCCCGGTCAGTCCGAAGTCGATCCAGGCCACTCTTCCCTCGGAGGTCCAGATGAGATTGGAAGGATGAGGATCACCATGAAACTGGCCATGGACGAAGATCATCGTGAACAGAGATTTCGCACAGATCTGTGCGATGCGATGCCCCATCTCTCCACTCACCTCAAGACGTCCGATGGAAATCCCCTCGACCCAGTCCATCACCAGTACTTCTCGACTGGAAACTTCGGCATGAGTGCCAGGAATCAGCACATCGGCATCGCCTTCAAATGAAGTGCGAATTCGATCGATGGCGTTCTTCTCGAAGTTGAAATTGACCTCGGTTTCGAGAGCCTGTTTCAACTCATGAACAATCCCGGAAGGATCAAATCCACCCGACTCTGGCTCCTTGGCCAGAGCCTCGGCAAACAGGTCCAGCAAACCGATGTCCTGCTCGAGCATCCGCTCAATACCAGGCTTTCGGACCTTGATGGCAACCCGATGACCGTCGAGAGTCATCCCCTTGTAGACCTGGGCGATGGATGCACTGGCCACCGGTTGTTCATCGATCTGGCGAAAGCAGTCGGCCAGATCACGGCCCAGAGAACTCTCGATGACCTGACGCATCTCGCTGAAGGGAATCGGATCGACATCATCTCGCAATCGCTCCATCTCGGAGACCAACGGGGCTGGAAAGATGTCGGGGCGACTGGCGATCAACTGTCCCAGTTTGATGTAGAGCGGGCCGAGGTCTTGTAACGCCGATCGAAGTCTCCGCGGAAACGAGTTCTCGGAGCGTGCGGACCCACCCAGTAACCTCACCCGAAGACCCGCACCCAATCGGGATGCCAGATCGACCAGGCCATGGCGTGCCAGGATCAGGGTGATGTCCTTGAGTCGTGGAATGTTGCGGAGAGTTCGCAGAGGTGTCACCACCATGATCTCCTAGCGAGAGCGGAGCTGTTTTTCCAGCTCCTCGACACGAGCCTTCAACGCTTGATGCTCTTCCTGACTCACCGGTACCATCTTTTTAACTACCCGGACCCACTCCTCGGAAGTGGTGCTGGAAGGAGGAGAAGCGGTCGGTGCAGGTTCCTCCGATTCGAATGAGGAGTCGGCTTTTCGTTGCCAGGCATCGAGCACAGCCTGCGCCTGATCTCGGTTGATGGTACCTTCCTCGACCAGATCATCGACGGCATGTCGAAGACCCGATCGGGTCCGTTCGAGCATGTCGAGACCGGCGTGTATCCACTGGCGTACAGCATCCAAGATTCAACCCTCTTCTCGCTCTGGTGGGTCGGATATCTTAGCGGATCGAGCACCTTTCGGCGACCGACGACCACTTCCTCGATGGGTAAAAAAATAGGGAGCCCGTTGAGAATCAACGGACTCCGCGGGAAAGGGGGGGGAGTGCAAGTTTGCGAGGAGTTTCATCCTCACCTGAACATAAGCAATCGCCGTGCCACCATCCGAGTTCCAGGCAATATTCCGTAAGCGCCTTGGACTAGTCAGGTTACACACATCGGGTCTGTCGCGTTTGTCAGCGGTGGAGCGGCAATTGAACCCGAGTCGGTAGATTTGCCATGTCACAACTTCCGAAGTCGCTGGCGACCCGCCCAACGACACCGCCCCGCAACGTGGAACCGGCCGCCGCTTCCCCTCTCCGCTGGAGAGAGTCAGCACTTCTCGATCACCTCGCCGAGTGCCTCGAGCGCCTCCTGTAACGGCTCCTGCGCCAGCCCGAAAGCGATACGCACATGATCGGAGGCCCCGAAGAAACGCCCCGGAGTCAGGTTGACTCCGTGCGCGAGGCAGCGCCGCTGGAACTGATCGCCGTCGAGTCCTGCGATCGGAACGCGGGGAAAGCACACCAGGCCCCCCGCGGGTGCGACCAGTTCGATGGAGTGTTGCTCTAACCAGCGAGAGAAAACCTGCCACCCTTCGGTGGCAAATCTCCGACCTCGCTGGCGCAATGGCTGATAGCGCTTCATCGCCGCTCGAGCGACCTGATCGGTGAGACAGGAGTTGTGCAGTGTCGTGGAGTCGAAGACCCGGCGAGCCAGATCGACCAACGGCTCGGTCGCCATTCCCCAGCCAAATCGAATCTGTGAGACTCCATGAACCTTGTTCAGCCCACCGATGCTGATGATGGATGGATGCCTTCGACAGAGGGGACCGGGATCCGGATCGAGGAATGGTCGATACATCTCATCGACGATGACATGGCACCCCTCTTCCTCTGCGATGACTGCAATCCCCTGCTCCTCTTCGACCGACAGGCGAACTCCACTGGGATTGTGCAAGTTGGTCAGGAGTACCACCGCAGCGGAATTCTCAGCTACGGTGCGGGCCAGCAGATCGAGATCGATTCGATATTGCTGATCAAATCGCCGCGGGAAGGGAACCGTATTCACCCCCACCACCGACAAGGCATCGACGATCGGCAGATATCCAGGAACCTCGTGCACCACCGTTTTTCCTGGCCCCGCCAACGCAGCTGCGAAACAGAAGTGGGCATGGGAGGCACTGGATGCGAGCAAGACCCCGGCGGGATCGACCCCCCAGAGATCGGAGATATCGTCCATCACCTCGGTCGGACCATAAGGTGTGAACTCGAACAGTTGCAAGGAAGACGGATCGAGTCCGATCTCATGCCAACCGACAGGCGGCACCGCACTCATCGTCAGACGATGTCTTCCCCGCTGTCCGTCCGATTTTGCCCATCGGATGTAGGGTACCTCTGAGAGTGCCACCGTTCTTCCTCCTCCATCTGTCTCAACCTGGATCTGCGTCTCGAAATTTGAACCACAAAGGCGAGGATGACCAGCAGTGCGAGCCCATTCCACGACACGATCAGATCGAGGACCAGTCCGAGGAACACATCTCGCTGCGCCAGTTCATTGATCCAGTCCTGGGTCGCCTGTTCGATGGTCAACCCTGTTTCCAGTTCGAATCCTTGGTGCCAGTGGCTTCCCTCCTTGCAATGAGCAAGGATCCTCGCATGTAGTCCCGGCTCGAACTGACGCCGAGTCCAATCGATGAAGGAAAGAGCCTCGGCATAGAGCAGCGATGCTCGGCCGTGGGTCCGCGGAAGGTATTGATCCAGTTCAGTGATGGGAACCAGTGAGTCTCCCCGCGCCAGCAGGGTCAAGGCCCGGCTCGTCGATGGGTCGGGTCGTTGATGGGCTGCGGACTGTGCGAGCCCCTCATGAACCCAGCGAGGTAACGGCCCTCCCGCTTCTTCCAGCACCAGATGTGCCAGTTCATGGGTGACGGTGGCTCCCCCCCCGATGGGATGGCGCACCAGATAATGACTGTCGATGATGATGATGGATTTACGGGTCAATGCTACCGCAGGCACCCAAGCGGGAACTCTCTCGCCTTGATAGTGTTCCAGCGCATGGTTGAGCCCTGCCGAGGTACTGACCAGCAGCACCAGTGGTCGGCGGGTGGAGCGAGAGCCAAGCCACTGCCTCAGGTCCTTCAGTGTCGATTCCACCAGCGAGGCGAGCTTCTCCGAAGGGGGCCCCACATCAGAAGAATGGGCCCAGTCGACACGGATGCCCTCGACCGTGAGAAAGCCATCCGGCGGTGAAGGAGTGTCGCTGGCGATGGCCCACGAACTGACCCACAGCAACAACAGCAGCCACCACGATGTTCGGCAAAGAAATCGGACCAAGACAACTCTCCGATGAAAAAGAGGGGGTGCGAAGCCTGTCGCTTCGCACCCCCTCATGATCGTCAGAATCAGTGGCCGACGCTAGGCACTCTCGGAGAGAGAAGCGACCAGGCAGCCCTTGGAGACGCTGTACAGTGGATCCTCGGCGAGACGGATCTCCTTCACCTCGAGCGGGAACTGGATCTTGTCGAACTCCTCCTGGAAGACCTCGACAAAGCCACCCACCATGCTGGTTCCACCCGCGCAAACGATGCTCACCGGATCGGGGAACTTCGGCATCGTGGCGGAGGACTCAAATCGCTCCTTGATGTTCTTCAGGGTGTAGGAGATCAGGTTGCGGTAGTAGATCTCGACCGCTTCTTCTTCACGTCCCTGAGGATTGGTCAGGTCGATACCCTTCTCCTTCATGCCACAAGCGCGACTGGAACTGATTCCAAGGACGCTGGCGACGTTATGGTCGATCCAGTCACCACCACGGGTGGTCGAGAAGGAAAGAGCGGGAATCGATTTGTAGGCGACGCAGACATTGAACATTCCGCCACCGCAGGAGATTCCGATTCCGGTGAAGTCATCTTCGGCGAGTTCCGAGAAGACCACAGCGTGTCCCTCGATCAGCGGCTTCGGCTCGTATCCGAGGCCCTTGAGCAATCCACCGAAGACACCCTGGTGGTAAACCACATTCAGGTCGGCATCGATCGGCTCGGCAGGAACGGAGTAGTAACAAACTTCACCCTGCTGCTGCGGCTGTCCCAGAAGAGTCTCGAGAAGCATCTTCTCGATCGGCAGTGCGTCCGACTCGTCGGGACTGATCATGCCGTCCTTCATCGGGCGACGTGTGTTGCGATTGAAGATGTTGGCGAGTTCAAACGCCGGATCACCGACCACAACCATGCGATTGTTGACCACGACATACTGAACACCAAGGCGAGTCAGCATATTACGAGTGTAATCATCGCAATCGATGTCGATGAATGCATTGCGCTGGATCTTGAGGTTGACGTTTCCGGTGCTGTCCTGACAGGACGAGACCAGATTCGCAGTACCAACATCGAGACCACGACCGAGGGCGACACCGGCACCTGCGGCAACCGGGGTCGAGGCACTTTCGGTGGTCGCAGCAGCAGGTGCTGCAGCCACTGGAGCGACCTTCGAGGCTGCTTCGGTAGTCGCGTCTTTGGCCGGATAGTTCACTGCGTTGAGCGCTTCAGCCTCTTCGAGACCAAATGCGGCTTCTTTTTTCTTGCCGGCATTCACCTTGGGACCGTGATCCTCAAAGTTCTTGCGGGCGTAATCTTCGTAATCACCCATTCCCCATCACTCACTTTCATTCTGGAGGCCTCGCAATTTGGCCAGACTGGCCGCGACACCTCCCGCTTTCGCGTTCTTGACCTCGACCTGATCGAGGTTGTTTTCGAGTTTTTCCCCCGTCTCCTTGGAGAAAAGAGCAACAAGCGCTTCCTCCGACGGGGCTTCACTTACCTTTTTGAATCCTCCACCCTGCGGCGAATTTCCGACGCGCTGGGCCAGGTTATCGATGCTCTGGCGGATACCTTCGATCTCTTCGCCAGAACTCTCCTTTGAACCGACACTTGCATCTTCAACCGCAGCCTTGACCACCGATCGAAGTTGATCCGCATCAATACCGGGAGTCGCAGGAGCAGGGCAGGAACGAGCATCTTGTAACTGTCCTTCAAGCGTCACGGCCTGTTCCCTGAGGGACTCGATCCGCTCCTCGTAGTTCTTCTGCTGTTCCAGTTGCTCGGACTTACGCTGCTTCACCAGTCGAGTGAACTCGCTTCGAGCCTCGTTGCGGATCTGCTGTTGATCGACATCGCTGATCTCGGTGAGGCGTTCTTCAACGACCTTTTCCACCGCTTCATCGATCATCCGGAGAATCGTAGATCGATCGAGAACCTTGACAGTTCGCAGCCCACGGCGGGCCAATTCTTCGACAGTTACGGTGTTGGCGCTCTTCTGGAGGGCGTCTGGTACATCAAAGGTCTGACTCATCGGTCAACCGTCCTGCTCGGGCGCAACCGAGGAGATCCCGAGGATCCCCACCGCGCTGCGCCGGGGTCGATCACAAGATCAACCCGACCACGAAGGCCCCTGACTTGAGGCCAAGAAGACTAACATCGGGTGTCAAAAGCAGGCAAACCGGGGGCCGCGGCCCACATCGGGAGAATATCCCCAGTGGCTTGTCAGGGTCGTCAGAAGGCTCTTTTAGATCTCTGCGTCATTGAGCCTTTGAGCATATAGACGGATTCGAGACT
Source organism: Planctomycetota bacterium (assembly GCA_012960845.1). GTDB lineage: Bacteria > Planctomycetota > UBA8108 > UBA1146 > UBA1146 > QNYK01. Next base: position 79,735 of record DUAN01000157.1, on the reverse strand, counting down.
GGATCTCTCTGCGATCCGCTGAGGAGAGTTTGGTGCCAAACACCTCGAGCAAATTGATCAGCGTGGTTCGCGCTCTGGAGTAATCCCCCAGCGCGACATCGATCTGCTGAAGATCCCAGTACTGCTTGGGATCCTGGTAGGCGGGAGTGGTCGATCGGAGATGGAAATCCATGTCCCTTCTGGCCAGCTTGAGCCACTTGTTCGCCCCGACTTCCGCTTCTGCGCGGCGCTGGAGTTGGTCTTGCGGAGGAGTGGCCCCGGATTTTTCATAGGGTGTGCATTGTTCATCGGCCTTGGCATACAGCGCCTGGTATCCCGCTGCGATCCGCTGTCTCAGGATGAAACGTTCCATCCGCGGATGAATCGACTCTCCCGCCAATTTGACCGCTTCATCGAGGAGTACGATCGCCTCCTCGTAACGACCGATACCCACCAGGATGCTGTCGGCATCATCGAGATTGACATCCTCCATCACCGACCGAACGATCTTGTTGACCTTGGCTCGGTTCTTCGTGATGGTTTGGGCCGATTCGACCGCATCTTCTTCATCGCGAGCATCTGCAGACAGATTGCATCCGACCAGTGCGACCAGCACTGCCATCCCCAACACCTGGATGAAGAGAGGAAAGATCGGCTTCCTCCGGTAGAGACGCGGAGAATCGGGCATCTGGAATTCAAGCATTAATGGGTCCTCTGCATGACAGCGAGACGGGTCTCTGAGATCGACCGTCCAGTCTAGTGCCAGAGTCCTGGATGGGAAGTCTATGATCCTATCCGAGCCGTAAATTGTGCGGATCAACTCTCCAGATCGGGGACGCTGACCGACGATAAACCGTCCTCACGAGGGGTAACCAGGTATTCTCTCTCGCGGTGGATTCGCACCTTTCCCGGCGGAAGCCCCTTCGGTTTCCTGACATTCTTGGCCTCGGTCCAGTGGACGATCGCCGTACCGGGGCCCCTCCACCCGGAGAGGTAGGCCGCCACGTAAGCGGCATCCTCGATACTCTCCGGCGCCGCCACCCGACCGCGGTCGACCCGCAGGATCACGTGGGCTCCTGGCCGGTGAGCGACATGGAAGAACAGGTCATTGCCGCGGGCGGTCCGAATACTCAGTTCGTCATTTTCTCGAGCACTGCGACCGGCCAGGATCTCGAGCCCTTCACGACTGCGATACTTTCGAAAACGAGGCGCATCGGCGACTTGTGAAGATCCTCGCGGGGTAACCCTCCGTTGCTGCCTCTTCTTTCCAAAGCGACTTCCCAGGCTTCTCGCCTCGGAGCAACACTGCTCGACCGACTGGTGGTCCAACAGTTCCAACTGTTGTTGCTGCTCGATCGATTCCACCCCTTGCTCGAGCTGGGAGATGGCGTCCAACGCCTGGTCCCTTCTCTCTCCGAGCACCACCAGCGATCGCTTTCCTTTTCTCGATCGACGAAAACAGCGCTCGATGTTCTGCATCGGAGTTCGATCCTTCTCGAGTGGGATCTCGACCAGCGGCGCGCCCTCCTGATACCAGTCTTGAACCTCGATCGAGTTCATCCCCCTCGATATGCGCGGGATGTTCCCCTTCAACAACTCACCGTATCTCTGCCACTGCTGCCACAACGCGCCCGCTTCCAGATCCTGATCCAGCTTGCGAGTTCGCCTCCGGAGAAGTTTCAATGCCCGTTTCAGTGTCTGCTGTTCAACCCTCAGCAGTGTCCGCAGATGATTCTGCTGTTCCTGCTGCTCCAGTCGTGGAAAGAGCCACTGATGGAGCGGGGCCTCGCCCCCTCGCTGATCACTGGGAATCGCCTGGATCGGATCGAAGGGCATGGTGGCAGTGGGTCCCGCTGGATCCAGATCCCTCGCCCCATCGGGCAAAACGTACGGATCTCCACGGCCGACACCGGCGCGACCGCTGACCAGCAACACCCGACGTGAGCCGCCCTCGATCACCACCAGGCGCCCCATACGGCCAAACAGTTCGACGATCAGTTCCCTCGTGGGTCCCGCTTTCCCACCTCGGGAAAGGACCAGTCGCATCACCCGATCCCCCCCGGGTTGGTCGACTCGTTCTATGCGTGAAGCAGACAGCAGTTCCCGCAGTGCCGTGGCCAGTTCACCAGGCGCAGGTGTGGCCGCGGGAGGATCGTCCCACAGAATCATCCTCGCTGTTTCTGGATGAAGTGAGATCAACAGGTGCCTTCGGGTGGACCCCGATCCGATCACGATCCTGAGATTGCCATCGGGAGCGTCAAACACCTTGCCTACGTGCTGTCCCACCACCAGATCAGACAACTCATCGATGAGGCGCGTCACCTCTTCTCGTCTCAATCCTCGTGGGGCGTCTGGATTCACCGGTCCACTCCTTGCCGACGCCGTGAGTGAGATCTCTCACTGCGTCGACTCGCCTTCACTCTGCTGCGTTCCAGCAGTCGTCGACGAGCGGGTAGGAGTGAAGATCGTCTGCTTCGAAGAACAGCTCCAGCTCTCGTTGGGCCGCCTCGGGACTGTCCGATCCGTGGACCAGGTTGAACCCGTTTGAAATTCCAAAATCCCCGCGGATGGTTCCGGCGGTGGCGTCGCAGCCAAAGGTCTCCCCCATCAGCTTGCGACAGACGGTGATCGCCTGATTCCCCTCGAGAGCGAGCGCCACGACCGGTCCAGACGTCATGAACTGGACCAGCCCGGCGTAGAACGGCTTTCCCTGGTGTGCCTCGTAGTGGGTTGCGGCCAGTTGGTCACTGATCTTCATCAGTCTCATGCCGATCACCTTGAGCCCCTTGCGCTCGAATCGTTCGATAATCGGGCCTACCAGGCGCCTCTGAACGGCATCTGGCTTCAGCAAGATGAGAGTACGGTCCATCGATCTGATCCTTCCACAGGGTGAATTCGCCCTGGATGGTATGCTTCTTCGCCGCAGGAATCGTACCCGATGTACGGACCTGGGGTGGTTCCGGGAATACTGCCCGGAAATGACTCCCCGGCACGAGGATGCTCCTCACGTGCAGGGGATGGTGATTCTCACCCCTGAGTGCTCGATTGCCAGTAGATCGAGCCGGGGCAGAGGGAGGTCCAGCGATGGAGTCCGCTCGCGAAGCCCAGAATCCAGCGCTCCTGCAAGAGATCCTCGCGCAGGATGGGACCGGTTCGGCCACGGCTCTGGCTGCGATGCTGGCACAATCGGATCCGCAGAAGTCGCTGCGGGCGCTGCTCGATCTGGCCATCGAAAGTGTCGGTGCCGAACGAGGATTTCTACTGCGTCCCTCCCAGGATCATCCCTGGCAATGCCTGCTGGCTCGGGACCTCGATCGAGAAGAATTGCGAAACCCGCTCGACAAGATCCTCGAGCCGCTGATCCACCGTGCGATGGAACAGAACTCCCCATGGTCCTGCAACGATGTCCCGGCACTGCCCGATCGTGACCGCTGGGATCGAGAAAGACTACCCCGAACCACAGCCGTCCACATCCTACCCATCGACGCTGAGCATTGGCTCTACCTCGATCACCGCTTTCAACCGCTGAATGATCCCACCCATGAAGATGCGTGGCTGGCACTTGCGATGGTAGGAATCCAATCGACCTTGCTTCGCACAGCGGTCGCCGACAGCAGCACCGCCGCTACCGATCACACGACTCCTCGACGGACGCCAAACCGACCCGCTGCAACGTCAACGGCAACCTTCAAACCAGTCTCGATCATCGGTGAGCATCCAGACATCCTTGCGATGCATCATCTGGTCCAGCGTGTCGCTCCCAGTCAAGCACCGATCCTGGTCACCGGAGAAAGCGGCACTGGTAAAGAACTCGCAGCTCGTTCGATCCATCAACACAGCCTTCGCCCCGATGGCCCCTTCATCAGCGAGAATTGCGGCGCCATTGCGGAAAACTTGCTCGAGACTGAATTGTTTGGGTGCATGAAAGGTGCCTTCACCGGGGCCACGACCGATCGTCCCGGGTTGTTCGAACTTGCTCATGGCGGCACCATCTTCCTCGATGAGATCGGAGATACCTCTGCTGGCTTGCAGAAGAAGTTACTGCGAGTGATTCAGGAAGGTGTGATCCGCCGTGTGGGTGGCCAGGAATCGATCCAGATCGATGTTCGGGTCCTTTCTGCGACCAATCGAGACCTCTCCGCAGAGGTCAAGGGGGGCCGCTTCCGTGAGGACCTCTACTACCGGCTCAATGTGATCAATGTTCACCTGCCACCATTGCGGGAGCGCGGCACGGATATTTCCCTCATCGCAAATCACTTCCTCGCAGGTCTCAATCAGGAAGCCGGCACCGACAAGCAGATGAGCGCCGAGCTCACCGAGGTGCTGTTACAGCATGACTGGCCCGGGAACATCCGTGAGTTGCAAAACGAGATCCGAAGGCTACATGCCCTTGGAGGAGATCAACTCTCCTCCACCGACCTGTCTCCTCGGGTGATCGAGAAGGATCACACCATCCGCCAGAACTCCACCAACAACGCCGGGCTCGACCGGGTTCGCAGTTGTGGCTCCCTCAAGGACGCCATCGAACAACTTGAAGCGGAGTGGATCTCGGAGGCTCTCGATCGCTGCAACGGTCGCCGAGGCCAGGTGTGTGAATGGCTCGGAATCCCCAAGACCACCCTCTACGCCAAGATGCGCCGCTACGGCTTGACCGGGGAGTGATCCGCGAGAGCGCCCCGTCGATCGTATTCAAATTCGTTCCATTGCTGGACAGTTCCTCCCGAAGTCGTACCCCTGAACGCTTCAATCCCCAAATACACCGCCCTCAAGCCCACTCCTCGACCTGCTGATCCGGGCCCGATCCTTGCCATTGTTCAGGGGTCGAGGGAGCGATGGCCCCCCACTCAATTCAGCAGCGGATCAGGAGGCGCACCATGAAACCATTCCAGCAGCGTTTGGAATCGTTACTCAAGAAGATCTCGGGTCGAGACGAAGTCGGCATCGACGAGATCATCAGCCACCTCCCTGAGGTCAAGAACAACAAGAAGAAGCTGGGAAAAGTACATGCGCTACTGATCGAGATCAATTGTCAGATCATTCCCTCCGATGATGAGGACGACGGTGATCTGGACTCGACAGAATTCAATGTCGAGGAGGCGAAGAAAGCCGAGAAGGAGATCGAGAAGGAACTGAAAGCCAGCGCCGAGGCAGAGCAGTCTGCGGTCAAAGCTCTCGACGATCCGATCCGCATGTACTTCTCACAGATGGCGGCGATTCCACTGCTGACCCGTGATGAAGAGATTCATTACGCCAAGGAGATCGAGAAGAGTCAGGCGGCATTGTCTCGCCATGTCTACCAGACCGCCATCGGCCAGGATGAATCTCTTCAACTGCTCGAGCAGATCTCGAACCAGACTCGGCTGGTCGAAAAGAGCCTTGACCTGACCCTGTCTCGCAAAGGAGATCGCCAGGCGTTCTACGACCGTCTGGAGAAGGAACTGCCGCGAATGCGCTCGCTCTTTGCCCTCAACGTGTCGGAATCCAATGACCTGGAAGATGTGCCCCTCGGGGACACCGAGGTGCGACCCGCCCTCGAAAAGAGACTTCACAGTCGAATCCTGCGACTGGCCCGGATGCTCGAATCGTACCAGGTGAAGATGAAGTACATGACCCGCTGGCAGTCCGATGTTTCGACCATTGGTAAGAGGCTGGAGAAGGAAATCGTCGGACTGAGGATTCGTAACAAGCGTGCGATCAGTCCCGAGTTCGACGAGATCAACGAGGCGATCCTCGAGGCGTACCCGGCCTTCATCGAGCGCGCTCGCGAGATCACCGTTCAGTTCAATCGTTACGAGAGTGCCAAGGGTGGATTATCCTCTGGAAATCTCCGGTTGGTGGTCAGCGTCGCCAAGAAGTATCGAGGACGCGGTCTCTCATTCCTGGACCTGATCCAGGAAGGGAACACCGGACTGATGCGTGCCTGTGAGAAGTACGAGTACCGCAAAGGTTACAAGTTCTCGACCTACGCCACCTGGTGGATTCGTCAAGCGATCAGTCGTGCCATCGCTGAGAAATCTCGCATGGTCCGCCTGCCCGTCTACATGTCAGAGACGATGAGCAAGTTGGGTGGAGTCAGCCGGGAACACCTGCAGAAGAAGGGACGTCGCCCCGACATCCACGAGATTGCAGAGGAACTGGATATCCCCGCGGAAGAACTGGAAGCGATGCTCAGACTCAGTCGTTCTCCGGTGTCCCTCTCGACACCGATCGGAACCGAAGACGATTCCACCTTCGGCGACTTCCTCGAGGACCATCGAATTGAATCTCCCGCCGAGGCACTCTCCATCTCAGCACTCAAGGGTCGGATGGGTAACATCCTCGAAACCCTGAGCCTGCGCGAGCGAGAGGTGATCAAGATGCGCTTCGGTATCGGTCGTGATAGCACCTTCACCCTCGAAGAACTGGGCAAGAAGTTCAAGGTAACCCGAGAACGAATTCGCCAGATCGAGATCCGTGCACTGAAAAAGCTGCGCCACCCGGTGCGCTCGCGAAACCTCGAGGGATTCCTCGACGACTAGATCTGAATCAAGACACTCCCACGAAGAGGACCGGAACCTGACGCGCGCCCCCCCGCCAGACTGGCGGGAGTCAGGTTCCACCTCTTTTTTCAATTGAGTAGCGTGCTAGCTTTCGATGATCCCCATCCACCAGTGAGCGGTGATGAACTCTTCGCCGCCAACGCTCACTCCACCCTCAAATTTCATTGTTTCGCTCGATTCTGAGACCTTGCTCGCACGCAGATGCAGAAGACCGGGTACCGTCATCTCTTGCACCACATCCAGCGTCTCCACCTCCACCAGTGACGGATAGATCGACGTGGGCTGATGACACCAGGCCGATGCGAGAGTACTTTTCGGTTCGGATGCAGAGAGCAGGATCACCATCGACACCTGCTCCAGTGCGATGAGGGCACTGGTGGATGGAAAAACAAAACCAGATTTTCGGCCCGGAGTCGCCACATCTCCTGCGGTGACCGCCTTTTGTGCCACTGCGTGCCTCCCCGGTTGAAGCGACAGCACTCGGTCGATCAGGATCCGCTTCTTCGACAACGGTAGCAGGCGGACCAGATCTTCCGCATCGAGAGCGAGAACACCACCCGAGATTTCCCGGTGCTGGCTCCAACGATCCTCATGAGTCGTCATCTCGGTCTCTGCCCTTCTGGATCGGCACCCCTCCCGACCGATGCACGATATCGGGGATGGCTTCACCTCCGGCAACATACCCGACCCAGTTCGTGGATGCTTCACCCACCCTCTGGTAGTTTGGCGGAGACTCGCCAAACCAGGCAGCTGATAAATTAATGCCGACGATGAGAGAGAGCCCATCCCGATGACCCCCTTGGAGCCGACTGGCGACAATCTATCTGCCCATTCAATGGCATTCTCTGTCGGAGACCTGCAGTTGAACCTCGAGGTGCCGGAAGGCGTCTGGAACCCGACACCCAACGGAGTCTTGCTCGCCGAAACCCTCGGGGCGCTGAACTTCTCCGGAGAGAGTGTGCTGGAACTGGGAACTGGCTGCGGCTTGCATGCAATCATCCTGGCAAAGCGTGGAGCTCGTGAGTTGCTCCTCACAGAAATTAACGATCAGATCCTGATCCACGCGCGCAAGAATCTAGATTCCCATCAGGTCGAGACTCCGGCGCGGCTACTGGTGGCGGACTGGATCCAGGTCGACGTCAGTGGCTACGACACCCTGGTCGCAAATCCTCCCTATTGTGTTTCGGGCAAACGATACCGCCGATATTTCATCGATACACTCATCCTGGAGGCTCACAAGTTGGTCCGACCGGGCGGTCGTATCATCTTCATCCATTCGACGATGGGAAATATGGCCAAGACCATCTCGTTGATGGAAGATTGTGGCATGTCGGTAAAGATACTTGCAGAGAAGGACTTCCCGTTCCGCGACTACTACTATGACGATCCCGATTTCATGCTGGAAATGGCCAAGGTCCCGGGATCCTATTCGGTTCGAGATGGTGTCCATCATGAACGACTGGTCGTCTTCGAGGGAACGCTGCCAGAGAACTAGAGAACCGCAATCTTTCCTTCTCGTACCAGGGTTGCTGCATCTTCCAGTTCATGAGCGAGGATCCGATCTCCCGACTGTGCAGGAATTCGCTGGCGGATCGCTGCGATTCTCTGCTCCAGTCGTCGACCACTTCGCAACGGTCTCCTCAACTCGATGGCGTCGAGCGCCACCAGTAATTCGATCCCGATCACGTGTGCAGCCAGCCCCGCACATTCTGCCGCCTTCTCCGAGGCATGTGTCGACATGCTGACATGGTCCTCCGATCCCGCCGATGTCACGATCGAGTCGACTGAAGCAGGATGGGAGAGAACTTTCATCCGTGACACCAGCGCGGCGGAAGTCACCTGCGCCATCATCCACCCCGATTCGAGTCCCTCGTTTCGGGCGAGAAACGCAGGCAATCCCTGATTGGTATCGGGATTGATCAGTTTCTCTGTACGACGCTCCGAGATGGAAGAGAGATCGGCGAGCACGATCGACAGGAGATCTGCGGCGTAAGCCACTGGCGCACCGTGAAAGTTGCCGCCAGAAAGGACTTCATCCTGCTCGGCGAAAACCAGCGGGTTATCGGTCGAGGAGTTGGCTTCCCGCTCGACGGTCTGGCCGATCCAATCGAGCGCATCTCGAACCGCCCCATGAACCTGAGGAACACAGCGCAAGGAATAGGGGTCCTGAACCCGATCACAGTCGATGTGGGAGGCGCCAATCTGGCTCCCCTTCAAAAGGGACCGGATACTGGCTGCCACCCTCGCCTGGCCTGGATGGGGTCGGACCTGGTGGATCCTCTCATCGAAGGGCTGCATCGATCCCAACAGCCCCTCGAGGCTGATGGCGGCGGAGAGATCCGCCGCATCCACCACTGCTTGAGCCTCCAGCACGGCTCCCGTCAGCATCGCCACCGAGACCTGCACTCCGTTGATCAGCGACAGACCTTCCTTGGCCTTGAGAACAATCGGCTCGAGGCCACTTCGGCGCAAAGCGGTCTTGCCAGCGAGCCACCGACCTCCGACCAGCGCCTCACCCTCCCCGACCAGCACCAGAGCCAGGTGTGAGAGAGGAGCGAGATCACCACTGGCACCGACCGAGCCCATCCTGGGGATCTTGGGCAGCACATCCTTCTCGAGCATCGCCATCAGCAATTCGATCACCTCGAGATGGATGCCGCTATTTCCTCGCGCCAGGGCATTCGCTCGCAACGCCAGCGCCAGGCGAACCTGGGCCGCCTCGAGCGGAGCCCCGATTCCCGTGGCATGAGATCGAATCAGATTCAATTGCAGTTTCTCGACCTCTGCCGGCTCGATCTGGACCCGACAAAATCTACCGAAACCGGTGTTGATGCCATAACTCGGCTCGGTGGACGCTGCAGCCTGGATCACCGATCGGGAGGCCGCTTTGATGCGCTGGCGGGCCAGGCGGGTCAATCGAAGGGTGGCCTCTCCTGCGCCAATCGCTGCCAGATCCTTCAATGTGAAGGAGCAGCCGTCGAGACGGACCTTCCTTCGCTTCTTTCCGGAGGGAGCCTGTTTCCCTGCTGATTTCTTGTTGCTGCTCGAACGAGCCACCTCGGACCCCCTTCCGGCTGATCAGTCTCATCCGCAGGAAACTACGACGACCCGCTGTTCACTGCAAGGAACACTCGGTCAGGTGGAATCCCTGGCCGGGCTGGATAAGATGCCGCAAACCCCGGATCGGAGCGATCATGCCCATCGAGCGAGAAGAGTTGCCGGTAGACATCCTGTTCGTCGGAGCAGGCCCTGCATGCCTGACATCGGCTCTCCATCTGAAGAAGCAACTGGCTGCCATGGGTCGCGACGATGTGGAGATTGCGGTGATTGAAAAGGCCCAGACGGTCGGGTCCCACATCCTCTCCGGGGCAGTGGTCGATCCTCGCCCGCTGGTGGAACTGCTCGGTGAGGACTGGCGAGACTGTGGGCTTCCCGTCGAAGCCTGGGTCGACCAGGAAGAAGTACGTCACCTCTCCGCCACTGGCGCACTGCGCATTCCGGTGCCACCGATGCTAAAAAATCACGGATTTCCCGTCATCAGTCTCTCGGAGATGGTGACCTGGCTGAAGGACCGTTGTGAAGAAGCAGAGGTGATGGTCTTCGAAGGATTCCCCGGCCATCAATTCCTCCATGATGCCAAGGGTCACATCGCTGGGGTCCAAACGATGGACAAGGGTTTGGATGCCAGTGGGAATCCTGGGCCAGGATTTGAACCCGGCGCAGAGATCCGTGCAAAATGCACCGTGCTCGGCGAAGGAGTCCGGGGATCCCTCACACGACAGTTGATCGACGAGCAGAAGTTGCAGGGACGAAATCCTCAGATCTACGGGACCGGCGGCAAGGAACTGTGGAAGTTACCCGAGGGACGCTTCCCCGCCGGCAAGGTGTTGCACACATCCGGTTGGCCCCTCTCCTCGACCCAGTATGGCGGTTCATGGATCTACGGTCTCTCCGCAGATCGAGTATCGATCGGATTTGTCACCGCTCTGGATGCTCAACAACCATGGACCGATCCGTGGGAAAATTTCCAGCGCTGGAAGCAACACCCCTTCATTGGCAAGATTCTCGAAGGCGGAGAGATCCTCAAAGCGGGCGCGAAGTGCCTTCCAGAAGGAGGCTACTGGTCGCGTCCACGGCCATGGGGAGACGGATTTCTCATCATCGGCGATGCCGGATCCAATCTCAACGTGAGTCGGCTCAAGGGAGTGCACACCTCGATGAAGACGGGGCTTCTCGCTGCAGAAACACTTCTCGAAGCGATTCGCAAGGACGACTTCAGTGCGGAATCTCTTTGCTCCTATGACGAGCGATTCAACAACTCATGGCTCAAGCAGGAGCTGTGGCGGGTCCGCAACTATCGCGCTGAATTTCAGGGCCGGGGTTTTTGGAGCGGTGCGATCCGCGCGGGTATCAAGTATGTACTCGGCGGAATCGGCAAGGAGTTCATCCCGCTGAAGGCGGATCACGACGAGATGCTGAAGATCCAGCATGCCGAGCCGAGGCCAGAGCCACTTGAATATGATGGAAAAAAACTGATCGACAAGGTGACCCAGGTGTACCACTCGGGATCGGTTCACTCCGAGCATCAACCCAGTCACCTCAAGGTGGCAGACACCGATCTTTGCATCTCACGCTGCAAGGAGGAGTACGGAAATCCCTGTCAGCACTTCTGTCCGGCAAACGTCTACGAGATCGTCGACGATGACAAGGGACAGGAGAAATTGCAGATCAATCACTCCAACTGCGTCCATTGCAAGACTTGTGATATTCTGGATCCATACCAGGTGATCACCTGGACAGTTCCCTCGGATGCCGGAGGACCCAAGTATCTGGGCCTCTGAGCCGCTTCAAGGGCCAGAGTTCCGATTATTGAAGATCGTGCAGAACTTGACCAGGCCCGCTCCACTCCTATCATCAGGGGTGATTGACTGCTCCCCTCGGGAGAACCCCATCACGGAAGGCTTCGATGAATCAGTTTGAAGATGAATCCTCGGACAAAGGAGACGATCGAGCCAGGGATCTGATCCACGACTGGAATGTCGTGGAGAAGTCGCAAACCCGCACAGAGCCGGTCGAGTTTGACGACGAGACGCTCAGAGATGGACTCCAATCGCCATCGGTGGTCGATCCTCCCATCGAGCAAAAATTCGAGATTCTCCGTCTGATGGATCGTCTGGGAATCCACACCGCCAATGTCGGACTTCCCGGAGCGGGGCCACGGGCGATCGAGGATGTCACACGCCTCTGTCAATTGATCGTCGACGAAAATCTATCGATCACTCCCAACTGCGCCGCCAGGACACATAAAAAAGACATCGATGCTGTCGCACGGATCAGTCAGAAGGTCGGGATTCCCATCGAATGCTGTACCTTCATCGGGTCGAGTCCCATCCGTCAATACACCGAGGACTGGACTCTTGAGAAGATGCTCGAACATACCACCAACGCATCCAAACTCTGCAGTCGTGAAGGTCTCCCTCAGATGTATGTCACCGAGGACACCACTCGCGCTGCCCCTGAAACACTACGCGCCCTCTACAGCACTGCCATCGAGCATGGTGCGACTCGCGCCTGCGTCTGCGATACCGTTGGGCACGCCACGCCAAGTGGCGTCCGTTCCCTGATCACTTTCATCCAGGAGGTGATCAAGGATACCGGTGTCGAGGGGATCAAGATCGACTGGCACGGCCATCGAGATCGAGATCTCGACATCGCAAACTCCATCGCCGCTGTGGAAGCGGGTGTACACCGGATTCACGGCGCAGCCCTTGGGATCGGTGAACGCTGTGGCAACACATCGATGGACTTACTGCTGGCCAATCTGAAACTGTTGGGCTACATCGACAACGACCTGACCCTGCTCCCCGAATATGTCCAGAAGGTCAGTGAATCGTGCCATGTACCGATTCCGAGAAACTATCCCATCTTCGGGACAGACGCCTTCGAGACCGCAACCGGAGTTCATGCTGCTGCGGTGATCAAGGCGTTTCGAAAGGGTGATCGGTGGCTGGCAAATCGCGTCTACTCGGGGGTTCCCGCCGATGAATTCGGGCTGTCTCAAAAGATCAGCGTCGGACCGATGAGTGGAAAGTCGAATGTGATCTTCTGGCTTGAACAGCGTGGCATCGAACCGACTGAAGATCTTGTTGGCAAGATCTTTGGCCATGCGAAGAAATCAGACCGGATCCTCTCCGACAAGGAACTGCTCTCGCTGGTCTCCGAGTGCGCCCCACATGCGGATCAGGGGTAAAGATCAGGGGTGAAACGGGAGTTGCACATTACCGATCATCGTCAGTGAAGATCCAGCTCCGGAAGTGCCCTGCCACCGTAGTGACGTCCCGACTTCGATGTGAGTCTTCTTGACCGAAGCCAGTAGCGCAAATCCATCAGGACACCGCGCTACCGATGTGATGATTCCCGGGGACTTCCCCTCATCATCGACACGCTCGAGTGGATCCCCTGGCGCCACACTTGCCGAATCGATCCCCTCGGGCAGTTCCAGATGGATGCTCCGCAACTGACGATTAACAGCGCCATAAGTACGGATTCGTGCCAGCACTTCTTGCCCCGAGTAACATCCCTTGTCGTAGGAGATGGAATCTTCCAGTCCAACTTCGGGGGGCAAGGAGCGATCGGTGATCTCCTGGCCGAAGCGAGGAAAACCTCCTTCGATCCGCGCTCGTTCCGCATCTTCGGCGCTACAACGGCTGACTCCCAGAAGTTCCAGTTGCTGTTCCACCGGGGCCAGTTGCTGCGTTGGGATCACCAGCTCGAATCCAGCCACCTGCGAGCGACGACGAGATGCAATCCACCCATCTCTCCATGGTCTGCAGTGAAGAAAAGCCTCGGGCAAATCACCGTCCAGTTGCTCGATCACGGCACCAGAAGTGGGGCCTTGAAGGGAAATCACCGCAAGCTCGCCAGACTCGATCAACACATCTTCGAGGATCACCAGCCGGTCGAGACGGGCACGAAGCACCCCTGACAGGGCGCTATCGACGATCAGGTGGAATCGCTCGTCCCAGCGATAGACATCGAAGAACGCCAGGATCCGTCCCTTACCACCAAGCAAGGTGCCCCGGCAACCGATCTCATCGGTGACCTTATTCAGGTCGCAGGAGATGAGTCGTTGCAGAAACGGCTCCGAGTCCGAACCCGAAACCGTCACCACTTCGAGATGATGATCTTCATCGAGCCGCGCGCACTGATCGAAAATGGCCGATTCACTCATGATGGAATCCGATCAGAGTGTTCGGATCTTCTCGATCACACGGTCACCCCATTCATCGGTAGATATGCCACTGGAAGCACTCACCGATGTCACATCTTTACCCTGTAAGACACTCTCCACCGCTCCCTCGACTCGAGCGGACGCACCCGCTTCTCCGAGATGGTCGAGCATCATCTGAACTGCAGCGATTGCGGCGATGGGACAGGAGACATTCTTGCCCTTGTACTTCGGTGCCGATCCGTGGATCGACTCGAACATCGAAACCTGTCCTGGATGGATGTTTCCGCTGGCAGCGACTCCCATGCCTCCCTGCAGAACGGCTCCCAGGTCAGTGATGATGTCACCAAACAGATTTGTCGTGACGACGGTATCGAAAGATTCCGGATTCTTGATCATCCACATGCAAGCAGCATCAACGTAGGCATGATCCTGTTCGATGTCAGGGAATTCCTCCCCCACTTCGGCAAAGGTACGGGTCCAGATATCCTGAGCCCGGATGGCATTGGCCTTGTCGACCAGCATCAATTTCTTCTGCCGGTTTCGCTTCCTTGCCAGTTCAAATGCAAATCGGATCACGCGCTCCACACCATGTCTTGTGTATACCATCTGCTGCATGGCCACTTCTTGAGCGGTACCCTTCTTGAGAATACCTCCGATGCCCGCATAGGCATCCTCGGTATTCTCCCGGACCACGACAAAATCGATGTCGTCGGGCCCCTTGCCCTTGAGTGGGCAGAACTTCTCGGAGAGCAACCGGATCGGTCGCAGGTTGACGAAGAGATCGAGATTGAATCGAAGCCCTGCGATGATGGCTCGCTCGACCAATCCCACCTCGACTCGAGGATCTCCGATGGCTCCCAGATACGCAGCGTCCATGCCCCGCACCTGATCAAGGATTTCATCGGGCAGTAATTCTCCAGTCGCCAGGTAATGCTCACTTCCGTGGGGATAGTCGGTTCGATCAATCTCGAATCCGCCCATCTCGCTGACCACATCGAGAACCTTGAAGGCTTCGCGTGTCACCTCGGGCCCGATACCATCTCCACCGAATACTGCAACTTTGTACTTCTTCGTCACGTTCTCTCTCCCTTGAATCCTGTTTCTGTTGTGTTGATTCTAAACCTCAACCAGGACAGCGATGCCCTGGCCTCCTCCGATACAGGCGCTCGCCACGCCAAGTCCGCCGCCACGACGGCGCAACTCGTGACAGATCGTGAGGATCAATCGGGTTCCGGTCATCGCCAGCGGATGCCCCAGAGCGATGGCTCCACCGTTGACATTGACCTTGTCTCGATCCAGTCCCAGTTCCTTCTCGACAGCGATGTACTGCGCCGCGAAGGCTTCGTTGATCTCGAACAGTGCGATGTCTGCGAGCGACAATCCCTGCGCCTCGAGCAGTCCGTTGATCGCTGGAGCAGGACCGATCCCCATGACCGAAGGATCCACACCAACGGTGTGCCATCCCTTGACGGTTCCCAGCACCGAGCGGCCCGCAGCCGCACTGGCACCTTCTGCCGCCAACACCACCGCAGCGGCACCATCGACGATGCCGCTGGCATTTCCTGCGGTAACCGTTCCATCCTTGCCGAAGGCGGGTCTCAGCCGTGCCAGTTTTTCGTGAGTGGTCCCCGGCTTGATATGATCATCGGTGTCGACCTGGATCGAGTCCTTTCGACGTTTGACCTCGACTGAAAACATCTCGTCGGCGAAAAGTCCATTTTCCTGAGCTGCCATGGCACGCTGGATGGAGACGATGGCAAACTCGTCCTGCTCTTCACGAGAAATCTCGTACTGCACGGCCAACTTCTCTGCGGTCTGAGCCATGAAGAGCCCGCAGTACGGATCCATCAGGGACGCCATCAGAAGATCTTCCAGTTTCCCTCCACCGAGGTGGAACCCCTCACGGGCCCCTCGGATCACATGGGGACACTGAGACATGTTCTCCATGCCACCAGAGACCACCACCTGGGCCTCGTCGAGCAAGATCTGTTGACCACCGGTCACCACTGCCTGCAGACCGGAACCGCACAGGCGATTGACGGTCAGAGCGGGTGTCTCGACCGGAAGATCTGCACGCAATGCCACATGCCTGGCACCGTAAAGTGCATCCGCACTGGTCTGCATCACGTTCCCCATCACCACGTGATCGACCGCAGCGGGATCCACTTCCGATCTCCGCAATGCTTCTCGGGTGGCCAGGGCTCCCAGTTCGATGGCGCTGATGTCCTTGAATAACCCGAAGCCAGGAGTGCCGACATATTCGGCCATGGCGGTCCTGGCTCCACCGAGAATCTGTATCTTCTTGTTCATGGTCTCTTCCCTGTCTGGAATCGGGCACTTCGATCGAATCGATCGTGAGCGCCGGCTACTGGCCCCGAAACTCCGGGGGTCTTTTCTCGAGAAAGGCACTCATCCCTTCTCGCATATCTTCAGTTTCACTGATCCGAGCAAAAAGTTCGGCTTCTATGTTCATTCCTTGTTGCTGCGATTCATCACCTCCACGAAGTACTGCATCGATGGCGAGTTTCAAGGCGACCGGACCACGCTTGCAAAGGGTGGCGGCGATTTCCATCACCTTCTCTTCCAGATGTTCTGGTGGCTCTACTCCATTGATGAGCCCCATCGCGAATGCAGTCTCTGCGGTGACGAATTCCCCGGTGAGGATCATCTGGAGAGCTCTTCCACGACCGACGATTCGCTGCAATCGCTGGGTTCCACCGTATCCAGGGATGATCCCCAGCGTCACTTCTGGCAGACCCAACTTGGCTCGACTGGAGGCGTATCGAAGGTGACATGCGAGAGCCAGTTCGCAGCCGCCACCGAGAGCAAATCCGTTGACCTGTGCGATCACCACCTTGCCACAGCGTTCCAACGCATCGAACGCAGCCTGTCCGGCAAGTGCTCGTTTCAACGCCTGATCATGATCCTGCCGGGCCAGTTGCTGGATGTCTGCTCCCGCAACGAAAGCCTTGTGGCCAGCACCAGTGATGATCACCACGCGGATCGAAGAATCGCGAGAGATCGCTTCGAAGGTGCGATGAATCTCCGCAACGGTCTCGTCATCGAGGGCATTCAATTGCTCCGGCCGATCGACCGTGACCTTCAGCACGCCCTCGGCAGGATTGTCGATCTGTAGGTTTTTAAGAGCCAGCTCTTCCATCCACAACCCCGTTACTTCTCACCGACCGTGAGGATCTTTGCGGGTGTGTACTCATGGTCTCGCGTGCGCTTGACGATTGCCCGTCGAATGACGGTGCCTTCTAGCAGTCGATCGAGAACCTCGCCCCCCTCGACCACGCGGCCGAAAACGGTGTAAGTTCCATCGAGATAGGCCAGATTATCGAGACCGATGATGAACTGTGATCCCGCCGTATCGGGTTCAGTGTGCTTGCGCGCCATGATGAGAGATCCGCGGATCGCCTTGTGCTTCTTGTTGATCTCATCCGCGATGCAGTACTCCGGGCCTCCAGCACTGGTCCCGTCAGGACTCCCACCCTGGATGAACCCACGACTCTTGTTGGTGCTCACCTTTCGGTGGAATTTGAGACCATCGTAATAGCCATTTCCAACCAGCGAGATGAAGTTTGCCACCGTGTTGGGGGAATCGTCCTCGAACAGTTCCACCAGCAATGGACCGGCAGTGGTGTCGAAAAGGACCCTTGGCAGCGGAGCTCCAGCAGGACGTGGCGGAGTCTTCCCCTGATTGTCGGAGAACTGAGGCTTCTGATTGGTCGTCGAAGGTACAACCAAACCGGTAGTAGACTTCTCGACAAAAGCGTCGTCACATACACCCTTGATCTTGTCTGGCAACAGATCGAAGGGATATGCCAGGGAAAGGGTCAACTCGGCGGCGAGTCCCTTGGCGATTCGCTCCTGTATTCGAGAGATCGGCTCCCCCTCCTCCAGCACCACCTTGCCACAGGAGATCACCTTTGCAGCCAGTGCCGGAGATCGACCCAGTCCAATCGAAAACTTGCGACCCAGTTTCAAACCTTTTGCGCTTCCGGTGGGCATCACCGAAAATGTACCCAGTTCCATCGGGAACTTTATTGACGGATCGATCAACGAATTGGGCACACCACCGCTCGTGCCGGGTGAGACTCCGAACTGGATCGACTGTCCCTGGGTCAGTGAAATGGGGACATTGTTGAGATTCCCCTCTCGCACCTGCTGGATGATCTCCTGGCGAAGACCGGGTATTCCAACATCCTTGACCTCGACCCAGATCCTGCCGCTGGAGAAGAGACACAAGAACCAGCGATCCTCAGGCTTCACCTCGGGGAGCAGATTGAACTGCGCCTCTTCGGAACGGTAAAAGCGCCAGCGAGATTTCCAGGTCGCATAGTCAGGCTGGCCCATGATTTCCGGAGCATGTTTTTCAATCCGCCCGAAGAGCGAGTCGCCGCGCCAGATCACTCTCACGATCGGCCATGGGACCGACACATCGGCGTAATCGTTGAGCCGAAAGCTACTCTCGAGATACTCCTTGCCCCCGATCTTACGCATCTCCATCTTTGTCGGATCAAATCCCTCGGGCAGGCCCATCGGGACATTCAATTTTCCGAACTGATAGCGAACGATCAAGCCCAGAGGCCACAGCATTGGATCCAGCACCTCCAGCGCTTTTCCACTCTTGTTGCGGACTCCGATCACCAGTTCAACATCCTCTCCTGGCAAGACCGATCTCTTGGAAAAAGCGATGGTCCATTCCAGGTCTTCATTTCGATCGCCGGCCACCGGCACCGGAGATACCGGGTTCTCCGCTGGCTGAGACCGATCTCGTTGCTGAGGCTTGGGCGGGTTTTCGATCGGCTCTCCACGAGTCTCGATGAACTGGATCACATGCCACCCGTAGCGAGTCTTGCACTTGCCCAGCCCCATCGGTTTCTCGATGGCGAAGCCAGCGGCGCTGAATTCCGCCTCCATCGCACCGTAGTGCACCCAGCCGAGGTCGCCGCCGAGGATCTTGGTCCCCACATCGAGCGAATATTTGCGCGCCAGAGTCTTGAAATCACGCCCTTCTTCGATCACCTCGATGAGGCGATCGGCGACCTTTTCGGTAGCGACCAGGATGTGCTGAAGATGTCTCTGCTCCTGGGCTTCCGCGGCGGAAGAGGATGTAAAGATCAGCAGCGCAACCCCCAGAAGATTGCGGATCTGCTTGAACCAACCTTGCTTTCGCAAGCCGACTGAAAATTCAAAACTCATCTTCTGTTCCTCCACTGGCACCGTGATCACGGGTTCTTCCGGTGCCTGCTTACTTGTCTGGACCGAGGGATCGATCTTGGATCGCTGCGACCCAGCGGGGCACTCGAATCCAACAACATTCCCTTGGGGAATTCGGGATTGCGTGCAAGATAGCATGGAGACCCCTTCCATTGAAGCGGATCCGCGGGCCGGAAAGGTCGTAAAAGTGCGTTTCAGGGCAGTAAGGGCGGATCTAACGCTGGTCGCGGTGGTCATCATCTGGGGTGCCACCTTCGTCTCGGTGCAGAACGCCATCGACGAGATCCCGATCCACAGTTTTCATCTGTTGCGCTTCGGAATCGCCACCCTGGCACTACTGCCGCTACTGCTGTGGCGTCGCCCCCGCAAGAAATCACTCGGCTCCACCGCAGTGCTGTGGAAGGCTGGCTTTCTCGCGGGGCTTGCCCTGTGGCTGGGCTACTCCTTTCAGACCACCGGCCTGCTTCACACCACCCCTTCTCACTCCGGTTTCCTGACCGGCATGGCGGTGATTTTCGTTCCCCTGCTGGGGTGGTGGCTGCTGCGCCAGAAGCTGCAGAAGAGAGTGCTTCTGGGAGTCTCGTTGGCGGCACTAGGACTGGCTCTGATGACCCTTGGAGGATCCTCCACCATCGATCGTCCTCCGCCCGAGCCAGATGTCGGTTTTGGTGATCTTCTGACCCTCGTTTGTGCCGTCGCATTCGCCTTCCAGATCATCGTCAAGGCGCGCTGGGCAGCGCAACTCTCGGCCTTGTCACTGACCCTGGTCGAACTGTTCACGGTATTCCTGCTGTCGCTGATGGCAGCAGTCGTCCTGGAAGAAATTCCTGATCCTCGACAGCTCTCCGGTCAGGTCTGGGGTGCGGTGTTACTGACCGGACTGTTCGCCACAGCACTGGCATTCCTCGCCCAGAGCTGGGCGCAGAGCACCACCACGGCGGTACGAACCGCGGTGATCTTTGCCTTCGAACCGGTCACCGCAGCGACCTTCTCCTGGCTGCTGGTGGGAGAAGTGCTCTCCGGCTGGGCCGTGCTCGGAGGAATGCTCATCCTCGCTGGCATCTTGCGCACCGAGATTGGCGATGACGAGATCGGCGATGGTCAGAAGCGCTAACTCCGCTGCTACTTCACCTCCGGTAGCCGGATCTCCTCGACCATCTTCATCACCTCTGCCGGCGGATCAGCAGTGAAGGATCGAACGATTCCGGCGACCATGAAGTTGAAACAGAGGCCAACGGTGCCGATCCCCTTCGGCGAAATGCCCCACCACCAGTTCTCCACCGTGTCGAGTTCGGGGTGGAGAAACCGGAAATAGATGATGTAACTGGCGGTAAAGATCAGCCCGACCAGCATGCCGGAGATGGCACCCTCACGGTTCATCCGTTTGATGAAGATCCCCATGAGGATCGCCGGGAAAAAGCTGGCCGCTGCCAGGCCGAAGGCAAACGCCACCACCTCGGCGACAAATCCGGGTGGGTGGATGCCCAGGTAACCGGCGATACAGACCGCCACTCCTGCTGAGATGCGTGCGGCCAGCAACTCTTCCCTGTCGGAGAGATCAGGTCGCAACCACTTGCGCAACAGGTCGTGAGAGATGGAGGTGGAAACCACCAGCAGCAAGCCCGCCGCCGTCGATAGCGCCGCCGCCAAGCCTCCCGCGGCGACCAGGGCGATCACCCAGTTGGGAAGTCCAGCGATCTCGGGGTTGGCCAGCACCATGATGTCGCGATCGACGTACAGTTCATTGGCATTGCTGGTCGGTGTGTTCGAGAGAAGACGCTCACCGCTGACTCCTCGGTCGTCAAGAAAACTGGGCTTGGCCGGGTCGAGGGCGTTTCCTGCCCGATACTTCACCCGACCATCACCATCCTTGTCGACCCAGGCGATCAGATCGGTGTTCTCCCACTTGTGGAACCAGTTGGGAATTTCCGCATAACTCTTGTCCTCTACCGTGTCGATCAGGTTGGTGCGAGCAAAGACTGCCACGGCGGGCGCAGTCGTGTACAAGATGGCGATGAAGAGCAGCGCCCAGCCTGCCGACTTTCGAGCGGCGCGGACGCTGGGAACGGTGTAGAAGCGAATGATCACATGCGGCAGCCCGGCAGTCCCCGCCATCAGAGCAAATGTGATGGCCAGCAGGTTGATGGTATTGCCCGATCCGAGCGTGTACTTGGTGAAGCCCAGTTGCTCATGCAACCCATCGAGCCGTGCCAACAGGCTCAACTCTTCACCATCCGGGATCGACCCGAAACCGATCTGAGGAATCGCAGTACCCGCCACCATCAACGAGATGAAGATGGCAGGAACCATGAAGGCAAAAATCAGCACGCAGTACTGAGCCACCTGGGTGTAGGTGATGCCCTTCATCCCGCCGAGAACTGCGTAGATGAAGACGATGGCCATTCCGATGATGACCCCGTTGGTGACATCGATCTCGAGAAAGCGGCTAAACACCACTCCGACTCCACGCATCTGACCGGCAACATAGGTGAAGGAGACAAAGATGGCGCAGATCACCGCCACCAATCGAGCCGTCTGGGAGTAATACCGCTCTCCGATGAAATCGGGCACGGTGAACTTGCCGAACTTCCTCAGATACGGCGCCAGCAGCAGTGCCAGCAACACGTAGCCCCCGGTCCATCCCATCAGGTAAACAGAACCGTCGTAACCGCTGAAGGAGATGATCCCCGCCATCGAGATGAACGATGCGGCACTCATCCAATCGGCAGCGGTGGCCATTCCATTGGCCAGCGGCGGGACATCCTGACCCGCGATGTAGAACTCTCCGGTGCTGGTCGCCCTGGAACGGATGGCGATGACGATGTAGAGGAGAAAGGAAGCTCCGACCAGCAGGTTCGTCCAGGCGGTGACACCCATCATCGACCGTCCTGACCTGCGGAAAACTCATCATCGAGGCGGTTCATTCGCCAGGCGTAGACGAAGATGAGGATGACGAAGACGTAGATCGATCCCTGCTGGGCGAACCAGAACCCGAGCGGGAATTCGGTACCCGGCAACTGGTACTGATTGAGCCATGGAGCCAGTGCGATGCCGAAACCGAGCGAAACCACTGCCCAGATTGTCAGCAGCAACGAGATGATCTTCAGGTTCTTTCGCCAGTACTGCTGCGCCACATCCGAATCCTCGCTCATCTTCCTCCTCTGCACCACTGCGGATGCTTGCACCACTGATGTACTCACCCCACGAGATGGTCGGAGTATCCCCAAGGGATGGGAAACCCGCAAGGTGCCTCTTGGGCTGCCCAGCACTCGAGACTACCCTGACACCCATCCAAGGAGGATCGATGAATGTCACCACCCTCGCCATCACCAGTGCCGTGGTGCTGTGGCTCGGATACCGTTACTACGGTTCCTGGATCGCCACCAGGGTATATGGCATCGGGGAAGTCGATGATCAGCAACTGCCCAGTCACTCGCGAGAAAATGGGGTCGATTTCGTTCCGACCCGTCGCTCCATCCTGTTTGGCCACCACTACGTGACGATCGCTGGCGCCGGGCCCATCGTCGGTCCTGCAGTTGCGGTCACCTGGGGCTGGCTTCCGGCACTGTTGTGGGTGGTGTTCGGCTCGATCCTGATCGGTGCAGTACACGATCTGGGTGCCCTGGTGCTATCGACCAGGAATCAAGGACGCAGCATCGGGGATCTGTGCGCAGAGATCCTCTCTCCCAGGGTTCGCTGGCTCTTCTTGATCTTCATCCTGCTGGCGCTGTGGGTGGTTCTGGCGGTGTTTGCCTTCGTCATCGCCTCGCTGTTTGTGGCCCGACCCGAAAGCATCCTGGCGGTATGGATCGAGATCCCGCTGGCGCTACTGGTCGGCTGGCAATGGATGCGCGGCCAGTCGATGGCACTGTGGGGAGCGCTGGCACTGGTCGTGATGTACGGCTGCATCGGCATCGGATCGACCGAGAGCGTCCGCTCCCTTGCCGCTTTTGACTGGGGCGAAAACTCGGCTGGAGTGTGGCTCGCCGAAAATGCCGGGCTGTTCTGGTTGGTGATGCTCTTCGGTTATGCGTGGATCGCCTCCGTCCTGCCGGTCCAAAAACTCCTCCAGCCCAGAGATGCCATCAACTCCCATCAATTATTCCTCGCACTGGGTGCGCTGCTTGCCGGACTACTGGTGCTGTCGGTGACCGGTGGCTGGCAACTGGAAGTGGTGGCCCCTGCCATCAATCCCAATCCCCCCGCAGATGCGCCATTGCTGTTTCCCTTTCTCTTCATCACCATCGCCTGCGGTGCCGTCAGTGGTTTCCATTGCATGGTCGCCAGCGGTACCACATCCAAACAACTGGCCAGCGAACAGGATGCAAGGAGCATCGGATTCGGAGCGATGGTGCTGGAGGGCGGTCTGGCCGTGGTCGTCATCTTGTGCTGCATCTCTGCGGCAGGTTTCGCCAGTGGAGAGGAGTGGGCCGCTCAATACTCTGCTGAATGGGTCGGCAAGGGTTCCCTCCTGGCCAGGCTGTCTGGCTTCATCGATGGAGGAGCGGCCTTCATCGGAGCGGCACTGCCCTTCTTCTCCCCGCAGTTCCTCGCCACCGTGATCACGGTGGTCATCATTTCCTTTGCCGCCACCACGATGGATAGCGCCACCCGAATCCAGCGCTATGTCATCCAGGAGCTGGCAGAATCGATCGGATGGAAATTCCTTGCCCGGCGGCATGTCGCCACCGCCATCGCAGTGCTCTCTGCGGCGGCGCTGGCACTGCTGGCAGGCAAAGATGGCAAGGGTGGGCTGGTGTTGTGGCCCATCTTCGGAGTCACCAACCAGTTACTCGCCAGCCTGACGCTGGTCGTATTGACCACCTGGCAAGCGCGTCGAAGACGACCGATCTTGCCGACGCTGATTCCGCTGTGTTTCCTCACCGTCACCGTCGGCTGGGCGGCCATCTCCCAGATGGATCGCCTCTTGAACGCAGAATCGATCGCATGGCCACAGGTGATCGTGCTCGGCTTCGGCATGCTGCTGCAGTTGTGGATGCTACTGGAGGGGTTGCTGTGCATTCGCCGCTCAAAAGAGTGTGATCAGGATCCAGTTGTCGACCCACTCGGAGTGGTTCACTCCTGATCTCAGTGGGAGCAGAAGCCTCGATGCTTCTTGTAGTAGTCCTGGTGATGCTCCTCCGCTCGCCAGAAGGTTGGCGCCGGGAAGATGACCTGAGTGC
The DNA here is from genome assembly GCA_012960845.1 of Planctomycetota bacterium. Lineage (GTDB taxonomy): Bacteria > Planctomycetota > UBA8108 > UBA1146 > UBA1146 > QNYK01. The sequence continues at coordinate 55,577 of DUAN01000157.1, read as the reverse complement.
AGCAGCTTCGACCGCGCCACACACCTTCTGCTACCCGTCGTTCGATCTGTTGCTGCACCTGTTGCTGTTCATCCGGATCGTTGCAAAAGGCCACCGAACGATACTGACTCCCGACATTGGGGCCTTGCCGATCCTGGGTGGTGGGATCGTGTAGTTCGAAGAACAGTTTCACCAGATCAGTGTAGGTCACCTGCTGCGGGTGATAGTGGATCTCCACCGTCTCGGCATGATCGGTCTGGCCACTGCAAACCTGCTCGTAGGAGGGGTGATCCAGATGCCCTCCCATGTATCCGGTGATGACATCGACGACGCCATCGAGAGCCGCAAAGCGGTCCTCCATCCCCCAGAATCAGCCGCCGCCAAACCATGCGATGGCCAGATCGGCATCGGGGGTAGCCGGCGCATCGGTCGCATCGGAAATCGCTCGTGAAATCTCTCGTGGAATCTCTCGTGGAATCGCCTCCCCTTCGGCCCAGAAGTGGAGAGCGAGAGAATTGAGGCAGTGGCGGATCCCGGTGGGAGGCGGGCCGTCGGGAAATTCATGACCGAGGTGGGCATCACATCGTCGACAGGTGATCTCGGTGCGAACCATGCCGCCGCTTGCATCGCTTTTTCTGGTCACATGCTGGGCATCATAGGTATCGCAGAAGGAGGGCCAACCGCTGCCAGAGTCGAACTTGTCGCTCGATCGAAACAACGGCAATCGACACACCACACAGCCATAGACTCCGGCACTCTTCTCCGTCAGATGGCCACCACAAAAGGGCGCCTCCGTACCCGACTTCTGCGTGACATGGTGTTGTTCTGGGGTCAGTTTTTCGACCAGTTGTTGCAACTGGGAAGAACTGGGGGCCGTGAGGGGAAATCCGCTGCCAGAGATCTCGGCTGGGGAATCGTTCATGATGATGTTCCTCTCCACGGCCCGCATACGCAGCCTGCTTACATAAACGTGCATTCAGAAACTTGCATTGGTCCTGCTACCGATCCCCTCAACGATGGGCTTAAACGATGGTACCCTCGCAGCCAGGAGTTCCCAACCAGAGAATTGTACCGATCGGCGGTGCACCCGGTGGCGCGCTCCCGGGAGGTGCAAATTGGACGAGATTGAAGGATCCGAAACTCCACCTCCCGAGGCATCGACTCCCGATACTCCACAGCCGGATGCCCCTCCGCCAGATACGCTGACGTGGGAGATGTTTCGAGATCGTTTCATCCCCGCCCTCGGTCCCTTTGCGCCCGGGTTCGCCAGGGAAACCCTGGCCCGCCATGCCTGGCTGGTCCGTCAAAAAAACCAGGTGATGAATTTGACCCGGGTCACCGATCCGGAATCGATGGCGATCCGTCATACTGCCGATTCGTTGGCCGCACTGCCATTACTGGCCGAAGGCGGCGAGCAACTGTTCCGTAACGTGCTCGATGTGGGAACCGGCGCCGGCTGGCCCGGCCTCTCCATCGCCATCGCCTGCCCCCACCTGAAGGTGACGCTGCTCGATTCGACACGGAAAAAGATCGATTTCCTCCAGACGGTGGTGAATCAACTGGGACTGCAAGATCGCGTCACCTGTGTCTGGGGTAGATTCGAGGAGTGGATCCGCGATCACCGCAAGGAGGTCGACCTGGTCACCGCCCGAGCGGTGGGACCTGTCGAACGACTGCTGGGCTGGTGCACCAACAGTTACTTTGGTCCGATGTTGCTGTGGAAAGGCCCTGCTGCCGATGGAGAATTGAAGGCGGTCGAGGGGTTGATGTGGAAGCGGCGCCTGTTCGTTGCCCTCGATGAAGCGTATCAAATTCCAGGCGACGAGGCGGTTCGCCGATTGATCCTCATCGACCATCAACGCAAATAGAAGTGCAGCCGAATCGCCTTATTTGTCTTCCTCATCCACTCGACGAAATTGTGCTCCTGGCCCCTCGGTACTTGAAGAACCTTTCTTCATCGAAGAGATGATCGCTGCGGCTCCTGAAACCACCAATACAGCGGCCAGGGCGTACTGCAAGATGTCGGGAAAATTGAAGATCAACAATCCCGCAAAGAGCAGGAAGAATCCCATCAGAAGTTTTCCATCCACTACCAGCATCGTTTCAACCTTTCAGAAACAGAGCACACCAGAATCTAGCGGCCGTGAACATCGATCTCCAGTGCCAGTCCCATGCCGCCACTGATGCATAGTGTCGCGAGTCCCTTGCCCCCTCCTCTTCGCCTCAACTCATGCAATAAGGTGGTGGTGATCCTGGCCCCGGTCGCCCCGATGGGGTGACCGAGTGCGATGGATCCACCGTTGACATTGAGTCGTTCAGAATCGATCGGGAGTTCCCTGAGGCAAGCGATCACCTGGGCGGCAAACGCCTCGTTCAACTCGACCAGGTCAAAGTCCTCGATCTTTTGTCCGGTCTTTTCCAGCAACTTGCGAATCGCCGGCACAGGTCCGATGCCCATTCTCTGCGGCTCGACTCCAGCACGTGCCGATGCTCCGAGGGTCGCCAGGATCGGCCACCCCTCGCTGCGAGCCACTTCTTCATCTGCGATGACCAGCGCGCAAGCTCCATCGGTGATCCCCGATGAATTACCGGCATGGATCGATCCACCACTCTTGAACACCGGCTTCAACCGCGCCAATCCCTCGATGGTCGCGCCGTCCCTCGGATGCTCATCGGTGTCCACCACCGTCACACCCTTTCGTCCTGGGATTTCCACCGCGGCGATCTCCTCGCAGAAACGACCCTCTTGTCTGGCCCTCTGACAACGCTGCTGACTCTCGACTGCGTAAGCGTCCTGTTCTTGACGATCGATGGAAAACTCTTCTGCGAGGTTTTCCGCAGTCGCACCCATCAGTTGGTCCGCCATCGGACAGTGAAAACCGTCGCGGTACATCCCATCGACCATTTCACCCTGACCGAGGCGATATCCCTTACGGGCACCGAGCAGGTAGAAGGGAAGTTGCGACATGCTCTCGGTCCCTCCAGCCACCATCACCTGAGCATCCGAACGCTCGATGGCATCGCGAGCCTCGATGATGGAGAGCAATCCAGATCCACAGGCCATGTTGATGGTGACGGCGGTGGAGGATACGGGAATCCCCGATCTGACGGCGATCTGGCGCGCCACATTGGGGCCGCCACCCGCTTGGCGACCGCAACCAAATCGTAACTCATCGACCCGGTCCGGAGAGATCCCGGCACGTTCAAGTGCAGGAACTACTGCCGCCACCCCGAGGTCTGCCGGCGAAAGAGATGACAAACCGCCAAGGAACTTTCCGATGGGGGTTCTGACCGCGGAACAGATCACGGCACTTTTCATGAACGAGCTCCTATCAAGGATCGGGATACGATGATCTTTTGTAGATCCTCGCCGCCGCCAAAGGGGACCGCAGTCTGAACATCCCTGTACGCTCGCTCGACCGGATACTCACGACTGTATCCGTTCCCCCCCAGCACTTGAACCGCATCACGGGTCGCTCGATAGGAGGCCTGCTTCGCTGCCAAGTTTGCCATCGAACCCTCTCGAGTCGCCGATTTTCCCCGATCGTAGAGGCCTGCCGCTCGCCACAGCAATAACCTGGCGCTCTCGACGCCGGTCGCCGCTTCTGCCAGCATCGCTCGGATCGATCCGAATCGATCGATACTCCTGCCGAACGCTTTTCGTTGCGAAGCATACTGGAGCGCGTGGCTGATCGCTCCCCGGGCGACCCCGAGAATCACCGAAGCCGCACCGAGGCGAGACATCTCCACCACACGCGAGATGGCGGGCCAGCCGGATGTCGATCCCGAGAGCGCAGAATGAGATTCGATTCGAACACCATCGAGGTGAAGATCGCAGAAGCCCGCTCCACGCAGGCCCAGAACATCTCGCAGCGGTTTCCTCGTGCATCCTTCGGAGGTGGGATCGACCACATAAGCTCCGAGATCCTGCAATTGATCCTCACCATTTCTGGCCACCACGGTCACCAGATTCGCCATCAATCCGCCGATCACCCAGCTCTTCCGGCCATGAAGGGAGAATCCGTCAGGTTCCTGCCCGACCGAGCAGGTGATTCCCGATGCATCCGACTCCGCCTCGACTTCCGCCAGGGCAAAGGTCGCCAACGTCTTGCCGCTGGCCATTTCGGGCAACCAGCGTTCACGGCCAGCATCATCCGCCAGGTTCTTGATCGCTGCGGTTCCCTCGAACAGGTGCGATGCCACCACCACTCCAGTCGAACCACAACAGCGTGAAATCTCTTCCACTACCAGACAGGCGCTGAGGAGGTCGAGTTCGGCTCCACCAAACTGCTCCTCGATGGTGAGTCCGAGCATTCCCAGTTCTGCCAGCTGTGCGATGGCATCGGTGGGAGTCTCCTGGGATTCATCGATGTGCTGAGCTTTTGGAGCAATCTCGTTGTCGGCGAAATCGGCAACCATCTGTCGAATTTCTTGATGATGTTCTTCGAAGCGGATCACGACATGAACCTTCCGTTTATCCAGGTGGGCCTGGACCACTACTCGATATTGATCTTAACCAGCGGACACGATCGACTCGATGGCCTGCTGGATCGAGATCTCCTGGCGAGAAACTCGATCTGCGAGTTGTTCGATCGCCTTGGTACCTCCAGCCAGGCCGAGACCCTTGCGGATCCATTCCTGTTCAGCTCTGCGACGAATCCGACGCACCAGACGTGACCGAACGGCACCGAGGTCCGGCGATTCTCGATGTTTCCTGGCGGACTCGAGGATCACGGCAACGATCTCGTCGATTCCATCTCCCTGGAGACTGCTGACGGCCATCGGCTCGAGGCCATTCTGGTCATGGGCCATCTCTTCAGCCCTGCGAAGCAACTCATCCGCCCCTGGCCGATCGCATTTGTTCACCAGCACCCGGTCAACCACCTCCAACACGCCCGCCTTGAGGAGTTGTATTCCGTCACCAGATTCTGGTGACAATAGCAGCCATGCTTGATCGGTTTCATCGGTGATCTCGACCTCGAGTTGCCCGACTCCGACCGTTTCGATGAGGATCAGTCCAAATCCGGCACGCGCCAGTATTTCAGCGGCGAGATCGGTGCAACCCGCCACTCCACCGGTCGCACCCCGGGAAGCGATGCTTCGAAACCAGCAGTCTTCACCCAGATCGGTGCCGATCCGCGCCCGATCTCCCAGCAGCGCTCCTCCGGTGATGGGGCTACTCGGATCGATGGCGAGAACCGCCACTCGTTCGCCGTTCTCGATCAATCGTGGCACCAGTTTCGCGATCAGTGACGATTTCCCCACTCCTGGAGCACCGGTCAAGCCGAGCCGAAACGCACATGTCGTTTCGGGTAATCGGGCCAGCAGTGCATCTGCGACCGATTCATCTTCTTCGACCACGGTGATCGCACGAGCAAGTTCGCGGCGCGAGCCTTTCGAGATGCCAACGATCAGATCGTTGATTTCAGAGTCGTCCAACTCTCACCCCCGACCCGGTCGAACATGACGAGCGATGACCAGGCGCTGAATCTGACTGGTTCCCTCGTAAATTTCGGTGATCTTGGCATCGCGAAAGAGCCTTTCGACTGGATTCTGTCGTCCCAGCCCCGCTCCTCCGTGAATTTCGAGAGCCATGCGAGCGGCATCGTTGGCGATCTCGGAAGCACTCAACTTGGCCATCGAAGCCTGTCGAGAATGAGGTAGACCTGCGTCCTTGAGCAGTGCGGCACGGACCGTCAACAACCGAGCCGCCTCGATGCGGGTCGCCATGTCGGCAATCTTGTGTGAGGCGAGTTGATTGTCCGCCAGTTTCCGACCAAACATCTGATGGCCCTCGGCAAAAGAAACGGTGGCATCGAGACACGCCTGGGCGATTCCGACCCCCTGTGTGGCAATTCCGATCCGCCCTCCGTCGAGGGTATGCATGGCAATCTTGAAGCCCTGCCCCTCTTCTCCGAGCAGGTTTTCTGCCGGAACTCTCATCTCGTCAAATACCAGTTGCACCGTATCCGAGCCGCGGATTCCCAGTTTCTTCTCCTTCTTTCCGACCGAGAAGCCAGGCATGGTGTTCTCGATCACGAAGGCATGGATGCCGCGCGAACGCATCGAGGGATCGATGGTGGCAAAGGTGATGACGATCGAGGCATGGGAACCATTGGTGATCCAGGCCTTGGTTCCGTTGAGAACCCATTCATCGCCCTCGCGACGACAGGTGGTCTCGATACCCACCGCGTCCGAGCCATGATCCGGTTCTGTGATGGCATAGGCACCCAGCGATTCACCACTGGCGAGACGTGGAAAGAATTTCTCCTGCTGTGCTTCTGTTCCGAAGTGGAGCAATGGACTGGAGAGGAGTGAGTTATGAACCGAAAGAGTGACCCCGGTGGATGCGCATCCACGGTTGATCTCCTCGAGTGCCAGACAAAGTCCGAGATTGTCCATGCCGAGGCCACCGAAGCGGACCGGAGCGAGGATTCCCATCATTCCCAGCTTCGCCAGCCGATCGACATTCCTGGCCGGATAGGATTCCTCCCGATCGTGTAGATCAGCCGCAGGAATCAGCACCTCATCGGCAAACTCCCGGCATGTTTGCTGCAGTTTCGAGTGCTCAGGAGAGAGGGTAGTGCCGAGCATGGCACCCAGGCTTCCATCGATCCCAGCAGAGGTCTCGTCATCGCGCATCGATCACACCTTTCGCTCACGAATAATCGTAAAATCCGCGTCCGCTCTTTCGCCCCAGATCACCAGCGGCGACCATTCTCCGGAGCAATGGGCAGGGACGGTACTTCGGATCTCCCAGTTCAGCCTGCAGTAGTTCGAGGATGTTGAGACAAACATCGAGTCCGATGAAATCGGCCAGGGCCAGTGGTCCCATCGGATGGCCCATCCCCAGTTTCATCACCTCGTCGATCGCCTCCCGGGTCGCTACACCTTCCATCAAGGCGTAGACCGCCTCGTTGAGCATCGGTGCGAGGATACGATTGGCGACGAATCCGGGGTAATCCTGAGCCTCCCACGGCTCCTTGCCGAGACGACGGGAGAGTTCCAGTGTCGCTTCGACCACCGTATCGGAACTCTTGTGCCCTCGAATCACCTCGACCAACTTCATCATCGGCACCGGATTCATGAAGTGCATGCCGACAAAGGACTCCGGTCGCCCGGTGTAATTGGCCAGACGAGTGATGGAGATGGAAGATGTATTCGATGCGATCACTCCACCATCTACGATCTGCGCATCGAGGGCCGAGATCACCTTCTCCTTCAGTTCTTCACTTTCGGGCACCGCTTCGATCCCCCAACTGGCACCGGCAGCGGCTTCGATTCCCGCCTCGAAGGTGATCCGGGCGAGGATCGTCTGCGCCGCTTCAGCGGTGATCTTTTCCTTTTTGACCATCCTGCCGAGACTGTTTTCGATGGTTCCACGGGCTCGATCCAGAGCTCCCTCGAAGGGATCGATGATCAAGACGGAATAACCCGCCTGTGCGAACACCTGGGCGATACCATTGCCCATCGTTCCGGCACCGACCACCGCTACCCGTTCGACCGAGTTGACCAGTTGTTGAGCGGCTTCAGAGACTTGTGAGGACATGAGACTGGTTCCACCTTCCGAATCTTGAAGACTGAGAGTGACATCGATCTCGAAGCGAGAGAAAGTCAGCAGGTAGATCGTAGGAGCCAGCGCAGCGGTGGGCAAGCGGACCGCAGGCGGTCCATCCGGTCACCCCGATCAATATCGGACCACCATCGAGCAGATTCCGATCAAAAGAGAAGCCCCGGGGCAGTTTGCCCCGGGGCCCAATAAAACCGTACTCTCCCGCTGCTGGGAATCAGTTACAGGCGTCGTAGAGGACGCAATCGAGGGTGTCTGCCGTCGGATCCGGGCCACAGAAACCGTGCGGCGCTGCCGGAGGAATGCCACCGCTGAACAGACTGGTCAGGCCGTAAATCGGATCCGCAACATTGACCAGGGCATCATCGTTGTAATCACAGGCTGAAACACAGGAGAAACTTCCCCCGCCGAACAGACCATCGAGCAGATGGATGATGTCTGCGATGTCGAATCCCGCATCGACATTGCAGTCCCCACGGTTGAATCCGCCGGGAGCCACGGGATCGAGCGTCACCGTTCCATCGATCAGATCTGCCAGGTAGCCGGCCCCATTCACGACCACAATATTCTCGACGGTGCTGGTTCCGATGGTGCTCACCCACTGGAGTGACGAAGAAACGGCTACAGAAGATCCGGCGATGGCCGGCGCATTGGTGTCGTAAGAGACGACCAGAACCTCGGTGTCACTGGCGAATGCAAGGGTCTCGGTACCAGGAAAACTGTACACGACGCCGACGGTGAAGCCGCCAGGAAGGAGCGCCTCTGACATGAAGTCGGGACCACTGGCACCGTTCATCACGGCCAGTATCGGAGCCGACTGCAAGGCGACGGCCGTCAGTACACCCGGATCATGAGCCAGCGACATCGAGAACCCCTGTGTTTCATTGGGGAATCCTGGGTTGTTAGTTTCTTCTCCGATGGAGATGGCAGCCGTCACTGTCCCGACTCCACTGAGTTCGTCGAACTCACCAGACACCTGGGGTGCGACAAAGCGGTAACCCGCTGGCATCTCGACCAGAACATCGCAGATGGCGGTCGCCTGAGATCCTCCGCAGTACCCGGTCACCATGTAGGTCCGCACCCCGATCGGAGTGGAAGCGTCCAGGTAATTGGTCGCGGTACCTGGCAGATTGGCCAGCAAGGAACCATCCCGAACCAGCTGGATCTGGTCATAGCTCTCGCCATTGACCCAACCGAGGAGTACCTCGAGACCTGCACCCTGATCACAAGTGAAGCCAGAGATCGGATCGCAGGTACAAACCGGATCTGTGGCACAGTCCGGATCGAGGCAATCGACCAGGCTATCGAGATCGTCATCGATACCATTGCTGCAATCTTCGGGTTGAGGTACCACCATGTCGATCTGTAACGAACCGATACCGCCCACTCCTGCAACTGCAGAACCGAAGCGTATCTTGAGCTGCTCACCTCCGTTGACTGGCAGCATCACCTCGGACGCCAGCCCACAGAAATCTCCGTCGCAAGCGACCTGAACCAGGGCTCCGCAACTCCCCTGGTAAACGATCAGACTCGAATCAAACCCAACTGTTCCACAGGTAGAGATGATCAGATTGCCGTTGGAGGGCGGCTGGAAGTTGTACCAGATGTCCTGACTCATCAACCCGATGAATGAACCGCTACAGGGAGCGACAAGATCTCCACTATCGGTAGCGCCCGATGTGTCGATCGGATTCGAACCGATGATGGCAGCGATCGAGGTGGCGCACTCATCCGCAGGGAACGGGATGCAGGCGGGATCACCAGAGCAATCGGGATCCTCACAATCGATCAAACTGTCGAGATCGTCGTCGATACCGTTGGTGCAATTCTCGGTGGTGCCTCCGACCAGCGTGAGTTCCATCGTTCCGGTACCATTGGCTCCATCATTCCAGCCACCGACCCTGATCTTGTACTCGATTCCAGCAGTCACCGGGACATCGGAGAGTAACGAACTGAAGCCCGGGCAGCCGGCTCCGTCTCCATTACAGGCGATCTGATCGAGGGCACCACAGGTACCGACGTAGATCGACACATCGGAGTCGAAGGTGACCGTGCCGCAAAGGCTCACGGTGAATAACCCGTCAGTGGCGGGAATGAAGCTGTACCAGATGTCCTGGTAAAAGCCCCCGAGGAAGGTGCTGGGGCACTGCGCAGGGTCGGAAAGATCGATCGAATCGGTCGCACCCACCGAATTTACACCGTTACTTCCGAGGGTGGCGAGAATCGCATCGACGCACTCATCTCCATCGGCAGTGGCCACACAGGCAGGATCGCCGACACAATCGGGATCGGCGCAATCGGTCGCTCCATCTCCATCGTCATCGACACCGTTGGTGCAATCTTCTGGCGGAGTGGAGCTACATGCAGGGTCGAGAGCACAATCGGAGTCGGAACAGTCGATGAAACCGTCGCCGTCGTCATCCACCCCGTTGTTGCAGACCTCTACTGGAGATCCACCACCGGGTGTGAAGGTGAGATCCATCTCACCAGATCCACCACTGGAGCCGTAACTTCCGATGCGAATCTTGTAATTGGTTCCTCCGGTCACCGCCATGTTCTCGATGATGGAGGTCCAGTTGCTACAACCTGTGGCGTCGCCGTTGCAGGCGACCTGGGTTAACGAAGAGCAACTGCCGGTGTAGACCACTGCATCAGTATCCCAGCTGGCGATGTTGCAGGTTGAGAGGGTCACCGTGCCATCCTGTGCGGGTGTGTAACTGAACCAGATATCCTTGGCCACCTGTCCGAGGAATGTGCCGGAGCACTGGCTTTCATCGGCCAAAACTCCGCTATTGGTTCCACCGCTGTTGTCGATGGGGATGATCCCCGCAGCGACCACCGTTGCAGTGACACAATCGTCATTGTCGGGCGGAGGAGGCGGTGAGCAAATACCTGCGGCATTCATCTCTACCGCGATCAGTGCATTTTGAATCTGCAATGCATCGTCAGAGGTGAAGGAGGATGCGGATGGCCCACCAGTTCGTGGATCATTGGGCGTGGTGCCGACCAGATCACTGGCGGCTTGATTGAACAGCGTGTAGGCCTGGTTGAAATCGGATCCTGGTGTCAGGTATACGGTCAAAGTTCTGAACCACACTGCGGCCGACTTGATGGCTCCGATTCCCGTGACGGTTTGTCCGTTAAAACTCTTGCCGTCGGTGACCATGGCAAATGCATGATTGGGAACTCCAGAACCGAAGTGTACGCCACCACCATCAAATCCAGGGTCACAACTGGTGGATTCGTAGATCGGATCGAGAGCACTGGGAGGATCCCCCATGCATTGAGGAGACCACATGTCGCGGATCGCCCCGAGTGAACTGTCCTCTCCCATCAACCACCGAACTGAGGCATCTCCGCAGCCGGTACGACCGGAGTTGGGTGTATCGGTGCCGCCTCCTGTCGGGCTGGGGGGCCATGGGGCGCCACCGGGAGTGCCCGCTTCGGAAGCATTTCCATTCCACAGATCGATCAGTTCACCGAACACGTCGGAGAAGGACTCGTTGAGCTGCCCCGACTGGTTCTGATAGATCAGGTCTGCGGTGTAATCGGTCAGTCCATGGCCAAATTCGTGGCCGACGATATCGTCGGTTCCTAGACCGTTGCAGAACGCAGTGCCCGAGCCATTCCAGATCGCATTGGGGCAGATCCCATCATTCCAGTTGGCCGTGGCCACCAGGGCATTGCCCGATCCATCGAGGCTGTCTCGGTTCAGTCCGGCATTCAACAACTGGTAGAAATCTCCGGTGAAGTCGTAAATAGCATCGACATTGGAGTCACCGGTCGCCGCGCCTCCCTCGTTCCTGGCGAGGATCCCCGGCAGTCCACCACCGGAGCCATCGTAGATCTGGCGATTGATCGCCGAATGCACTGCAGGCCAGGAATCGACCAGATCTCCATCGATGGCATCGATCAATACATGCTGAGGCAGGACTCGCTCCGAGCCGATCACCATGTGCCATGCGAGGTGCACCTGGCCATCGGAAGGATCTCCGTACCAGCGGGGATCGACGATCACCAGCTTCTCTTCGAGGGTTTGTGGATTTTCAATCTTCATCTCTCCAGCGGCGAGAAAGATCGCATCTTCGAGGGAGAAATCGGGCTGAGTCGGGACCTGGCTGCGGATCGGGTAGAAGTCTCCGTTGACCGCAAGAAAGCGACCTTGAGGATCCTGGTGCACGATCACCTGACCGGTGAGTACCTCGATGCCTCGGTAAATCTGCTGATAGCGATGATGAACATTACCCAGGTCGCACAACGAGGTGCTGATGCGGCGCAGTTCAGAAGAGGCATCGGTAATCCCAAAAAGGCGCCCATGGATGGAGAAAATGGAGATCGGGTCGAGCCGATCTTCAATACCTGGAATCGGCGCTCCATCTGGCCCCGTGATGAGGCTAGCGAGCCCGGTGATCCGGGAGCTCTCGATCTGGAGTTCAACGACTCCTGGTTGGCGATCCTCGATGACTTGAGCCAGAGAGGATGCTCCCAGGAGGAAACATGCGGCAACTGCCGCCAGGAACCTGGGCAAGGACATGGTGTCCCCTTTCTGATTTCCCGAGACGACCAGACTTATTTCTGATCCAACGGGAAGTGGCAAAGTACCCAAACCTATCGGGTACGAGATTTTTATAATTTGTGGCTGGCTGGCGAGAAACTTCTGGCTCGGGGATATTGCACCCGCTCACGCTGGAGCGGCGACCCAGTGGGATGACCAGTGGGATGAGCAGTGGAAGTGAACGAGGAGTCCGTGGAGAAAGAGGCGGTGTCGAGCCAGATGTCATCTGCCCGATCCAATGCGGAACAGGGTTCCAGCACAAGGCCTCATTGGTGATAGATCGTATCCTCATGACCAATTCGCAGAATACGGACCGGATCCGTGATCCTGCCATCCCATCCCTCAAGAGCAACAGAACGCCCCATCTGGACACGGGTTCCAGACGGCAACCAAGCGTTCACTTCCCCATAGATCCGGAACGGATGGAAAGTCGGACCACTGTTTTTGAAAAAAAATCCGGTTCGGCTAGATGTGCTGTAAAACAGTGCCAGAACCGAGGAGGAAACAGTGATCAAGGTTCAGGATCTCAGAAAAATCTTCAAAGTTCACCGTAAGCAGCCCGGGTTCGCCGCATCGGTGAAGTCATTGTTCCGGCGTGACTGGATCGACAAGGTGGCGGTCACAGGATCGACCTTCGAGGTCAATGAGGGCGAAATCGTCGGGCTCATCGGCGCCAACGGAGCGGGCAAGACCACCCTGGTGAAGATGCTATCAGGCATCATCCACCCCACTTCCGGGAAAGCCGAAGTACTCGGTCATGTTCCGTGGAAGCGTGAAGACGCCTTCCGCCGTCAGATCGCGCTGATCATGGGTCAAAAAGCCCAATTGTGGTGGGATCTGCCCGGTGCGGATTGCTTCGAGTTGCTGAGGGAGATCTACCAGATTCCGCCAGAGCAGTACCGCAAGACACTCGCTAAACTGTCAGAAATGCTCCAGATCGGCGATGAGATGAACATCCAGCTCCGCCGGTTATCGCTGGGTGAACGGATGAAGATGGAGTTGATCGCCGCCCTGCTCCACTCTCCAAGGGTGGTGTATCTCGATGAACCGACGATTGGCCTCGACATCACCACGCAGAGGTCTGTGCGGGATTTCCTGCTCGACTACCGACAAAAAAATGCACCGGCAATGATCTTGACGAGCCATTACATGGAGGACATCGAGCGACTCTGCGAGCGAATCATCATCATTCGCGAGGGAGAGATCGTCTATGACGGAAGCCTGGACCGGGTGATGCGAGAGTACGCTCCCTACAAACAGCTCCGCTTGAATGTACATCGCAGCTCGACGAATCCGCTGAACGCCGCTTCACTGGAAATGATGGGCAAGGTGGTCGAATGTGACCCTGGCTCGTTATGCTTGCGGGTAGACCGAGATAAGGTCCCAGAAGTCGCTGCCGAGTTACTTCGCAAGTACTCGGTCATCGATCTTTCCATCGAGGATCCAGAGATCGGTGACACCATCGAGAGAATCATGGCTGGCAAGGCGGATGAAACTCGATGAGTCCCTCTCTCTTCTTCCACCTGGTTCTCGTCGAGGCGAAGAAGTTGATGAGTTATCGAGTCGATTTCTGGATCACCATGGTGGTAGCCCTGGTGGTGAATCTGGTGATTCTCTGGGCATTGTGGGAAGCCATCTTTGCCGAATCGGGCAAGGAACTGATCGGTGGCTGGGATCTGAATGGGATCCTCGCCTACGGAGTGATGGTTTTCTTGACCGGGCGCATCGTTCGCGGTGGCGACCTGCAGATGTCCGTCGCGACCGACATCTATGACGGGGCGTTGAGCCGTTACCTGCTCTACCCTCGACACTATCCCTTCATCAAGTACGCGCAACAGGTCGGCAACATCCTGCCAGATCTGTTTCAGTCACTGATGATGGGACTGGTCGCCATTCCACTGCTGGGAATCTCCACCACCGCAGATGTCACACCGATCAGCCTGCTGATGGCGATCCCCTCGATCCTTGTGGCTCACCTGCTGTTTTTCCTGATGAGCCTCACTCCTCAGTACATCGCTTTCTGGGCCGACAATGTCTGGAGCCTGTCAGTGATGTTGCGTTTCGTGACGATGCTTCTGGGTGGAGCCATGCTACCACTGACTCTCTTTCCGGAGTCGATCCAGGTCGGTCTCCACTGGTTGCCATTTTCATATCTGTTTGAATTTCCGACCCTGGTAGCCCTGGGAAAGATCGACCTCGTCACATGGCTCGAGGGAATCTGCTACTGCTTGCTCTGGAGTTTGCTGATCGGTTTGCTGTCGATACCCGTGTGGCGCAGAGGTGATCTTCGATACACAGGGGTGGGTATCTGATGAATCGATACTTGCGTCTCTATCTCCAGTTCCTCAAGTTCTCATTCAGCCGCTCGCTCGAATACAGGATGGATTTCTGGTTCCGCATCGTCATGGATTGCATGTTCTACGTGGTGGAGTTGATCTTCTTCACGATCCTCTACCAGCACACCGATATGCTCGGCGGCTGGAATTACGATCAGATCCTCATCTTCGTCTCTGGTTTCCTGGTCATCGATGCGATTCACATGACCGTATTCAGCAACAACATGTGGTGGATGCCGATCCTGGTGAACAAGGGCGATCTCGACTACTACGTGGTGAGGCCGGTCTCATCGCTATTCTTCCTCAGCTTGCGAGACTTTGCCGCCAACTCTTTCCTGAATCTGCTCATCGCCTCGGGAATCCTCTGCTGGTCGATCCTTCGCTATCCCGGCGAACTGGAAACTACAAATCTGATCTGGTTCCTGTTCCTGATCCTCAATGGAGCATTTCTTCATTACATCTTGCAGATGTTCTTCCAGATTCCAGTCTTCTGGACTCACACCAACCGTGGACTGGTGACCGCATTCTTCTCTGCCACAGAATTGATGGAACGTCCCGATAAGATCTATTCCATCTGGACTCGCAGAATCTTGATGACGGTTTTTCCGGCGCTGCTGGTCATCGCCTTGCCAGCGAGAATTCTATTCGAAGGACCCGACCCGTTATTGATCTCCTGGGTTCTCGGCGTGACCGCCTGCTCATTCCTGGGAATGCGAGCCTTCTGGAACCTGGCCTTGCGCCACTACTCGAGCGCCTCTTCCTAGTGGCCCGAACTGGAGGTCATCGCCAATGCCATGTCGATCGCTTCGGTGACCTTCTTTGCCAGTTCCTTGCGTCCCTCAGGTTTGAAATGAACATCACCCGGGGCTCTGAATAATTTCGGATCCAATTGGCTACTGACTGCATGAAGATCGTTGATGGGAATCTTGTACTTCTTCATCAATTTCTGGGCGACCCGGTTGTAGCGGATGTCGTCACCGACGAATCTCCCCTTCTCCCCCTCTGGAACCCGTGTGGTGCTGGCCCAGATCAGCCGAGCCTTGGTCTGCTGGAGACGCAAGATCAACTTCTCGAGATTGACCCCGTATTGCTGAGAGGACAGGGTGACCTTGCCCTTCTCCTTACCCTGCTTGCGGCTCCCCGGGGGATCACGATAACAGAGATCCCATAGACCCCAGTTGAAGTGAATCACCTCCCAGTTTCCATCTCCCAACCACTGATCGATCCGTTTCAACCCGGTACCGGTGTGTTGAGCATTGCCTGGATTGTGAATCACTATCGCCCTGTCGCGCAGGGCCTTCTGTACAAATGGTGTGTATCCGATGGATATGGAGTCCCCGATGATCAGAACTCTGGGGAGCTGCGATTTCTCGATGGGATCCTGCACAGTCTCCGGCTCATCATGCAGAGGAGAGACCACACTGAAGACGAGCAAGATCAAGATCGATAACAGTTTCATCCACTTCTCCTGATCGATGGCGACTTCGGGCACGCCACATGCCACTCACCACTTCCACCCTACAATCCGGATGCGGATGAAAATAGCCCTCGCAACCAAGGTCACGAGGGCTACGCGGGTCACGATGCGCCCGGAGGCACACCGCCTGATGCCAGAATTAGTTAACTGAACTTGGTGGTTCCAGGCCTGGCGATTTCAACCGCCGGAGCTGGACCAAATTCATAGGCCACCGGGCTCAGATCCAGTTCACTGCTGGTCATCTCATCCCAGGTGATGGTCTTCCCGGTATAGGCTGCAGTCCTTCCGAGGATCGACGCCAGTGTACTGTTGCACATGTACTCGCCATTGTTGATGCGGTCGCGTTCACCCTTGACTGATCGAAACAACTCGACCCATTCGGCGTCGTACATGTCGTTGGGGGAACCGGAGAATTTCCAGTTGACCTCTCCATCGATGCGATGACGCTGGATTGCGGCGGTTCCTCGGGTTCCATGAACATAATCACTCACGTCACCATCTGCGCCACTCCACTGGCGGCAGGAGTGGAACAACTTGGTGCCATTCTCCCATTCGAACACGCAATTGAAGTGGTCGTAGATGTCTCCCCACTTCTCTTCGGTCCGGCACGTTCGGCCTCCACTGGCGCTACACTTGGCCGGCGGAGCATCCTTCATCGCCCACATCATCTTGTCGATGCTATGGATACTTTGCTCGGTGATGTGATCGCCGCTGAGCCAGTTGAAGTAGTACCAGTTTCGCACCTGGTACTCCATTTCGCTCCACTCATCCTTGCGACCCCTGTGCCATAGACCTCCAGTGTTGTAGGTACATTGAAGGGTGATGATGTCTCCGATCGATCCGTCGTGGACCCGATCGATGGTCTGTTGCTTCGCATCCTGGTAGCGATAGCAGAGGCCACTGACCAGGGTGAGTCCCTTCTGGTCGGCGATCCGTGCCGCTGCCCTGACCCTCGCCACTCCCGGAGCATCGGTGGCCACCGGTTTTTCGGCAAAGATGTGCTTCCCTGCAGCCACTGCCTTCTCGATCTGCTCCGGTCGGAAGTGCGGAGTGGTCGCCAGGATGACCAGATCACAGTTATCGATCACCTTCTCGAAACTGTCCCAACCAGAGAATTGCATCTCTTCCGAAACATCGATTCGATCGGCGTGCTCCTCGTCGAGCAAATTCTTCAGTGAACTATCGAGGCGATCCTTGAAGATGTCTCCCATCGCAACCAGTTTCGCCCTCGGTTCCACGTTGAGCGCATTGATCACCGCTCCGGTACCGCGTCCCCCACAACCGACCAGTCCGACACGAATCGTCTCATCGACTGAGTTGTGAATCATCGAGGGCAACCCCTGGAGAGCGGTCGAACTCAGTGCCGCAGCCGCCAGTGCTCCGCCAGATGCGCTGAGAAAGACACGACGATCGATTCCGCTGGATGTTGAGTTGGTTTGAACTTCATGCTGCTGATCTTCATCGTGCTGATCTACATCGTGCTGATCTACATCGTGCTGATCTACATCGAGTTGATCTACATCGTGCTGATCCATCGAACCCTCATTTCATCTTCATTGGCCGACCGAGCCCGGCGGACACTTCTCATAATACAGAGCAGAAGCGCCCTTCTCCACAACCGATCCATCACTGTTCGGTGCCAGAGGCATCTCCCCGAGCACCTGATGAGATCCATCGCGGGGATCGACCAGCAGTGCAGCACTTCCGGGAAATCGTTGTAGAAGATCGGACGCAGCCTGCGGCTCCAGTACCGAGATTGCGGTGGCGAGGGCGTCTGCGATGGCACCGTCGGTCGAGATGACGGTGACCTGATGGGGTCCTTCGATTCCCAACCCGCTGCTCGGATCGACAATATGACTGTATCTGCGCCCTTCGATCTCGGTGAACCGAGAGGCATCTCCGCTGGTCGCCACCGCTGCCCGCCCGGGGATCAGCAGTTTCAAGGGGGTGCCGTTTGACGGGGCCTGCGGATTCGATGTCCCGATGGCTATGCGCCATCCTCGACGTCCTGGAGGAGGATCCCCCAGCACCAGGTCGCCCCCTCCATCGATGATCAGATGGCGGATCCCCTGCTGCTCCAGTAATTGAAAAACTTCCTGCACAGCGTGCCCCTTGGCAATCCCACCCAGGTCGATGGCGACACCTTCTCGCAGGAGCTGGATGGTACTGGCGGCCTCATCGATGATGATTCCATCGATTCCCATTCCCTTGCGAGCTTTTTCCACCTCATGATCTCGAGGCAATCGACCGGCACGATGACATCGTCGCCACAACCGTACCAATCCACCGACTGTCGGATCAAACGCACCCTCGCTGGCCCGCGCGATTTCCAGTGCTTTTTTCATCACCTGAAGGAGGTCCGTACTCACCACCACGGGTTTCAGATGTGGCGCCGAGCGACACAGTTGACGCAACTCGCTCGATTCCTTCCAGTCAGAACAGGCCTGATCGATCTGATCGACTCGGTTCCACGCGGTACGGACCCACGCCTGGGCATGATCTCGATCGGAGTGGAACACGGTGATCTGAAACCGAGTTCCCATCGAGGGATGATCGAGGTGAACCCTGTGAAGGGGCGATTGACAGCCACACATCAGCAGGAGAAATGCCGACAGCAGCAACGGGGCCGACCGAACCCGATTCCTCGGAGTATCCACCGAGATGGCCTGAGGAGCCGAGATGCCCTGAGGAGCGATAGGGGACATCTGGACTGGAGGGAGGAAGTACGACATCATGTCTGCCTTGTACCCGCCCGCGGCTACCGGGGGCACCACCCTGCCGAAAACTGCTGGGACCCAGCGAGGCAGAGCCTGGAAGGACACCCTTGAAGAGAACTCTGACGCTGAGAACTCTGACGCTGAGAACTCTGACGCAAAGACCACCGACGTCCATCTGGCTCGGTGTCATCCTCCTGTTCACCGGAATGACTGCGAACGCGGATGAACCGGAGATCCAGAGCCAGCAGATTCCGGGATCGAAGCAGCGAATTCACTGGGTCTCGATACCGGTCGGCAGTGATGGCTACCCGGAGACCATCACCATCGGTTCACCCGCCACCGAGAAGGGCAGGTCTGCCGACGAAGGGCCGACCTGGACCGTCAAGGTGAGTCCCTTCTCCATCATGAAGCACGAGTTGACCTGGGATGTCTACGATCTGTTCCGCCAGGAGTACGGCATCCTTCAGGACACGAGGATTTCGGGTGACCAGGCGGATCAACCGGAGTGGGCCGATGCGGTGAGTATTCCCACTCCTCTGTGGGAACAGGATTCCCGACCCATCCTCGAAGGACTGGGAACTGCTGGGGGCTATCCGGTCGCCGATGTGACCCAGTTCGCAGCGATGCAATTCTCCAAGTGGCTGTCGAAGAAGACGGGCCAGTTTCTGCGTCTGCCCACCGAAGCGGAATGGGAATACGCCGCTCGATGCGGCCAACAAACGGCATTTTCTTTCGGTGAAGATGCGACCCGACTGGCGGAATATGCCTGGTTCTTCGACAACAGCGAATATGACGATCCCGATTCGGGATACCCAGGCCTCGGCTCTGGCTATCGCAAGGTGGGAACCCTGAAGGCGAATCGCTGGGGAGTGCACGATCTCTACGGAAATGTCGCCGAGTGGACCCTCGATGGCTACCTCGCCGAAGGCTATGCAGCCCACGGCGACAAGGTGGTCTCCGCTACCGCTGCGGTGCGCTGGCCCGAAAAGATCTGGCCAGCCGTGGTTCGAGGAGGCTCCTGGCAGGATGATCCGGAGCGCTGTCGTTCCGCTGCTCGCTATCCCTCGACCCGCAAGTGGCAAAAACGAGACCCCCAGTTACCGAAGAGCATCTGGTGGTGCACCGATGCGTTCCATGTCGGTTTTCGGTTGGTTCGCCCGACAAACCCGCCCCCTCCCGAGCAGTGGGATCGATGGTGGGATTCGCAGGTGGAGTCGATCCAGCGGCAGATCCAACAGGGTTACAAGGAGTTGAGAACCCCGGTCGTGAAAGCCACATCCGACACCGATGAATAATCTTCCAGCGATTCTATTCCTGATGACCACCGTGCTGATCGGATCGATCGGCACCGCACAGGACTCGGTCTGGAAGCGCACCGACTCCGATGATCCTTACCTGCACCGGATCCCCTTGAGAGACTCCCGCGGTGAGGTCATCGATCCCGGTTCCAACAGTGATAGTCTTCCTCATCTCGGCAAGAGTTGTGCCCCCTGTCATGATGTCGAAGCGGCCAGCGGTGGGCTTCATGCTGGACAAGGACCCGATGGTCGTGCCGGCGAGCCATGGATACTGGTCGATCCTCGCAGTGCCACTCGCATGCCACTTCACCGAAGGAAGTGGCCTGGATTACTCTCTCCCCCATCGATGGACCTCGACCAGCAAGAGTGGAGTCAGGAGTTTGGTCGCCATGATACTGGAGCCGGCGACGACTCCGATTGCCTTGTCTGTCACCTGGCCAGTGGCTACGACTTCGCCAAACGCATCGAGCAGATCGACTCGGGGAATACATCTCTGGCACCCTTTGTCGCTGCCGGGCTGGTCGACACTTCCGGTCAACTCGATCCCCGTCGCTTCGATTCCACTGCTCAGGTGGAATTGAACTTACTCGGGGATGCGGGCAGTCAGGCGTGCCTTCGCTGCCACACGGTTCGAGATCTGGATGAACAGAACGATCGTCGATGGCATCACCAGGATGATGTCCACCTCGCCGCCGGACTCTCTTGTGTCGATTGCCACCGATCGGGAATCGATCACCACATGGTCCGGGGCTACGAGGGTGAAGTTCATCCCTCGGGGACCGATGTGACCACCCTCAGCTGTCGAGGTTGCCACCTCGACGAGGATGGGGGTTTGTTCGGCGCGCCGCTGGCGGAACACCGGGGACTCCCCCCCTTCCACCTCGAAGAAATCAGTTGTACCGCCTGTCACGCAGGGCCAGGTCCGGGGCGCTCCCCTGTCGCCCAGTGGACCTCCCGTGCCCACCGACTCGGAGAAGCGAGTCAGGAGCGTCTGGGCGGAATCCCACCTCGCATCATCGGCGGATTCCTGCAGCGAGATGACCAGCAGAGGATCAGTCCGGTCCGTCTCACCTGGCCCGACGGCTGGGGAGTTCTGGAGGCCAACGGCACCATCACACCACTGACCCCGGCACAACTTCGACCGCTTCTGCGCCGTGCTCTGAGGGTACGATCGGACCTGGTCGAGGAACTGTCCGACCAAATAGAGGGAAGCAATGCCTCGTCGGTCCTGGTAAAGGCCTTGAAGAAGTTACAGGAACCGCTGGAAGATGGCAGGGAGGCGATCCTCATCACCGGCGGCCGTCTGTGGAAGGTCACTGACGCAGATGAACTGCAAGCAGCGGCTTCCCCCGCTGCTGAAGCAGTGTCCTGGGCCCTCTCCCATCCGGTGCGACCTGCACGAGCCGCACTGGGAGCCGGTGGCTGTAACGATTGCCACTCCTCCACCAGCAGCTGGTTGCAGGATAGGATCGGTCCATCGTCGTTTCTTCCCCTGCCTGGCCCTGGCGAAATCGAAGCCACCTCCTCTCCGATGGAGAGTGGAATCATCGATTCCAGTCGCTGGAAGATCTGGTCATGGCTCTTCCTCGGAAGGGAAGCGGGGAAGATCTACTTCAGTATCTGTACCTTGCTGGCGATCTCCGGCGGATTGCTCGGGCTGTGGAAGTTGATTCAGGAGGAATCCCGGTGATCCAGAGACTCTCCCGCTGGACGGTGCTCCTGGCATTTCTCTGCACCATCTCCTCGATTGCCGGCGTGCCGGTCGGGGATGAGTTAAGAGGGTACTGGCTCCAGTTGCATCTACTGGTCGCGAGCCCGCTGGCTGCACTGCTGGTGATTCGATGCTGGTGGCCAGCCGTCGATACGACGATTCTCGGGCAGCTTTCCTGGTGGCTGATGGCGATCGCCATGGGACTGGTACTGATCCCCATGCTCGGCTGGACCTCATCGCAGAACTCGATGGTATGGATCGAGGGACACGGCTGGCTTTCGCTCATTGCAGTGGCGATTCTCGGCTGGTCAGTGAGAAGAAAATCGACCTGATCACATGTTGCGGCGGTATCTTCCACCGACCTGATAGAGCGCATGTGTGATCTGCCCGAGACTTGCGACTCGCACCGTTTCAATCAACTCACGAAAAATGTTTCCACCAGTAAGGGCCACCTGCTGCAAACTCTGCAGTGCAGTCTCCACTTCACTACGATGGTCATCATGGAACTGCCCCAGATCCACCATCCGTTGCTTCTTCTCATCCGCAGTCGCACGGCGCAGTTCGATATGACTCGGTTGCGGGCTGCCACCGGGACGCAAGAATGTGTTGATGCCGACGATGGGAAGCTCGCCAGTGTGCTTTCTGTGCTCGTAGAGGAGTGATTCCTCCTGAATCTTCGAGCGCTGGTACTGTCTTTCCATCGCTCCCAACACGCCACCACGTTCATGCAGGCGTCGGAATTCTTCCAGCACCGCATCTTCTACCAGTTCTGTCAGTTCATCGGTGATGAAGGCACCCTGAATCGGGTTGTCGTTTCGGGCCAGCCCCAGTTCCTCGGCAATGATCAACTGGATGGCCATCGCTCTGCGAACTGAATCCTGGGTCGGAGTGGTAATTGCCTCATCAAAGGCATTGGTATGAAGTGAATTGCACTGGTCGTAGTACGCCATCAACGCTTGAAGCGTTGTTCGAATATCGTTGAAATCAATCTCCATCGCATGGAGCGATCGCCCTGAAGTCTGGATGTGGTACTTCAACTTCTGACTGCGCTCATTTGCGCCGTACACATCACGCATGGCGATGGCCCAGATCCTCCGAGCGACTCTCCCCAGAACGGAATATTCCGCATCGAGACCGTTGGAAAAGAAGAAGGAGAGGTTGCGGGCGAAGTCATCGACCGACATTCCTCGTGAGAGGTAGTTCTCAACGTAGGTGAAACCGTTTGCCAGGGTGAAAGCCAATTGCGTGATGGGATTGGCACCCGCTTCGGCGATGTGATATCCGCTGATCGATACCGAGTAGTAGTTCCTGACCTGTTCATCGATGAAGAACTGCTGGATATCCCCCATCATCCGCAGCGCAAAATCGGTGCTGAAGATGCATGTGTTCTGCGCCTGGTCCTCCTTGAGGATGTCCGCCTGTACCGTTCCCCGGACGCTGCGAAGAACATGAGATCTGATCTCCTCCAGTTGAGCAGGAGACGGATCAGATGCCGTTTTCTGGCGATGGAGTTCGATCTGCTGGTCAAAGGCCGCATTGAAGAACATCGCCAGGATCATCGGCGCTGGACCATTGATGGTCATCGAGACCGAGGTACTCGCAGCACACAGGTCGAAACCTGCGTACAACTTCTTCATGTCCTCCAGATTGCAGATGCTGACGCCGCTTTCACCGACCTTTCCGTAGATGTCGGGACGTGGATCTGGATCCTCGCCATACAGCGTGACTGAATCGAAAGCAGTGGAGAGCCGATGAACGTCCTCTCCTTCGCACAGATAGTGAAACCTCTGGTTGGTTTTCTCGGGAGGTCCCTCACCCGCGAACATCCTCTTGGGGTGCTCATCTCTTCGGCGAAATGGGAAGACACCTGCGGTGAAGGGGAAGTGCCCTGGCAGATTTTCTTTCATCAACCAGCGGGTCAGATCTCCATGCCCCTTGAAGGTGGGGAGGGAGACCCTCGAGATGTGACTTCCCGAGAGAGACTCGAACTGAAGTGGCTCCCGGACTTCCCGATCTCGAACCTGGAAAACCAGTTCCTCTTGCCGGTAGGACTCCGCCAGCGCTGGCCACTGTGTAATCAACTGGAGGACTCGAGGATCGATGGATCCCTGCAATGTCATCGCCATCTCACTCAATCGAGCGCTCGCCTCCGGGTTTTCCGCCTCGATCAATTCCGAACTTCTTCCCAGAGATTCGGCATCGTCAGATAACTGTGCTGAGCTTTCGACGCATTGATGGTAGTCGCGAATCGAATTGGCGATTTCAAGCAAGTATCCCACTCGTTCCTGTGGGATCGGCGAAGGCCTGCTGGCACCGTCTACCGAGATGCGATCATGAGAGATGTTCCATCGATCCGATTCTTCCGAGGTCAGGCTGGCGAGAAGATGAGTGTAGAACTGTTCCACCCCCTCATCATTGAAGTGACTGGCGGTAGTTCCGAATACCGGTAGATCCTCGTCACGGATGTCTGGATCAAAAATACCGCGGCTTCTCCGGTATTGTTTGCGAACATCTCGAATGGCATCACGAGCACCGGGACGATCGAACTTGTTGAGGACGACGATGTCGGCGAAATCGATCATGTCGATCTTTTCGAGCTGAGTTGCGGCTCCATACTCAGGGGTCATCACATAGACGGACAGATCGGAGATATCGGTGATCCGGCTGTCCCCCTGGCCAATTCCGGATGTCTCCAGCAACACCAGATCAAAGCCTTCTGAACGGAGTTGATCCACCGCTCCTCGGATCGCCTCGGGAACCTCTACTCCACTCGACCGGGTCGCCAGCGATCGAATATATACCCTGGGATTGTCGGCACTGTTGATCCGAATCCGATCTCCCAGTAATGCTCCGCCGGTTCTCCTCTTGGTCGGATCGACGGTGATCGCTGCAAATCTTCGATCCGGAAAATCTTGCAGCAACCTTCTCAAGAGTTCATCGGTCAAAGATGATTTCCCTGCACCACCGGTTCCAGTTAACCCCACAACCGGAACTACCTGTGGCTTGGTCTCGATCTCTTCTCCCAGTTCGACCCTGGTGATTCGTTGCGGAAGTGCCGCTCCGCGGTCCGCCGCTCCTTCGATGGAGCCGACGCGTTTGAGCATGTCAAGAATCATCCCCTCGAGGCCCATGTCTCGACCATCCTCTGGAGAATAGATCCGCTCGATACCATACTCGTGTAATGCGGCGATCTCTTCGGAAACGATGACACCTCCGCCACCGCCAAAGATACGAATCCAGGGGCATCCCTTCTCCACCAGAAGATCTCTCATGAACCGAAAGAACTCGTTATGACCACCCTGATAGGAAGACACTGCGATGGCATCCGCATCTTCCTGAATTGCGGTATCGACGATCTCCTCGGCACTCCGGTTGTGCCCCAGATGAATTACCTCAGCGCCCCGGTCCTGAAGGACCCGTCGCATGATGTTGATGGAAGCGTCGTGGCCATCAAAGAGACTGGCCGCGGTGACAAATCGGACCGGACGCATCAGGACTCCTGGCCAGGGGAAGATCACCGAGGTCGAAGGAGATCCCCTCTGGCACCCTCCGACACCCTGCATCATCGAAGAGATGGCTCGATTTTTCAAGTCGAGCGGGCCAGAAGTCACAGATATATCGGAATGGAGCGATTATCGACAACTCATCCGGCCGCCCAGAGCCGCTCAGGCGCTCGATTTCTCGTCGTGAGCACTGCCGTTGAAGCCCAGCACCTTGGTCTTTCCCTCGATGATGGTCTCGAGAAATACCGGACGCCCCCACAGTTTGTAGAGATTTTCCAGTGTGCGAGTCGCGTAATCGAGTTTCAGCGGGGTACCGGACCAGATGTGCTTCAACAACAGTTCGCCCCTGTTGCCATAGTTACCATCCTGCACCTGAATTCTCGGTCTACCACAGTTTGACAACTGATCGAGAAATGCCAACTTGATCGAGGAGAAGTCCCTCCCATCGAGGATGTACTTCCCTGTCTGTCGATCGAACTTGTAGGTGAACATCTTGTGCTGGTCGCAAAATTCTTCGGTGAGGAACTCGTCGATGAAGGTGATGTCATTGTGAGTGCTGCGCACCTCGTAGATCTTCTTCAGGCCCAGATCTTCGTCCCGATCCCATTCCTTCTTGCCATGAACATCTTCGCAGGACTCCCATTCTTTTCCGTGGCGCCCCATGTCCCACCGCATCTTGATATCCCGGAATAACTCGATACCCACCTTATAAGGATTCAACACACCGGGGCTGCTCCCAAGGGTGCCCGAGTGGTGGTCGGCGTAATCGATCAGTTCAGACGCATCGAGGATGTTCCGGGTCATCATGTTGGAATGCCAGTAAGAAGCCCAGCCCTCGTTCATGATCTTGGTCATTCCCTGGGGAGCGAAGTAGTACGCTTCTTCCCGGATGATCGACAGGACGTCTCGCTGCCACCTTCGCAACTGGCCATGATGGAGCAGGAAGTTCAGCACGTCCTTTTCTGGATCTTCGGGGAACTTCTCCGATTCATCGATCTTGTTGAGGATCGCTGCTTTCTCTTTTGCCAGCACCTCGGCAGGATTGACGAACTCCTCCATGTATGGCTTGGCCGCGAATCGAACCCCCTGCGCCTCGTTCCGCGCCAGATCCAGCGTCTCTTCACTCTGCTTCTCGCCTGCAGCGAAGTACGGCAGGTGCGGATCGATCAAATTTTCAAGGGACAGGCAAACATCGATGAACTCCTCGACCACATCCTGCCCCTGGTCGTCGATATGCCTGCGAATTCTGACTGCGTGGTTGGAAATGGTGTCGACCATCTTGCGGTTTGTATGTGCAAACCAGCAGTTGTTCTTGAAGAAGTCGCTGTGCCCATATACGTGAGCCATGACGAGTTTTTGATCGACCAGTGGATTGCAACGCATCAAATATGCGTAGCAAGGATCATTGTTGATCACCAGTTCGTAGATCTTTGCCAGGCCGTAGGAGTACTGTTTCTGTAACTCCTCGAACTGCATTCCCCAGCGCCAGTGCGGATAGCGAACAGGAAATCCGCCATACGACGCAATCATGTTCATCTCATCGTAATCCACCAGCTCGTAGAGAACCTCGAAGAAGTCGAGCCCACAATCCACCGCATACTGGCGGATGGTCTGGCGCCATTCCTCGATTTCAGGCGTGAGTTCTCTGTTCCTCAACATCTTCAGCATCCCTTCCCGAGGAAGGTCTTGATCGACGGCAGGATCTCATCGCGGGAATTGATCTCTGAAACCAGTACCTTTTCGTCCTGGCCCACTCCCTCTCGAAGATCCTTGATGAACTGACCACTGCCGTAAGCACTCTTGACCTGGCCGTAACAGAACACGTTACTGGCCGGGATCAGGTCCTCTTGAAGCAAGCGGATGCACTGGGCGGTATCATCTCCACCCCAGTTGTCTCCATCGGAGAAGTGGAACGGGTAGATGTTCCATTCGACCGGAGAAAACTCCTTCTGTATCAGTTCTTTGGCCAGGTTGTAGGCACTTGAAATCTTGGTTCCGCCCGATTCCCGGACATGGAAGAAGGTGTGCGCATCGACCAGTTTCGCCTGGGCATCGTGAATGATGTATCTGGTCTCGATATTTTCGTACTGACTTTGCAGCCATGTGTCGAGCCAAAAGGATTCGATCCTGACGATGTCCTTCTGCTCATTCCCCATCGATCCGGAAACATCCATCATGTAGATGATCACAGCATTGGACTGAGGAACCTGCTTCGTGTTCCACGATCGGTACCTTCGATCCTCTCGAACCGGGATCACTTTTGGATTCTTTGGATCGTAGGAGCCACTGGCAATCTGGCGCCTCAACGCCGCCTTGAAAGTGCGTCGAAAGTGGCGCAGTGATTCGGGGCCATTACGATTGATGCCGGTGTAACGATCCTTTTCGACCTTGACCGATTCGGTTCCCCGAGGCTCGATCCGTGGCAATTCCAGCTCCTCACCGAGGATCTCGGCGAGTTCCTCGAGGGAAACATCTACCTCGATGACATGCTCTCCAGGCTGATCTCCAGCTTCAGCACCTGGAGGGCCTTGCTCTTCGCCGATCGGCTCGCCCACCTCTCCATCGCCCATCCCCACACCACCCTGCTGGGAATCACCGAATCTGAAGTTGGGGATATCGATCTGGGGCAAAGGGACGCTGACGACCTTCTTGCCCTGGCGAGCCAGTAGCTCTCCCTGAGAGACGTATTGCTTGAGATTCTCGCGTATCTTACCGCGTACGATGTTGCGGAACCGATTGGTGTCTGGATCGATCTTGCGCACAGTGGCTCCTCCCGTGACTACTCGACACCTTTGGTGTCGCCACGGGCGAAGATACTCGCCACGTAGTTGAGAACATCGGTCGCACTGTCCTCGTTGTATCCGAACTGTTCGATCAACCGAGTCTTGACCACATCGATCTTGGCTTGCGAATCTTTATCCACCACATCAGAGATCAAGGTGGTCAGTTTGATGGTGTCTTTCTTGTCCTCAAAGAGCTTCATCTCGAGCGCCTTCTGCAGGCGAGCATTGGTCGTGTAATCGAACTGCTTTTGATCCACCGCCAGTGCCCCGATGTAGTTCATGATTTCACGGCGAAAATCGTCCTTGCGGCTCTCCGGAATGTCGATCTTTTCTTCGATGGAACGAAGAAGACGCTCGTCCGGATCTTCCGACTGGCCGGTGTAGGGATTGCGCACCTTTTCTCGCTGCGTGTACGCCTTCACGTTGTCGATGTAGTTCGCAGCCAGTTTCTGGATCGCTTCCTCGTCGGCGCTGATGGCCCTCTGGACCTCGTTCTTGACGATGTCCTCGTACTCCGCTTTCACCACTGACAGGATCTCTCGGTATCGAGACCGAACCTCGTCATTCGAGATCAAACTGTGGTGCTTCAATCCTTCATCGATCTCGTTGAGCACCATGAACGGATTCACGTAGTCATAATCGGAAACCAGAGCATTGGAGATCTTGTCCTGGATGTAACGAGGTGAAATTCCTTCAAGACCCTCACGAATCGATTCGTCTCGCAGTTCCTTGACATTCTCCTCGGTGAATCCAGAAACGCTCTTGCCGTCGTACAGACCCATCTTCTGCGCCAGAGTGATCTGGGCGTTCTTCGGCTCCTCCAGGCGAGTCAACACCGCCCACATCGCACAAACTTCCAGGGTGTGTGGTGCAATGTGCTTGGTCATCTTCTCGCGAGCGTAATCCTTGCGGTAGATCCTGACCTCATCCTGAAGAGTCGTGTTGTAGGGGATATCGATTTTCACGGTTCGATCCCGGAAAGCTTCCATCAGTTCGTTGTTCTGTAGCTTTCTGTATTCCGGTTCGTTGGTGTGTCCGATGATCACCTCATCGATGGATGTCTGCGCGAATCGCTTCGGCTTGATGCTCTGCTCCTGGCTGGCGCCGAGCAGGTCGTAGAGGAATGCCACATCCAGTTTCAGGACCTCGATGAACTCGATGATTCCGCGGTTGGCGACATTGAACTCACCGTCGAAGTTGAAAGCTCTGGGGTCCGATTCCGAACCGTACTCGGCGATTTTTCGGTAGTTGATATCACCCGTCAACTCTGTCGAGTCCTGGTTCTTCTCATCCTTGGGCTGGAAGGTACCGATACCAACCCGGTCTTCTTCACTCATGATGACCCGACGGACGCGCACATGGTTGATCACCTGATGCCAATCGCCATCGTACTTCTGCATGTAATGGTTGTAGTACCAGCGACTGAAGGGGCAGAGACTGCCCCGCAACTGGATCGGGTACTTACCCTTGCCGGTCGCCTGGATGCTCTCGATCAGTTCCGGGCGAGCTTCATCGGGGACCAGGTAGATCGGATCCTCATTCATCGGAGAATCTACCCAATCACCCTTTTCATCTTGCCACTGGAAGGTGTAGAGGGCTCCTTCAGGAGTCCGAGAATATCTCTCGAGTCCCCTCTTCAGAAGATGAACGATGGTGCTCTTTGCCGATCCCACTGGACCGTGCAGTAGCAGCACCCGCTTCTCGGTGCCATAACCATGGGCCGCTGATTTGAAGAAACTGACCAGCTGATGGAGCGGTCGATCGAGGCCAAAGACCGCGTTCTTACCCTCCTCAACCGGATCATCGAAGAAATTCCAGTGCGAGACGTCGCGAGCATCGAGTTGGCTCGATGGCTCGCTACCTTCGGTGCAGATCATGTCGAAGACGCGTTGAAAGGCACTGCGTAGAACATCCGGGTTCTCGTATGCGATCTGGAGATAGTCGTGAAAACTACCGTTCCAGTTCAACTCGCGGTAACGATCGGTTTCGAGATTCTTCGAGATCAACTCGAACAAATTGATGTGCTGATTCATGCGTTCCTCCACCAGTCTATTTCGGCCTGTTGGCCCCAGTTCTTTAGGAAAGACTCGCTGACAGGTCCAGCGGCCTGAAACAGGGCTGGAGCACCCGGCAATGGGTCACCGAACGATTGCCGCCCCCGAGGCGGTGGGGTGAGGATGGTCGGAAGGGAGCGATTCTGCAATATCTGGCGGGAAAACTCTTCCACGCCGGCCAGCAGCTGGATGAGAAAGGCGGCACGGACTCTTGAGAATCCGTGCCGCCTCATGTTCCGATACTGTGAATTCGCTAGTCCTTCACGGTGAAATCGGCGTCGACGATCGGCTCTTCCGCCGTTTGGCCCTCTGCGGACGCTCCTCCAGGAGCAGCACCGCCTGGAGCACCCGTTGCCCCCTCTGCGGCAGCCTCCGGCGAGGCCTGCTCGTAGATCCGCCGGGCCAGATCGTGAGAGGCTTCATTGAGCCCGTCGAGGGCAACCCGGATCGACTCGGAGGTCGCAGCCGTATCGGACTTGGCCTCCTTGAGCGCCTCCAGTGCCTTCTCGATCTTCTCCACCTCGTCACCCTCCATCTTGTCAGAGTGATCCTTGAGGCTCGATTCGGTGGCATAGCAGGCCTGATCCGCTTCATTGCGAATTTCGACCAGTTCACGGGTCGCCTTGTCCTCGTCGGCGAATCGTTCGGCATCCTGCCGCATCGATTCGACCTCTTCCTCACTCAGCCCAGAGGAGGACTGGATCTTGATACTGTGCTCCTTGCCGGTACCCATGTCCTTGGCAGACACCTCGAGGATTCCGTTGGCATCGATATCGAATGAGACCTCGATCTGTGGCACTCCGCGTGGCGCCGCAGGGATTCCGTCGAGCTGGAATTTACCCAGGGTCCGGTTGTCCGAGGCCATCTCCCTCTCCCCTTGAAGCACGTGGATGTCCACTGCAGGTTGATTGTCCGCTGCAGTCGAGAAAACTTGCTTCTTGTTGTGAGGGATCGTCGTGTTGCGATCGATCAGTTTGGTGGTCACTCCTCCGAGGGTTTCAATCCCGAGCGAGAGCGGAGTCACATCGAGCAGCAGAACATCGCTGAGTTTCTCGTCGCCGGCGAGGATTCCTCCCTGGATTGCAGCTCCGATGGCCACGACCTCATCCGGATTGACCGAGCGATTGGGTTCCTTGCCGAAGATGGACTGGACGATCTCCTGGATGGCGGGGATCCGCGTCGATCCACCGACCAGGATCACCGTATCGATCTGACTCGGGTTCATATCCGCGTCGGAGAGCGCCTGTTCGCATGGACGGCGTGTACGCTCGATGAGCTCTCTGGCCTTCTCCTCGAAGGTGGCCCGGGTGATCGACATCTGCAGGTGCTTGGGACCGCTGGCGTCAGCAGTGATGAACGGCAGGTTCAGTTCGGTCTCTGCACGGCTCGAGAGCTCACATTTGGCCTTCTCTGCGCTTTCTTTGAGGCGCTGGAGTGCCATCAGATCACTTCGCAGATCGATCCCCTGCTCTTTCTGAAACTCGTCGGCGATGTAGTTGATCAAGACCTCGTCGAAGTCATCTCCACCGAGTTGTGTATCGCCATTGGTCGACAGAACCTTGAAAATCCCATCGTCAACCTCGAGGATCGAAACATCAAAGGTTCCGCCTCCCAGGTCGTAGATCACGATCTTCTCCGATCCCTTCTTCTCCAGACCGTAGCCGAGGGACGCCGCAGTCGGCTCATTGATGATTCGTTTCACATCGAGCCCGGCAATTCGCCCGGCGTCCTTGGTCGCCTGACGCTGGCTATCGTTGAAGTACGCCGGAACCGTGATCACGGCCTCGGTCACTTCAACTCCGAGGTAGTCCTCGGCGGTACTTTTCAACTCCTGGAGGATCAACGCCGACAGTTCTGGCGGTGTGTATTCCTTGCCTTGCAGTTTGACCTTGATCAGGTCCTCTGCTCCTCCAGTGATCTCGTATGGAATCAGCAGTTCGCTCTTGCCCAGTTCTCCATGACGACGCCCCATGAACCTCTTGACCGAAAACACGGTGTTCTCCGGGTTGGTGACCGCTTGGCGCTTGGCGGTCTGGCCGACCAGGCGATCTCCCGTATCGGTGAAGGCGACGACGGACGGGGTCACTCGATTTCCATCGCGGTTCGGGATGACTGTGGGCTCTCCGCCCTCCATGACGGCAACCACTGAGTTGGTGGTACCGAGGTCGATTCCGATGATCTTGCTCATTATGTTTCTCCCTTCGCAAGCCCGGACCGATCTTGGTCCGAGGAAGCCGCTTCGGCTCCACCAATGAAATCGCAAACCTCGTTCCAATCGAGCCCAGGATGAGGCTAGATGGCCACAAATTATCGCTATTATGGCAGGAAATCGCAATCACGGGAGAAGGTGAAGGGGCGGGGAGAAGGCTGGACCTGCCAGGATGGCACTCAAGGTGTGGGAAAACTGGAAGGACTGCCTATTTGGCAGGCTCCTCCTCCTCTTCGGCGGTGCGCAGGCCATACTCCTGGATCTTGCGATAGAGGGTTCTTTCGCCGATCCCGAGGGACTGGGCCGCCTTGCGACGATTGCCCCCGACAAACTCGAGAGTCGAACAGATCAGATCCCGCTCCATCTCCTGGATGGTCGTCCCGACCACCGCCGAACCGCTACTGGGCAGCGGTTGCCTCGGATGGATGTGACCCGGCAAATCATCGACATCGAGCACCGAGTTGGGAGAGGTCACGACCATGTTCTCGATGGCATTCTTCAGCTCCCGAACATTCCCCGGCCAGCGATATGCGATCAACACTCTCAGCGCCTCGCGAGAGATTCCATCGATGGTCTTGTCGTGCACCCTGGAGTACTCCTCGAGGAAATGACTCACCAGCAGCGGAATGTCGACGACACGCTCACGTAGAGGAGGAATCTCGATGGTGACCACATTGATGCGGTAGAAAAGATCCTCGCGGAACTTCTCCTCTTCGATGCGTTGACGAAGATCGCGGTGAGTGGCGCAGATCAACCGGACATCGATCTTGACGGGGTCATTCGATCCCATGCGAACCACTTCCCCCTCCTCCAGCACCCTCAGCAACTTGACCTGGACTGTATTCGGGATGTCACCCACTTCGTCCAGAAAAAGAGATCCACAATCGGCATGCTCGAAGCGGCCCTTCCTCAATGCGGATGCCCCGGTAAACGCACCCTTTTCGTGACCGAACAGTTCACTCTCCAGCACCCCTTCACCGAGTGCTGCACAGTTCAATGGCACGAATACATTACCCTTGCGGCGGCTATTGGCATGAATCGCCTTGGCGATCAGTTCCTTGCCTGTGCCGCTCTCGCCGAGGATCAGTATCGATGCGTTGGTCGGGGCCACCTGTTGCATCTTCTGGACGATCAGGTGCATCGAATGGCTGGAACCGATGATGCCCTCGAAACCAAAGCGATCATCGATGGTTCGTTCCAGTTCGTCGGCACGTCGCTTGAGAGCTGCACCCTCCAGAGCTCGTCCGACTCGAATCCGTAGACCGGTCAGGTCGACCGGCTTCCGCAGGTAATCCACCGCTCCCAGTTGCATCGCCTCGACTGCAGTTTCGACGGTTCCGTGACCGGTCACCACCACCACTGCGATGAAGGGGTCGATCGATTGTGCCTCCCGGATCAGGTCGAGGCCGTCGCGATCACCCAGCACCAGGTCGGTGATGACGATATCCGCCCCCTCCTTGCGCAGCAGTTCCTTCGCCTCATCGACACTGGTCGCAACCCGGCATTCATGCCCCACCGAGACCAGCGCCTCGGCCAGCAATTCAGCGTGAGCGGACTGGTCATCGACGACCAGAATCCGAGCAGGAGTTCCCGCTGAACTGGAAGCCTCACCCTGCATCTCATACTCCTTCATCTCGACGGGCCCTCGGTCGGCAGCACCACGGAAAATCGACTTCCCTGACCGGGCTCACTCTCCACCAGGATCGTACCCCCATGAAGGCGGATGATCCTCAAGGTGGTGGGAAGGCCAAGCCCCGTGCCTCCGTCCCGGGTCGACACATAGGGTCGGAAAATCCTCGGAATTGCGTCCTCGGTGATCCCGACACCGGTGTCCGTCACCTCGATCACCACCGCATCTCCACCACGGTAGGTCGATATGAGCACCCGGATGAACAGTTCTCCTCCATCCGGCATGGCAGAACAACCGTTGAGGATCAAGTTGAGGATCGCCTGGTGCAACAATGCCGCATCTCCAGCGACTTTCGGGGTCTCCTGCGGCTGGAACAGGATGTTGATTCCATCCAATTCGATCGCTTCCCGATTCCTCGAGATGACATCCTCGACCAGCCGTGAAACTTCGATGGCGTCTCTCTGCATCTGCTGTGGTCGAGTCAGTTGAAGAAACGAGGAGATGATGTGTTCGATGCGCTGGATTTCAGACTTCATCATCTCGAGCCTGCGGCGGGTTCGCTGATCGCGTGCAGATCCCGTATCTCCCAGTTCCTCGAGGAGTAACTGGGAAGAAATGTTCAGGGTCGAGAGTGGATTCTTGACCTCGTGGACGAGCATGCCCGCGAGACTGGCGACATCCTGCTCCCAGTGACCTAGTTGGCTGGCGTCGAAGGCGGTCACCGAGGTGCGGCTACCCTTCCGATTCTTCTTCCGCTCCGTCCGGATCCGGTTCTTCTCCGGGAACGGGTCGAAAGACCTTGTAACGGACGTTGCGTAGACGGACCGACTCATCAGGCCTGAGCAGCACTGCGATCCCTCCCGCGGCAAAATATGGACGCATGTCATCATCCAGACGCTCGAGGCTGTCGAGGTCAGTCAACCGGATCAGCCCTTCCTTCAGTTCGATCCGGATCCTCAGCCACTCCTCCTCCTCCGACTCGAAGCCGTGGACATCGTAATTCTTGATCCCCGCTCCAGGACGCATCCCGGCGGTGATTCCCAGATTGATCTGATCTCCTGAAACCAGCTGAATCTCCATCTCGACCGAGTATTCTTCCCACAGATCATCGCCGATCTCCAGCTGTGCAAGACCGGATGTCTCGTTGTTTCCCACCACCTCTCCACCCTCAGCAGTCCAGACGGTCGCATCGGAATCGGCTGCAGATGCACGGAAGGAAGAGAGGTACTGATCCACTTCGAGATCGATCCACTCGATGGCTAACTGCTCGGCGATCGCCGCACGAGCGACCACGTACTCTGCGAGGTACTCCTGGATCGTTTCCACCACTTCTGCATACTCCTGGGTCCCCTTGTATTCGTCCGAAAAGGACTCGAGCAAGCCGATGGCCTGGGCCAACTCCTCCTGGCGGCGATAGGCCCGCGCTCGTCGGGTGATCCGGTCGAAATCGACCTCTGCCGCCTGACGCATCGCGACCTTTTTCTTCAGCGCTTGCCAGCCCTTGAAAGCAGCGGTTTTCTCGAACAGTCCATCGGGATCAAACCCTTCAAGAATGTTCTCTGCGGCGAGGGGGTCTCCCTCCTCGACCAACGCCTCGACCCGTTTGGTCATCTGATCGAGACTCTTTTGCCCCTCGTCCTCGCGGAACTGGAACTGTGCTTCGAGCAGTTTCTTGGCCTTGATCTGGATCGAGGTTCCCTCGGAGGCATAGATCAAATCTTCCAGATGAGAGATCCAGTCATCGAAGCGTTCAGGATCGGTCTTCACCGCCTTGGAAAGACCCTTGTAGCGTGTTTCCAGTCTCTCCTTGTCGCGCTGCTCCTGCTCCTGGGCGAGTTCCTCGGCAGTTTTGCGCGGAGTGGTGGGCTCGACCTCCACCGGCGCCACGGGATCACCGCAACCAGGAACAGCGATCCCGGCGGTGCCGACCAGCAGCATCAGGATCAGGATCTTCGAACGATCGCCGAGATCGACTTTCATTGGTGCACCGCTTCCCTTCCGCGAACTCTCGTTCTCGACACCCTCACTCCACAGGACCTGCGTCCAGTGTCAGCCTACATTGACCCAGCAAGTTCTCGATCACCTGCTCTTCAGAGCCTTCCAGTCGACACCCGGCGGCCTTGGCGTGCCCTCCGCCGTCAAAATGAGCGGCGATTCGATGTACCGAAAACTCCCCACGGGACCGAAGAGATACTTTATAACGCCCGGGACCGACTTCAACGACGAGGAATACGATCTCACACCCGGCAATTTGACCGAGAGAGTCGACAAATCCATCCAGATCTTCCAGATCCACCCCTCGCATGCTCCTCATCGGCTGCGTCAGCACTGAATAGATGATCCTGTTCTCCTCTGGAGCCTGGATCGACGCCAGCAGATCCCCCAATAACTGGGTTCTCTGTAGGCTGAAGGACTGGAAAATTCTCTGGAATATCGGTTCCGGGTCGACCCCCGACTCGACCAGGGTGGCCGCATATCTGTACGCCACCGAACCGGAGTTCGAGTAACGAAACCAACCGGTGTCGGTCGCGATCGCCACGAACAACGATTCGGCACTACTCTGGCTCATCTCGCAACCGAGTGACTGGATCACTTCTAGCACCAGATTACCCGTCGATGGTGATCCAGGTTCACACCAGATCTGATCGAAGAAATCGACCGAGCCTTCGAGATGGTGATCGATGCAGATTCTCGGTGCGTCGCAACCCTCGACCACCTTGCGCATGTGCCCGAGCCGATCGGGTTCGGAAGTGTCGACCACCACGACCAGATCGCAGTTCTGAGCCAGCTCGATCTGTTGGGGTGTGGGCTCACCGTCGAGTACTTCAGCCACCTTGTCATGATCGATGAAACTCAGTTTTTGCGGGACCGGATGGGTCAAGATGGTTTGTGGAGCGGCCCCCAGATCTTCGAGCAGTCGATGGATGGAAACCGCCGATCCCAGGGCATCTCCATCGGGATAGACGTGAGTCAAGATCAGCGGGCGCTTGGCACCCTTCAGCGCCTCGAGCAGCGCTGCCGGGATCTCTCCAGGGTGCCAGAGTGGAGTTCCTATCGTCATGGATTCCTTACTTGCAGACATTGCGTTTACGCAATACCATGTCGCCGTGAAACGGTGTCCGATTCGTTTGCTCGACCATCGTTTCCGAGAGCCTGTCTTTTACATCGACGACGAAGTGGGGACCAGTCGATCCATTGAGGGATCTCCCCGAGGACCAGGCAATTCAGGTCATCGAGGAATCCAGGCTTCCATTGAACTCGACTTGAAATGAAATCAAACCACAGACGCCCAAGAACCACAGGCGCTTGAGAACCATAGCCGCATGAGAACCACAGACGCTTGAAAATCAGGAGGATGCCCCTTGGAAACCGGACGTAAGATCATGAATCTACGCAAGGATCGAGGGGTCGCCCAGAGCTCTCTCGCATCCATGACCTCGGTGACGCCCAGTGCTCTGTCTCGAATTGAGGCGGGGATTCATCAGCCCAGAGGTGCCGTAGCTCTGCGAATCGCCCGAGAACTGGGAGTCACCGCCGACTACATTCTCGATAATGATGCACCCTATCCACCGCCCCGGATCGCCTTGCTGGAGAACATCCGGTCCTCGAACAGGCAAGAGACCCGGAGCCGATCAGTCAAGGTCAGTTCGAGAGAGAAACGCCTGATCGAAGCGTTACGGTCACTCTCCGATGTAGAGCAACAACTCCTCGAAGCCACCTTGTCCGCAACCACCCGGGAGGTTCGATTGGCTCTCTATGCCCTGGGGCGATCGGATCAACTCGAGCAGCACGATGGCGACGAGAAGAAACTGTTCAAGAAGATCCTCAACAAGTTGTAGCGGACCACCCGAGCCGGATCATGCCAGGCTCAACATCTGAGCCACTTCACCCTGTCCTTCATGAACGCTCGAGGCTGAACTTTGCAGCGCATCGAGTTCGGTCTTGTTCAGTTCGACCTCCAGAATCTTTTCCACTCCATTGGCTCCGAGTACCGCCGGCACGCCAACCCAGGTCTCATCGATTCCGTATTGACCATCGAGCAGGGAACAGCAAGGTAAGACGCGCTTCTGATCGAGCAAGATCGACTCCGCCATCGCCACCGCCGATGCGCTGGGTGCGAAGTATGCCGAGCCCGTTTTCAGTAGATTGACGATCTCGGCACCGCCGTGACGAGTCCTGTGGACCAGTTCCTCCAGTCGCTCGGGTGAGATCAGTTGTTGAACCGGAATGCCGCTGACCGACGCGGTCGATGTGAGGGGTACCATGCTGTCACCGTGGCCTCCCAGAACCATCGCCTGGATGTCCTTGTGCGAACATCCCAGTTCCATCGCGATGAAAGTGCGGTAGCGAGCGGTATCGAGGACTCCCGCCATTCCCACCACCTTGTTCTTGGGAAGACCCGAAACCTGATGCGCCACGAAGCACATCACATCGAGAGGATTGGATACGATCACCAGGGTCGCTTCCGGTGCGTACTCCATGATTCCCGAGACCACCTTCTGCTGGATCTCTCCGTTGATCTTGAGCAGATCGGAACGGTCCATACCCGGCTTGCGCGGCATCCCTGCCGTGATGATCACCAGATCTGCCCCCGCCAGTGAGGCGTAATCATTGGAACCAGTGACGCAGGAGTCATACCCGCAGACGGGACCAGCCTGAGACAGGTCGAGTGCCTTGCCCTGTGGCATCCCCTCGACGATATCCACCAGCACCACATCTCCGAGTTCCTTCTCGGCCAGTCTCTGCGCCGTGGTCGACCCCACGAAGCCGCCGCCGATCACTCCGATCTTGCGTCTTGCCATCACTGTTTTCCTCTCTGGGACCAGGATTCAACACCACCTTCGTGGCGCAATCCCGATCTAGTTCTTTGCTGAGATCAATTCGGAAAGAGTCGAGCCGATCCCCGCCGGGGAATCTGCAACCCTTGCACCTGCTCTTTCCAGCGCTGCGATCTTGTCCTTTGCAGTACCCTTACCACCACTGACGATGGCTCCGGCATGCCCCATCCGCCTTCCGGGAGGTGCGGTTGTACCTGCGATGAAACCAACCACTGGTTTGTTCACTTCGGATGCGATGTAATCTGCCGCCTCTTCTTC
Source organism: Planctomycetota bacterium (assembly GCA_012960845.1). Taxonomy (GTDB): domain Bacteria; phylum Planctomycetota; class UBA8108; order UBA1146; family UBA1146; genus QNYK01. The sequence goes on along the minus strand of DUAN01000157.1, from coordinate 16,659 downwards.
AGCGGTACCACCAATTTCACCGACCATGACGATCGATTCGGTGGCAGGATCTTCATTGAACAGTTTCAAGACATCGAGGAATGTCGTCCCGATGATCGGATCCCCGCCGATGCCGATACAGGTGCTCTGCCCCAGTCCGATCTGAGTGGTCTGATGAACCGCCTCGTAGGTGAGAGTGCCGCTTCGACTGACGACCCCCACCGAACCAGGTCGATGGATGAAGCCTGGCATGATCCCCGCCTTGCACTCTCCCGGGGTGATGATCCCTGGGCAGTTCGCACCCAGCAGTCGGGCACCATTGGCTCGGACTGCATCCTTGGCGCGAATCATGTCGAGTGTCGGAATTCCTTCGGTGATGCATACTATGAACGGAATTCCAGCCTCCGCGGCTTCGATCACCGCCGCTCCTGCGAAGCGCGCAGGGACATAGATGATACTGGCGTTGGCACGAGTCTCTTCCCTGGCACTGGCCACATCGTTAAACACCGGTCGATCGAGGTGACGGGTTCCACCCTTTCCGGGTGTCACTCCCCCAACGATGTTGGTGCCGTATTCCATCATCTGTTCGCTGTGGAGGGTTCCATTTCGTCCGGTGAAACCCTGAACCAGCATACGCGTCTCGGAGTTCACTAGAATACTCATCGGCTCACTCCTTCCGTAGCAGCCACCGCTTTCCTTGCGGCATCTGCCAGATCCGCAGCGGCGATGACATCGACTCCCGAACTCTCCAGAAGCGCATGGCCCTCCGCCACCGAGTTCCCCTCCAGTCGAACCACCAGTGGAACCTGAAGATTGGTCTCTCGTGCGGCCTGCACGATCCCTTCTGCGATCAGATCGCAGCGGATGATGCCGCCAAAAATGTTGACCAGAATCGCCTTCACGTTGGGGTCCTCGAGGATGATCTTGAATGCCTCGGTAACTCTCTCTGCGGTGGCCGTTCCACCCACATCGAGGAAGTTGGCGGGTTCACCACCATGGAGCTTGATGATGTCCATCGTTGCCATGGCGAGTCCCGCTCCATTGACCATGCACCCGATGGTTCCTTCCATTCCAACGTAGGAGAGGTCCCACTCGGCAGCTCGGGTCTCTCGAGGATCCTCTTCGTCCAGGTCACGCAGTTGGGCATGTTCTGGATGCCTGAAATCCGCGTTGTCATCGAAGTTGATCTTGGCATCGAGGGCGATCACATCTCCGCTGCCAGTCACCACCATCGGGTTGATCTCGGCAAGGGAGCAATCTTCCTCAACAAAGGCCCGGGCCAGCTTGCAGACGATATCGACAAATTGATCGGCGGTTTTCCCCTCGAAGTCGAGCCGCTGTGCCACCGACCGTGCTGCTTCCTCGGAGAGCCCCGCATCGAGATCGATCTCCTCGAAGAAGATCGCTTCCGGCCGCTTGGCAGCGACTTCCTCGATGTCCATTCCACCCTCAGCGCTGGCCATCAGGACCGGCTTCTCTCGAGCACGGTCGATCACCATTCCACAGTAGATTTCACGAGCGATGTCGCACCCCTCCTCGATGAGCAGCGTACGAACCTCCTGACCTTCCGGCCCGGTCTGGTGAGTCACCAGTTGCATTCCCAGGATCGACCGGATGGCAGCCTCGCACTCCTCCATGGTGGAAGTGACACGAACTCCGCCGCCCTTTCCTCGCCCTCCCGCATGAATCTGCGCCTTGACCACCCAGGGGCCACTGCCCAGCTCCTCGGCAGCGGCGAGCGCCTCATCGACGTCTCTCGCCATTCGACCGGCGGGCACCGGAATCTGATGCCGAGCGAGCAGTTGCTTCGCCTGGTACTCGTGGATCTTCAAATCAGCTCCTTCTTCCGCCGCCGCCTGCCCTTGCCATTCACATCGATCGTATCGAACCACGATCTCGACCTGGAGGGAGTGCAATGCCGCTGGATCTTGGCGAACAGGATGGGAATCCGTGACGCCTGGGTACGATGGGGCAGGTTAGCCGCCGAAAGATAGGGGTGCAACGAGACCCGAGCCGGATGCCACCATCCTTGGGTGCTCTATCTTCCCTCTCCTGCGTCGATTTCGCCGTCATCCTCGGTGCCTCCGGTGGGAACCGGCTCTCCGGAATCTCCCGGTCTGGACTGAAGAATGACTCGAGCGACGCTGACCAGTTTCTCCAGTTCCTCGGTCACCGAGCCCTCGGTGGTGGCTTCTCGATACTCCTGGAGCACTCTCTTGGGCTCGTCCAGGATCAGCGAGATGGCTCCGATACGACCACGGAATCGGCCCAGTTCCTCGAGGATCCTGATCCGCAATTCTCTCAGCGTTCGGTTGTGGTCACGGGTCGAGAAGGGCAAGGCATTGTCAAAGGGGAGATTGGTGCGATCGACCACGATCAGTCCCCTTCGATACCGGGTCAGCGCCATGATGCCGCTCATGAAGGTCTCTCGGGCGGCCTCCAGCCGTTCCCTGCGGACCTCGACCGCCCCACCCGCCAGAAGAGCCTCTTCATACTGGATCCGGCCCAACTCGTACCAGGCGGCGGAGTAATTCTGATCGAGGCTCACCGATTTCAGCAGGGCCCCGCGAGCACGGTCGAAATCGAGACCAAATTGATAGATCCGGCCGATGTGGTAGTAGCAAACCCGTTCATTGACTCCGTCCCCCATGCCAGGCTCACGACCGATGGCCCGGTGGAGAGACTCGAGTGCCGCATCGTAATCAATGAAGTGCTGGTACTGAAGAATTCCCAGGCTGACAAAGGGCCCCATGGCGGTCGGATCGATCTCGATCGCTTGCTTGTACAACCGCTCGGCCAGTTCAAATCGCTGGTCCGCTTCCGCCGCAAGTCCTCTGCGCCACAGATCCGATGCCTTTCGGCGCTCTTCACTCGTGTCCTTACCATCGAGGACCGCCACTGCGAGCCCCTCGATCCGGTCGCGGTTTTTGTCCCACCAAGCACGCCACTTGCGGATCGACTCGCCACGAGCGGCGAGTTCCCCATCGGGATCAAAATCGAACCGTTCTCCGGTGTATTCGTATAATTTCTTGGCCGCGATGGCCCGTGCGGCACGCTCTTCCAGTTCCAACGCCTCGATCAAGGTTGAAATTCCAACGTGCACTCCATTTTCTCCGAGCGCGATGGCCAGTGCCAACTGACCCTGACCATCCGAGGCTTCCCATGCGGTCACCAGTTCCCGGATGCTGTGCGTTCGCTGCAAGACATCGATGGCAAAGGTCCGGACTTCTGCACTCTGCGCATCGTCGAGTAGCAACAGCCCGAGCAGCGGGTAGAGATCCGATCCGTGCTCCAGCAGCGTCTCCCGCAGAATTCCGACCTGCTCTCTCGACGAGCCTTTCATGATCTGCTCGAGGAAGTGGGGCCTGGCCTCTGTGATCCCCGCTGGCAGCGACATGCGGAAACGCTCTTCCAGTTGTAATCTCCGGAGGATCGGGTGATCGCTCTTCTCGAGTTCTTCTTCGATGGGTCTCAGGCCAAAGAAACCGGAGGATCGAAGGTACTGGATTCCGTCCTCTCGTTCGATGGAATCACCTGCGATCACCCCCTGGATGGCACGAGCCGTCCGATCTTCGAAGCCTGCTCGCACCGTAAATCGGTCATCGCTGCAGATCCCATTGGGGTCGATGGTTCGCGCGACCATCGAATCCAGATATCTTGCGGTACCGTTGCCGAGATTCACGACCCACTCACTGGATCCGGTATCAAATCGGACATCTCCTCCGACTTCGAGTCCCTCACTCAGGATCAGTAGGATTCCCTTGGGCTCGGGCCTGGTGGTGGTCTTGAGGCTCCAGTGCTTCACATCTCTCTTGAGAATCAAGTTCGATCCGAGACGCCCACTCAGTTCCAGGTACTCATGTCCCAGGTCATAGATCCGACCTTCAAGAACCTCTCCAGTCTTCATCCGAAGTCGTACATCCGCCGCAACCTCGAGGCAGGGCAGAATGATCAGCAGAGCCGAGCCGAGGATGGCCAGTGCGCTCAATCGTTGAATGGTGCCACTTCGGGCCAAGGGTGCCTCCGATCGGGGGTTGTCAGCGGTCCAGCCCATCATCTTGCCGTATCCTGGAGTTGCTGCAAGTCCCGTCAGGGGTTGCGGCTTCCCCGGGAACAAGTGAGACTCACCAAACTGGCTGGAATCGACCGGGGAAGTTGGTCCTGGTCATTCCTGAAGCAATCTTCTTGGGAATTAAATTCTAGAAAACTGATGGGGGTGCCTCTTGGACCAACGAACCCTGGACTCGGTCAATCGTGGAGACCGCCTCGAAGGCATCTTTCTGGTCGAGGGAGCCAATCTCAAGACCGCTCGTAATGGCAAGTTTTTCATCCAATTGACCCTCAGAGATCACACTGCAGGAATGAAAGCAGTGCGCTGGGAGAGCAGCCAGGAAGAATTCAGAGAACTCGATCGGAATCCGTTCGTACGGGTTCAGGGTCGAGTCGAAGAGTACCAGGGAAATCTCCAGTCCATCATCGACTCCCTCGAGCCGGTTTCAGCCAGTGCAGCGGGGCTCAAGGCCGCTGAGTTTCTTCCTCGCACTCCCTGTGACATCGAAGCACTCGAGAGAGAACTCGAAGAGCGAGTTGTCAGCATCAAGAATGAGTCGATTCGAAAACTGGTGGTCACGGTCCTGGCTCGTCCTGGGTTGAGAGATCAGTTGAGAATCTCACCTGCTGGAAAATCGATGCATCATGCCTACATCGGTGGGTTGCTCGAACACATGGTTTCATTGATGAACATGGCGGACATGGTTTGTGACCATTACCGATGGCTCGACCGCGATGTCTTGATCTCAGGGGTGATCCTGCATGATATCGCCAAGACTGCCGAACTCGGCATCGAGAATGGCTTCAGTTACACCGATGAGGGTCAGCTTCTGGGTCACATAGTTCTCTGTTGCAACTGGATCGATGAGGCGGGTCGTGAAGTTGAAGACCTCGATAGCGAACTACTCCTGCAAATCCAGCACATCGTGGCCAGTCACCATGGCCAACTGGAATACGGATCGCCGAAGAAGCCGATGACCGCCGAGGCGCTGGCGATGCATTACATCGACAATCTCGATGCAAAACTGATGGGCTTCCTCGAACTGTACCGGAGTGCCAGACCCGGTCCGCAAGATTCTCGCTTCGGGGCGCACTCCTACATGCTCGACGTGAGGCCCTTCTTTCCGAGAAATCTCGACTTCATGGGCGATTTCCAGGGCTCACCCCCGGCCAGTTCTACAGCCCCTTCACAACAGAAACAGAGCGATCGAGTTGTGGACGGAGAATCGAGTTCCTCGGGAGATCTACCCTTCTAGCGGCTGATCTCCAGTTTCTTTCGCAGTGACTCCCGCTCGATCAAGTGCTGGCAGGAATGACTCCCAGTACTTCTTCCGCCTGGGCGGATCTCTCGAGGCGTTCGATCCAGAGTTCCGCATCGGACTGACTGCGGGCTTCCACGAGAATCCTCAGCAGCGGTTCGGTTCCGGAATAGCGCACCAGGATCCGTCCTTCACTGCCGAGCGCCTGTTGGGCTTGCTCCATCGTCACCGAGAGGAGTGACAACTGCTCCAGTGGTGGCCTCTGCTGGATCTTCAAGGTTTTCTGTTCCTGAGGGAAACGCTCGATTCCGGAATACAAGTTCGAAAGAGGTCGACCCGACTGGACCACCCGGCGAGCCACCGCTAGCGCCGTACGGATGCCGTCTCCGGTGGCCGCTTCCCCGGGGCAGATGATATGCCCTGAAGGCTCTCCGCCCAGCATTCCGCCACTCTCTTTTAGCGCTGCCGCGACCGCTCGGTCGCCCACCGCCGTTCGCACCACCGACACTCCATGGCGATTCAGATATTCCTCTACTCCGGCATTCGACATCACGGTCAAGGCCACGATGGGTGGATCGAGTAATCCCTCCTCGAGCATCGCCCTCGCCCAGATCACGATCACGTCATCGCCGTCGACATGAGTGCCCGATTCGTCACAGAAGAGTGCGCGATCCGCATCTCCATCCAATGCGATTCCCACCGCAGCACCGATCCGTTTCACTTCCTCACTCAGCACCTCGGGATGGAGTGAACCACAACCGACATTGATCCGTTCCCCATCCGGCTCACCATGAATCACGGTCACCTCTGCACCGGCACGCTGAAACGCTTCCGGGCCCCAGTGGCAGGCAGCCCCGCGGGCACAGTCGAGCACCACCGACAAGCCTTGAAGAAACTCTCCCGCAGGAAAGGAGCCCATCAACTTCTCGAGGTATCGATCGCCCAGACCCTCCTCCACCTCGATCTCGAGGGAGGCGTTCGGTTGGCCCGCATGCCTTCCATGGTCCTCGGAGATCGCCTCCTCTTGTGAGGAATCGAGCTTGGAACCGGCCCCGTCGAGGATCTTGATCCCGTTGAACTCAGGTGGGTTGTGAGAAGCCGAGATGACCAGCCCCAGATCTGCCACTCCATCCGGGACCAGGAGCGAGACTGCAGGAGTCGGAAGCACCCCGGCGTGGATGGTGCTGCAACCTTCCCGTCGCAGGGCATTCGTGAGTATTAGCTCGATCCCTGGCCCCGAAGTACGGGTATCTCGCGCGATCAGAACTCGCCCACCGGCGCTTCCATTGCGACTCATGTGGCCGGCGATCGCCTGGCCCAGTCTGTCGACGGAATCGGGGGAGAGTAGACCCTCACCGCCGATGTCTCGAACACCATCGGTTCCGAAGATCACTTCTGCGGATCCTCTCCAGGTACTTCGAATGGCTTGGCGCTGTAGAGGATGATCCGCTCCAGTTTCACCTGCTCATCTGAAATTCCAGTCGGCAGACTACCATCGATCCATCGCACTTCTTCTCTTGGAACATTGCGACCTTCTCCTGCGGTATCGGTAACCCTCACCAGCAGATAGAAGCGGCCTTCGTCGACTCTCTTCTTCCACTCTCTCACCGCCTCCTCCACTCCGGTGACGGTCACCTTGATGCTTTGGTCTCCGCGAATTTCAAGATCCACATCTTCGTCGACGATGTAACGGACCGAAACCAGAGCCTGTTCCCGGGTCAAATTTTCCTGCAGGTGGATCTTCACCGTCGCTTCCCTCGGGAACCCTTCTGCGATCTGGATCAACTTGCTGTCATCGCCAGTGATCACCAGTGGAACGATGGCTTCGACGAGAGGAACGACCACTCCATCGATATCGATCTGCTGGGTCAGAACTGCCACCACGTCTTGCTCGAGCAACTGACTTGGACCCTCCAGGGTGACCTTTTCCGGATCGGTGGAGATCCCTCCGGGAAACCGCACAAATCCTGGACCTGGAGTTCCACGGACCGATGCTCGGACCTCCTTCTCGACCCTCACCACCTTGTCGAGGACCACTTCCAGAAAGGTCGGATCGATGCCCTTTACCGAGAGGCCTTGAGGCAGCTGGAATAGATCTGCGCTTCGCAGATCGATCCGGCCAGATCGATCCACCTTCAGAATCCCCTGCGGCGAGAGCTCCGACTCGACATATCGAGCCACTACATTTCGAGGCCCCGAAAGAGTGATCTTGCAGCGCCCGACGAAGAGATCGCCCTTTTGTCCAATCTTCGCCTGGGAAATGGTCTTGGAGATCACCACCTGATCCTTGGCTGCCGGTTCTACGATCAGGAAAGCATCGATACTCTCCTCATGACCGGTATTTCCGAAGGCGTATGCCCACACCACCACCGCCAGCAGCAGACTGGTTAACTTGTTGCGCTTGTTTCCGACCAGGAACTCGACGACCCGGACCCTCCATGATCCCTTCATGCTACCCCCCCACCTGGAGCAGTCTTCTCGACCTGGGTGGCCTCTGTAGCAGCATCGGTCTTGGTGTAGTAACTGCGTAATTTATGAGCCAGTTCATCACGATCGAGATCTCGAAAAACCTCGCCCTTCACGCACAGGGAGATCATTCCCGTCTCCTCACTGACGACCACGGTCACCGCATCGGACTCCTCGGTCAGGCCAACAGCCGCTCTATGCCTGGTTCCCGCCCAGGAGCCCAGTTGCTCATTTTCTGAGAGCGGCAGCAAACAACCTGCCGCGGCAATCCGCCCACTCTGGATCACCACTGCGCCATCGTGGAGGGCAGTACCTGGATAAAAGATGGTGGTGAGGATCTCCGACGAGACCTCCGCATCCAGTCTGGTGCCTCGGTCCACCCAGGGATTCAGTGACTGGTCCCTCTCGATGGCAAAGAGGGCACCGACGCGAGTCTTCGACAACGTAACGCAAGCGCGAACGACCACCACGACCAGTTCCTGTTCGTCTCGGATCAGCTCGCCAAAGATGGGTGCCTGGCTGAGCCTGACCAGCCCTCGCCGAAGCTCCGGCTGCAAGATCACGATGATGGCAGTGAATGCTGCAGGAGTCACCACCGCCAGCAGGAATCCGATCCGCTCCAGATCGAGGACTCCGACCGCCAGCCGAGTGGCCGCGACGGTGATGATCACCGTCATCGCCAACCCCTTCAGGACCCCTGCTCCTCGAGTCCCCTCACAGAAGACGATGAATCCATAGATCAGCAGGTAGATGACACTCACCTCGATCAGTACTCGCAGCGGACCGATCGCCTCGATGGCGGTCCAGATCGTCTCGAACTCGTTCAACTGATTCCCTCCTCGATGAGTTGTGGCTCCTCGAAGGCTGCCAGCGCTTTGAGGAAGGTCACCGTTTCCTCGACATCGTGGACCCTGACCCATTCCACCGCAGACCTCTGCGCTCGTGCGACGAACGCCAAGGAAGCCGGAAGCCTATCTTCCGGAGCAGATCCATCAAAGATGCCGGTGAAGGACTTCCTCGATGCGCCCAGCAACAGAGGGACTCCCAGCGATCGAAAGTAATCGAGGTTTCCGGTGATCTGGTAGTTGTCGGCGATGCTCTTGCCAAAACCAAGTCCAGGATCGATCACGATCTGCTCGCGAGGAATCCCCGCTGCAACGGCGAACTCGATCCGTTCCTTGAGAAATGTCCGGATCTGCTCCAGCACATCTACATATCGAGGATCCCGCTGCATCGTTTCAGGAACTCCATTTCGGTGCATCAAAATCACCGTCAACTGGTGCTCTGCAATCACCGATGAGAGCGCGGAGTCGTCCTGCAGGGCTGAGGTGTCATTGACGATTCGAACTCCCCGAACCATCGCCTCTCGAACCACCTCGGCTCGACGGGTGTCGATGCTGATGGGGACATCGACCTCGCCCTGAACCGCTTCGAGAAGGGGGAGAACCCTCTGAAGTTCCTCCTCGACCGAGATGGCGAGGGCTCCAGGACGCGTTGATTCACCTCCGACATCGAGGGCATCGGCGCCCTGCTGAACCATCTCGAGAGCCCTGCTCCTGGCAGCATCGACACCCGTGAACTGGCCTCCATCACTGAAGGAATCCGGAGTGACATTCAAGATGCCGAGTACTTTCGGGTTCACGGAAATGTTCCTCTCGCCAGGATCAGATCTCGATCCAGTCAGCGGCTCTGCTCGTACCATGGTTCCAGTTCTGCGATGATTCTCCGAGCGATTTCCTGCACCGCTTCCTCCATCGCCGATTCGATCGACTCCCCCGCAGGAACCGAATAGGACACCAGATCTTCGACCACCCGTTCGATCAGAACCCGTTGATCTCGAACCCTTTCGAGTCGCAATCCGACCCGGACACCGATCCCCTGCTCCTGGATGATGCCATCGGCACTCTCCACCAGGACTCCTTCACGAAATTGTAAAATGGTGCCATGGAGCACCGCATCCGCCTCCTCCTGCACCACCAGATCTGCCGATGTTCGCAACTGGAACTCTCGTTTCACTGCTCTGGTGAGGGAAAACTCAATGTCCCTCCGAAAAGGAATCGTCTCGTTGCGGAAGATCGGAACCGAGATGCGCTGGACTCCCCTGGGGAGGCGATAGCCCGGGGTGTAACCACACCCGAGCAGTTGTGACAGGCCCAGCAGTATCAGGATCCAGCCGGTGAATCTCATCGGTCCCCCTCCACTGGCTGGGGAACGAGGGTCGCGAGGACCCTGCGCGCTTCTACCGCTTCTTCGCTGGCGGGCACATCGAGTAGCACTTTCTCGAGGTAAACTCTGGCCGATTCAGGCTTGTCGATGCCGAGATAGAACTGGGCCACCAGCAGATGCCTTTGAGCTCTCATCTTGGAGATTTTTGCCAGTTCCATGCGTGCTCTCTGGGACTCCCCCTGATTGGGGAACAACCGTAGGTATCTGCGGTAGTGTCTTTCCGCCACGGCCAACGGGCCCATGTCGTACTCGACCCCCTTGATCTGGGCGAGTACTGCATCGCCTGCGAGAATCTGTGCCGGAGCCGCCCATGGGCTCTCGGGATATTCTCGCAACAATCGCTCGAAGAATCTCTCCGCATCCTCGGGAAGTTTGTTCTTGAGATACCAGTTGGCGGAGTGAAAGACCGCATCGTCGCTGAATGGCTGAAAAGGGTATCTCTGGATCAGATCGCCAAGGATTTGCAGTCCCTTTCGTTCGGCACTGATTTCCAGCCCCAGTAACCTTCGAGTGGTACCATTGAGATAGGACAGGCCGATCTCGTATCGGATCTCGAGGGCTCGATCGAGCGTTTCTGGTCCAGGGTCCGAATCGAAGATGCCTTCGGTCGCCCGTAACGCATCGTCATTCTGGCGTGAAGCTCGATACGCTTCTGCCAGTCCCAGTCGTATTCTCGCCAGTAGAGGACCCGAGACCGGTCCATCGTCTTCGCCATACATCGCCAACTCGATGGCATCCTCATAGAGGGTCACGGCTTCTGGATACTGGCCCTGTTCCAGAGCATTCCTTGCCTGGATCAGCATCTCAGGTAGGGGGTCCCCCTCCTGGATGGCCGCCACCAACAAGAACAGTGCTAACGTTGTGGTCACTGGTTTCTCCCCTTCCCCCGCGAATCCACCTTGTCGGGGGATCCATCAGGCACGCAAGTATCTTAGCGACCTGGGCGGTCGCTCCAAGTGATGCAAGAGAAGGGACCTGAGGAGATTCCAACCGGCCTCCACCTGCTCCGATGGGACCTCCCAGGAAGGCACCAGGCCCCAATCTCGGGTCGAATCGGAGGCGAGATAGCGGCTGGTACTGAGCTCCAGACTCTCACAGGAGCCCAGGATCGAGCACTCTGCGCAAATCAGACCCGCCGGCACATGCAGCCCGGAGCGTCCGGTAACTTCCCCCTCGCACTCGATACAGCGAGTCCAGTCGGGAAGAACTCCGCTGGCAGACAGCAAAGCCTGCATGAAACGATTTCTCAAACGCCTCCGGCCGACACCATGTTCGAGAAGTTTCAGGTACTGGAGAGCCTCCTTCAGCAGACCCGGATGAGGATCTCCAGGACTGAACAGGTTTCGCAGCAGATCGAGGGCAAATGTGGCATCGAGCCAGACCGAAATATCTTGACGCAAGTGGTCAAATCCCTCGACCAGGCGAGATTCGGTGGCCAGGTGTAATTCTGTATTGCGGCCGCGAAAATTCAGGTCATACCAACCGGCCAGATCGAATGGAGCAGGAAAGGAAGATGATGCTCGAACCGGTCGACGGGATCCCTTTGCCAGCAGATCGATGACTCCATGATCCCGGGTAAAGACTCTGACGATTTGAGAGGTCTCGGAATAGTCAGTGCATCGGAGAACGAGGCCCCGCGTACGGAAAGCCCCCTTCATCTAGAATCCGTTCCTGTGAGACCCCTGAAGATGTGCACGGATGCGCTTGATCTTTCTATCATCGGCTCGAGTGACCCTGAACAGGATACGATCGGTGGGTAACTCTTCCCCCTCATGTGGAACGTGCCCCAGGGCAGAGAAGAGGTATCCGGCAACCGTCTCGTAATCATCGCTCTCCGGAATCTCTGAACCCAGTCTTCGATTGACGTCGAGTATGCTGGTACGGCCATCCAGTTCCCAGGTCAATTCATCGATCTTGCGAATCTGATCGCGGCCGGCGGCATCATACTCGTCTTCGATCTCACCGATAATCTCCTCGATGATGTCCTCGATGGTGACCAGTCCCGAGGTACCACCGTATTCATCCAGAACCACTGCGATGTGAAACCGCTCGGTCCTGAACTCATCGAGCAGCTCCTGCAGTTTCTTGGTCTCGGGAACGAAGTGGATCTTCCGCACCACCTTCTCGATCATCTGTGATCGCAGATCTTCTTCTACCCCATGGCGCAGGAGATCCTTGACATACAGAACGCCGATGATGTCGTCTACATCCTTGCGATAGATGGGGATTCTCGAGTGCCCGCAGGCGATCGCCCTGGGAATCGCCTCTTCGACCGTTTCTGACGCCTCGAAACAAACCATGTCGGTTCTCGGGGTCATCACCTCGATCACATCGGAGTCGCGAAATTCCAGCACCGACTCGATCATCGTCTTCTCGTCCAGTTCGAGTAATCCCTCGCGCTCCCCCAGTTCCACGGCGGCTCGGATTCCTGCCTCCGCAAGGTCCTGATCGGTGCGATCCGCCGATCCGCCAATCAACCGCAGGATCGCACGGCGCGTCTTGCGAAAGGTGGCGGTCACAGGAGTGGCGAGTTTCTCCAGAGCATCCAGCGCCGGCAGCAACCGGACCGCGATCCGATTTCCGATCCAGATGGAGATCGCTTCGGGAATCAACTCGAGGCAGATCAGACCGACGATAAGGAACTCGAGGATCAACCACAGCACCCACAGGTCCATCGACCAGGAGCCCTTTTCTCCGGTCATGTACCAAGCGGCCCCCTGACTGCGAGCCATCGCCAGAGAAGCGACATAGGTTCCTCGAAAGAGCATCAGAACTACCACGAGGAAGACATCGATGCGGTGGATCCGCTCCGCCTCGTCGGACTCTCCATGCTCGACAAAAAAATCATGGTAGAAGCCTGAAGAAGTGGTGCGGTAGCAGCGCCTCACCACCGAGGCCAGCATTGCAAGAACGAGTGCTCCCCATGCGATCGGAATCAGTATCTCCGGATCAGGCATGGTCGAACCCTTCACCCACTCCAATCGATCGATTCGATCGGCTGGGGAATTGCATCCACATTATTGCGGCTCCCGGTAGTCGGGTGACCATCTCGTCCTCCGAATTCAACGGTCGTACAGTGGGAGATATCCCAGAGGGAGTTCCAGAATCAACAAACTCATCGCAGTACCATACTCATCTCCAAAACGGCTCTCCCAGGACCCATCCACCTTCTGCAGTTGAATCACCTTGGGCCAGACGGATCGAGTCCACCGATCCCACAGTTCCCCTCGAGCCTGCTGAAGCACCTGCCCGGTGTAGAAGTTGCCGTAGAATGGGAAATGTCTCGAAGAATGAAAGGCGCCCTTCTTGCTGCGATCGGCGGCAAGGATGGCACGTCGGAGGAATCCCATTCCTCGCTTGCGCTCCTCGATGTCAAACTCCCCTGCGGCATCGAGAGTCGATAACGCCGCTGCGGTCATCTCGAAGGAAGTCTTGGTGGTTCCACGGGTGAGGGAGTAGCGAAATGATCCGTCTTCAGAGCAGCACTCCTTGAGATATTTCACTGCTCGAGCGATCGACTCTGCCGGGACTGTGATGCCAGAATCCTTGGCCGATCTCAGCGCTTGAAGACAACACACCGTCAGCGAAGCCTCGTCGAGTGGATCGTCTGGCTCATACCCCCAGCCACCGCGAAGGGTTTGGCAAGAAAGCATCAGCTTGACACCCGAACGAATGACTTCTCGGAGTCTCTTCTCCCTCATCGGTGTCGGTAATTGCCCGGCCACCTGAGACAGGAAAGTGATGGCGTAGGAATGACCATGCATCCTCGATCGGGTGGCTCCACGGTCTTGCAGATATCCCCGTCCATCGGACCGAACCGCTGCGGTGAGGTAATCCACCGCTCGTTCGAGAGCCTTCCCCTGCGTGCCGATGCCGTATTCCACTCCACCACCCAGCAACGCCATGCCACCGAGCGAAGTGACCGCCAGTGGGTAGGAGTTGGAAAATGCACCGACACCATTCTGGTGCTTGACCAGGTAAGCGATGCCTCTTTGAATCGAGAGCTCACTGCGAGAGTCATGGGGGGCACCGAGTGACACCACGGCAGACTTCTCACGGCTGTCGGAGTCGTCGGTGGAAGTGAAGAGAACTCCCGACTCGACCGAGAATACAGCGGGTGCAGGAAGCAGGATCCACCACAACAACAGGAGCCAGCGGGTCAGCGACCCGCTGCAAGAGGAAGGTTCCTCAGGAACCGTCCCGGAAGTGGTTTCCATCGATATTGTGGCGAGAGATTCGTTCAACGCGGGGATCGCTCCGGCAGTTTTCTGAAGTAGTCCTCCAGTAGAATCCTGTACTTCTCTGGCAACTGTCGGTTGCCATTATCGTACATCCTCTGGATCACGGTCTTGGGGAGACGACCCCAACGCCCAGCACCACGCTGGTCGCGTAGATCCCCCTGCGCATCCGGAGGCAGATCTCCCAGGGTGGTGCGGTCATTTCGAAGTTGCTCTTCACCCTGCTGCGGGTTTGAGCCCGGCTTCTTCTGATCCGATTGCTGCTCACCCGACTTCTGCTGTCCACGATCTTGTTTTGAAGCCACCTTACGTTGACGACCGGACTGCTGCTGGTCCTGCTGACCCGCCTGAGATCCCGACTGCTGCTGAGGGCTCCCCGACGGGGAACCTCCACCATTCTGTCACGAGCCCGTGAGGCGCTGCACCTCGGTGATCAGTTCATCGATCACCGACAGGGTCTGCTGCTGAACCGATTGGTTCTTATCACCGGTGTCTTCTTCTTCGAGCAGGTCCTCGATCTCCTTCATGTTGCGGGAGATCTCATCGACCAGAGTGCCGACCTTTCCGAGTGGATCGGCAGAGTCGAGAATATCAAGCGGGTCAATATCAAGCGGATCAATATCAAGCGGATCAATATCAAGCGGGTCCTCTTGGGTCACTTCATCGGAGGACTCCGACCCAGCCGGTTGTACGATCCCATCCGGTTGTACGATGGGCTGCGGCTGCTCCGATGAACTTTCAGGTTTCGCCGCTGGATCCTGAGCGAATCCTGGCGCAGAAAGACCGATCCAGAAGAATACAAGTCCCATGAGCAGTGCTGGCAATGTGGACGACCGCATCAAACTCTCTTTCCGCCCCTGAGGGAGACTTCACCGGGGGGTCTGGGAATCAGCACCCGGAGATCAGTCGCCACAGATGGGCTCTTCACCAGTATACCCTGAAATGGCGGCAGATGAATTGGCCATCAGCCGCCACCCTGGCCCCCTTCGGTCTCCTTCTCATCGGGAGAAACCGGCTCTGGGGCCATTTCCTGGACACTGGGTTGCTGCATCTGGCTCCGCAGATCCTCGGCGATCTGGGTGGTAAGTTCGATGATGCTGCCCTGACGTTGCACCAGTCGCTCCAGTACACGCTCCTCGAGGGGACCGAGATCACCATTCTCCTCACGCATTCCATCGAGGCGACGTGTTCGGCGTAGGACCTCTTCTTGCATCCTTTTCAGCGCCAGAAGTTCTGCCGCAGGCGGAACCAATTTTTGTCGTTGCTGCTGTTGCTGCTGCTGCTGTTGTTGCTGCTGTTGTTGTTGTTGCTGCTGATTACGACGACGAAGCTCTTCTTCCAGGGAATCGCGCAACTTTCTCAAGGCATCGAGCGATTCCATCAGGAGTAGTTGGGTGTCCTCTCCGGGATCGCTACGCGGACTCAAATTCACTCGTGCCTCTGCCAGATCTGAGAGCATATCCCGTACGATGTATGAAAAGACCCGGACACCCTCCTCCTCGAGAGCTTTCAGCACCGCTGCCCCGGAGTCTTCGACATCCGTCACCTGTCCAGCGAGACGTTTCATTCGCGCTCTCTGGGCGCGGCCCGCACGGCCGTCCCCGACGGTTTCTGCAACAGTCCGCGTCTCGGACAGGATCGAATCGACCTGTTCAGACATCTCGGTGATGGTCCCGATCAAGTCGATCAGTTCCTGCTCCACCTTCAAGTCGACCAGTTCGCGCTCCTCTTGCTGAAGAGTGTCCATCTCCTGCTGCAACTGCTCGAGAGCTTCGTCCTGCGCCTCACGAGCTTCAGCGGAATCGCCCTGCTCGAGACTGTCAGAGGACTCGCCCATCTTTCCGGCGGCTTCCTCGAGCCCCTCGGCAGATTGGGCATCCTGTGACTCTGTTTCCTCGGCACGCTTGCGGGTCAGGCGTTCCAACTCGTCCTGTTCCGGAGCCAGTTCTGGAGTCGCCTGCTGCTGCCTGCGCAATCTCTCCAGTGCATCTTCATCCGAGCCTTCGAGGGCATCCTGAGCTCGCTCCAGCGATTCCCTGGCCGCTTGCTGGGCGGAATCTGCCGAATCACCTCCACTCATCTGACCGGCGGCGCTCTCCATTGCTGATCTTGCGCTTCGCAATGCCTGGCGCGCCTCGCCCACCTTCTTCCTCAGCTGGGCATCTTCCTCCGAAGACAGGCTCTGTTCGCGCGCCAGCTTCTTCTCCAGCCGATCGAGGGTCTCTTCCAGCTGACGAGTCTGATCCGCGAGATCCTGCTGGCGCCGAGAAGGTCGATCGAGATCGGAGTCTTCGGCCAAGGAAGTGAGTTTTTCTGCCGCTTCACGGGCACTGTCCGCCGCTTCCTGAACCTGTTCAATCCGCTCCCGAGCCTTCGACTGCGAATCCGACTGCTGTCCCGACTGCTGATCCGACTGCTGATCCGACTGCTGATCCGACTGC
>DUAN01000156.1:14212-18393 GCA_012960845.1 Planctomycetota bacterium | reverse complement strand
ATTCTGTTTCTGGCACTGGTCGGAGCCTCTTACGATGGCACTGCCCAGGCCTTCACCATCCGTCTAGATGTGGATAGTTTTTCCACGGGTGACGATGAAGCCCAGCACGATGACGATGTGGACGAGAGTATCGAACGCCGCGTCGAAGAAGCGAGTCGCAGGATCGAGGAAGCGATCGACGCCGGTGAGATCACCGCTGAACAGGGCCGAGAGCGGCAGGAAGCGTTGCGCAAGAGGTTGGCTGCCACCAGAGACCGCGCAGTATCTCGCGATGGCGACGGAGCCGACGAGGATGTGAAACGTCGTCTACGCGAGGCGGGGCGCAAGATTCGCGAGGGGGTTGCTGCCGGCAAGATCACCCAGGAGGAGGGTCGTGCTCGCTACGAAGAGTTGCGTAAGCGGCTCACCGATCGTCAGGAACGTGCCGTCGAAAAATCGCAGCAGGCCAGGCCGAAGAAGACGCGCAGCATCGATGGTGCCGCAGTGCGTAAGCGTCTCGAAGCGGCCATCGAATCGGGGGCGATGACCTGGGAACAGGCGAGAGACAGGTATATCGAGGTGATGGAGCAAGATGACAAGGGCCGTGGGGAATTGATTCGAGCTCGACTAGAAAAGGGCATCGAGGCGGGAAAGATCACCGAGGACCAGGCGGTTGAGATCTACATCGAAATGATGGAAGAGGGGCAGCAGGATTCCGAGGAGCAGGGCTCTGGCGAAAAGAAAGAAACTCGACAAAGGAGCGTCACTCGCCAGGACTATGTCGAAGCCCAGGCCAAGATGGAGAAGATGGTGGAAGCTGGCGAGATTACCCGCGAGCAGATGCAGCAGCGGCTGGTCGAGATGCGCAAGATGATCGGCCGCCCAGCCGAGCCGAAGGAATCTTCGCAAAGAACCGTCACTCGCCAGGACTATGCCGAAGCCCAGGCCAAGATGGAGAAGATGGTGGAAGCTGGCGAGATTACCCGCGAGCAGATGCAGCAGCGGCTGGTCGAGATGCGCAAGATGATCGGCCGCTCATCCGAGCCGAAGGAATCTTCGCAAAGGACCGTCACTCGCCAGGACTATGCAGAAGCCGAGGCCAAGATGGAGAAGATGGTGCAAGCCGGCGAGATCACCGCCGAGCAGATGCGGGAGCGACTGGGCGAGATGCGCCGGATGATGGGGCGTCCATCAGAGAAGAAGACAGGCACCGTCACTCGCCAGCAATATGCCGAAGCCCAGGCCAAGATGGAGAAGATGGTGGAGTCGGGTGAGATCACCGCCGAGCAGATGCGGGAGCGACTCGCCGCCATGCGCAAGTTGATCGGCGGCTGATCGAACTGTTGTTGTGAGAGAAGCCACAAGCCTCGTCGCGAATCTGCGACGAGGCTTCTTTCTTGTGTGGGTAGTGGGATCTATCCATTGGATTCATCCGCCGCAACATGGAGGTGGAGGAGTAGCGCAGCGCGCATCTCGATCACCTTTCCATGCTCCAGTTTCATCCTGCGGATCCGTAAGCACTCACGAAGGTGTCGGTGGATCATCTCTTGACCATGATGCCTCACCCGCTGGGGGTTTGGAGGATATTAAATGTCATATAAGTTCCGTTTTGGCCTTCGCACCACAAGGTCTGGACTGAGTCATTGTGGTCATCTAAGTAATGTGATCGGGGAAATACTGCCGATGGTCGGACCTGACTTAATACGATGAAGTCGCACAGTTTCTGGTGGCAGCCAGCACTCTTGCATAATTCATATCGAAGTGGTTCTGTTGAAGGGTGCAACATTCCACCTTAGCAGGGGGTTATCCCCGGTAGTTCTTCTGGGCGTCACGACACACTGGTCGGTCTTTGATCATCTCCTGGTCGAAGTAACTCAAACGCCTGGTGGACTTTGTGATCCGGAATGCATGACCGTGAGTTGCTAGGGGAATTCGTCTCGACGAAGTGACACACGGCGTAGTTCTGACACTACTCATGATCATCGAGAGGTGAATTCCTCGTGCGGAAATCAAGATGAAATCAAGCAGGCAGAACTCCTGCTAAATTGACAATGTGCTGAAATTGACATTGTGTTGAAATTGACATTGTGGCTGGGCGACTTTTGCCATGCGGTATCGACCAAAGTTGTCGAACCATTGAAAAATGAAACTGGATTTTATTCCGAGTAACCAAGTAGGAGCTGAAATGCTAGCTTTCAATTCGCGACTTCTCGCAACTGCTGTTGTATTACTACTGGTGGTCACCAGTAGTAGTCCTGTACTGTTCGCGCAAACAGAAGTCACCTATCCTGTCCGGTTGTTCGCCACCGAAGCCACATCCTTGGCTGATTGGAACAATCTATCGAATGTGGGCGACCCGGATACCTTTGGCCAAACGATCAATCAGACGGCTCCCTGTGATTGTGAAGTTGTGGGGGGTGCCTCTGGCGAGACTCACTCCGTATACACGACTTCCGTCAGCCTTCCCCCCGCGGGAATTGATGTGGGGATGTTTCATACCGCGGTGGGAGATGTCTGGACTCTCCCTGGAGATCGAGAAATCAAAGAAATCTCCGTCAAGGTCTATTGTCGCGCTCAATCCACTCTCGAGTTGATCCCCGTCGATGTTCTGGTAGAGCATGGTTCTGCTGGAACCGGTTGGAGTCCGCTGTTTTCCAGCCAGATCCCGACGATGGATGGTCAGCAATGCTCGAGCCTCTCCGGTTCCAGTTTCGTGACCAACGCCTGGACGGCAGCATCGATCACAACTCTGGGCCTGAGAATCACTCCGACCAATTTCGACCTCTCCGCAGTGGCGCAGGACCTCCAGTTCTTCATCGCCAGCGTGGTGGTGGAGATCGTGCTCATCGATCCCTGTGACGAGTTCCACAATGATCCTCCAGGTGCGATTACAGGATTGCCGAATAACCTGCAGATTCCCGCGGAGATCGGTAGTTGCTCTGCTCTGGTGAACTGGGCAGAGTTGCCAGTAGCGGTAGATTTCTGCGACGGCCAGATCAGCGCAGTGTCCGATATTGCGAGCGGTTCCACCTTCGATCTCGGAACTACCGCGGTGACTTACACTGCGACCGATAGCTTTGGAAAAGTATCGACCTCCATGTTCACCGTGACAGTGTCGGATGACCAGGCACCTGAGATCCTTGGCATGCCCAGCAGCATGACGCAGACCGCTGAAGCCGGTAGCTGTGGTGCGACGATCAGCTGGACTGCTCCGACTACCACCGATAATTGTCCGGATCCGCTGCTCACCAGCAGCCACGAGTCCGGCGACACCTTCTCGGTCGGTACCACGACGGTGACCTACACCTCCCTCGATGCCAATGGTCTCTCGTCCAGTGCTTCCTTCGATATCAGCATCACCGACGATGAAGCTCCGGCTCATATCGGTGCTCCGATTTCGCAGGATCTCTCGAGTGATGCTGGTTCCTGTGGAGCGGTGGCCAGCTGGTCTGCCCACAGCACTTCGGATAACTGTGGAATCGCTTCTGACCAGTCGACGGCTGCCTCCGGAGACTTCTTCGGACTGGGCCTCTCGACCGTGACGATGACGTTGACCGATACCCACGGCAACTCGACGATTCACGAGTTCACCATCACCGTGACCGATACCGAAGCTCCGCAACTGATCGGCATGCCCACCAGCATGACGCAGACCGCGGATGCCGGTAGCTGTGGTGCGACGACCATGTGGACTGCTCCGACCACCACAGATAATTGTCCGGATCCTGTGCTCACCAGCACCCACCAGCCCGGCGACAACTTCGCGGTCGGCACGACGACGGTGACCTACACTTCCCTCGATGCCAATGGTCTCTCGACCAGTGCTTCCTTCGATATCAGCATCAGCGACGATGAAGCTCCGGCTCATATCGGTGCTCCGATTTCGCAGGAACTCTCCAATGACCTCGGTTCCTGTGGAGCGGTGGCCAGCTGGGCTGCCCACAGCACTTCAGACAACTGTGGAGTCGCCTCCGATACGTCGACGGCTGCCTCCGGAGACTTCTTCGGTCTGGGCCCCTCGACCGAGACGATGACGTTGACCGATATCCACGGAAACGTCACGACTCACCAGTTCACCATCACCGTGACCGATACCGAAGCTCCGCAACTGTTGGGCATGCCCACCAGCATGACGCAGACTGCTGAAGCCGGTAGCTGTGGCGCGACCATCATGTGGGCTGCTCCGACCACCACCGATAACT
>DUAN01000156.1:0-14176 GCA_012960845.1 Planctomycetota bacterium | reverse complement strand
GCCCGGGGAGAACTTCCCGGTCGGTACGACGACGGTGACCTACACCTCAGATGATGCCAACGGTCTCTCGACCAGTGATTCCTTCGACATCAGCATCAGCGACGACGAAGCTCCGGCTCATATCGGTGCTCCGGTTTCGCAGGATCTCTCGAGTGATTCTGGTTCCTGTGGAGCGGTGGCCACCTGGTCTGCCCACAGCACTTCAGATAACTGTGGCATCGAATCGGATGTGTCGACTGCTGCCTCAGGTGAAGTTTATGAGATTGGCGCGACGATCGTGACGATGACCCTGACCGATATTCACGGCAACGTCACGACTCACCAGTTCACCATCACCGTGACAGATAATGAAACTCCGCAACTGCTCGGCATGCCTGCCGGCATCACCCAGAGCGCAGATTCTGGAGATTGTGGGGCCGTGATCAACTGGACGCCTCCGACCACGACAGATAACTGCTCTGGAGCAGTGCTCACCAGCACTCACCAGCCCGGCGACAACTTCCCGGTCGGTACGACGGCGGTGACCTACACTTCCCTCGATGCCAATGGTCTCTCGACCAGTGCTGCCTTCGACATCACCGTCACCGATGATGAGGCTCCCGCTTACAGTGGATTGCCACTGTCGCAGAACCTGGGCAGCGACCCCGGTCTTTGTGGGGCTGTGGCCACCTGGGCTGCCCACAGCACTTCAGATAACTGTGGCATCGCATCGGACGTGTCGACCTCCAGTTCAGGAGATCTCTTCGATCTGGGCACTTCTACAGTCACGATGACCCTGACTGATAGCCACGGAAACTCGACGACTCACCAGTTCTCCATCACCGTGACCGACACCGAAGCACCTGTAATTGCTGGATTTGGTCCGGGGAATAACACGGCGACCTACACCAAGGTCGGAGTCGGGATGGCAAGCCTCACCGCAGGCAAGTACTCATTTGCCCCCCCGATGCCCTTTGCCGCGGGAGACATCTCCGACAACTGCACTGCCAGTGGTTTGCAGGGGGCCTTCACGATTGAAGTCGCTGGCGTGCCGACTGCCGTGGGTTCCGTCGTTCCCGGAGACACCCAAGGGGATTACCCCTACGGCCCCGCCGGTACCGAACTGACCTGGACGGTGACCGATTCAAATGGAGTACCGAGTGAGCTCATCCTTCAGACCATCATCATCACGGTTCCCGATGGGTATGACTGTAATTCGAATGGCCTTCCTGATCCATTCGAGATCACCGAGGGCATCGGAGGTGCGAGCGATTGCAATGGCAACGGACTGATCGATTTCCCCTGTGATATCGAGACCGGATGCGACTGGGATCTGAACCAGAATGCCATGCTAGATAGCTGTGAGTGCCAATTGGACCTGACTTCAATGGTTCAGCCCGGTGGCAATTTCATGATCTCTTGGAATGGATTCGAATCCATCTCTGGCCTGTTGATCGAGCGAGAGATCCTCGATGGGATGGGAATCATTGAGGTGCTGGAATCTGACTACGAGGGATCGTCATTCACGGACCTGAGTACGCCTTGCTACGATGGGGTTCGTTACACCGTGACCAGAGTTTGTGAGAACTCGCGCACTCCTTCGGTCGCCAACATGAAAACTCCGATCGACATCAACGGAGACCCGTTGTTTGAACCGAGTTTGGCTGACTTGAATCCGGTCGTGATCGATGGAAACCACGCACTGATGGCGAGTCCAGCGACAGCCACCAGCAACGGAATTGTCTCGGTCTATGAGAGAGACCTGTTGGGAGAATGGACCAAGCTCCAGGAGCTTGTAGCTACTCAGCCCGGTGCCGGATTTGGCCAGCACATGGCGCTGAAGGAGCAGCAGTATCTGATCATCAGTGCGCCGGATGCCGCTCCAGGTGGGTCGGTGTTCCTCTACCGCTGGGACGTGATCGGTCTGGGTTACACCATGCAGGGTGAGATCAAACCTCAGCTGGCCAGTGGAAGTTCCATCGATCCAGCATCGGGTGACCGCTTCGGTGAGGGACTGGCTCTCGATATCGACTCCAATCGCCTGCTCGTGGGAGCCAACGGAGACGACACCAGTCAGGTCGATGCGGGAGCGGCTTACCTGTTCCAGCTGACTTCACAGGGATCATTCTGGGCGCTTGACCAGCTGGCGAAACTGACGCTTAGCGCTTCGGATGCGCAAGTCGATGATCGTCTGTCGTTGGGACACAGGGGTTCGCTCGCCATCGCTGGCGACTACCTGGTTCTCGGTACCGACACAAAGCCCAATCCAGAATCTACCGCAGATCTTCAGAGTCCGATCAATGGACAAGCGTTCCTCTTCTACCCCGACAATAGCGGCAACTGGGATAACTCTTCTTATGAGCGACTGGTGGTTCCGGGTGTGTCGGAAGGGCAAGCTTTTGGTTCAGCTGTGGCCATGTCGAACAACACCATCATGGTGGCCGCCGACGAAGATAGCGTGGTAGCCGAGAATGAGGGAGCCATATACGTCTTCCAGAGGAATCTGGACGATAGTTGGTCCTTCCACTCGAGTATCGCAATCGATGCTTCGTGTATCGATCCGGCAGGCGGCCCCCTCGGGTTTGGTCAAGATCTGGCCATCTCTGGTGAGCAGGCGTTCATCGGATCGAACCGAGAAACCGCCTTCATCTTCGACAATCGTTGTGGTTCATGGGCGATGACAGAACTGATGGAGAATGTCGATCCCGATTTTGTTCACTTTGGACAGTATGTGGCCCTTTCGGGTACCACTGCATGGACATCGGCTGCAGGTTCGCAAACGGGTCCACAGAGTGGAACATCGCAGGGGCTCTCCTTCGCGCCTGACCCTGCTCTGATCAGGACCACTCTCACCGAGATCGAGGTTCACAGACAGATGCTCGCGCATCCGGAGGCAGGTAACTTCACCTTCTCTGCTTCGTCTGTTGCGGGTCCCATTACCGTTTACAACGGGACAGTGGCGACCACTCTTGAGGTGTTGGCCTCCATCGAAGAGACCCTCACTCCAGGAGGATCTTGTGGATATGCGGAGACCCATGGATTCACCATGTCGATGTCGCATGTCGTTGGCGACCAGGGACTGTCGGTGGTGGATCTAGAAGCGTTGCCATTCCTCGGCTCAACACCTGATTTCGTTTCGCCGAGGATCGACAATATTGGCGGTGGGACCGATACCGGCTGGACTCTCGGTGTCATCTACTCACTGACTCCTCCAGGTCCTGGTGGGCCAGTCCTCGATCGTACCTTTGATACCCCGACTGACGTGGTCAGGGCCAGTTACGAGGTGGTGTGCGGAGATTGGCCGGAAGCAGGATCCACCACACTGAGTTTTCAGGATCTAAACCTTGGCGGCAGTAATGGAATCATCTCCAACCAGGTAGCCGTGGGTAGTCTTGGTTACACAGCAAGCTCAGGGGGAATCCTGACGTTGCAGATCGAGAATAACTCGACCAATGAGGTGTTCATTCGAGGTGACTGCTCCAACGACGGAAACATCAACATTCAGGATTCGGTGCTGCTCTTGAACCATCTGTTCTCGGGGACACCGGTGGCTTGTCGAGACGCCAGTGACGTCAACGATGATGGTTTGATCAATCTCGTCGATCCGATTTATGAATTGATGTACATCATGGGACTGGGTCCTGTGCCTCCGTCCCCGGGGGTGGTCTGCGGAGCGGATCCCACTCCGGATGCTCTGGAGTGTTCCAGTTTCAATGCGTGTTCCCAGGAATGTCCGGTAACTCCATAGATTCGAAGCCAGGTCAGCAGAGCGGCCACGGTGCCGACCTGCTGTCAGTTTCAATTCGACTGTGAATTTGAAGCAACAAACAATGGACCTCCGAGCGACTCATGGGTGACTCGGAAGGACTGAGAAGAGAGAGATCTTGAACCGTCTGGTGTTCTCACTACTTGTGTTATTCGCGGGTCTGTTATTCACAGGCTCGATCACATGTGGACAAGATCCCACCTTTCAGATCACATCTTCGGATCAAACTCTTCCTGCAGGGCTGAACCCGGTGTTCTTCTCAGTGACCTTCAGCATCGAGCAGACCAACACTCCAACCTCTTCAACTTCGGGATTCACTTTTTCATTCGAACATGACCCGTTGGTGCTCCAGGTGATCGATCCTTACTTTCTCGACCGCACTGCAGCCTCACCATTTCTGGGTGATCTTGCCGCTCTCAATGCCGGTACGGGGCCAGACTTTGTTTCGGCTGAGATACTGGCGAACGGCTTCACATTTGGCGTGATCTATGACTTCACCTTGCAGCAATCGATCACCTTTGAAGTGACCAAGCCTGTGATCGAAGTCGGCTACTCAACCAACGGTGTGCTCAGCAATTTGCCTTTCACGACAGCTGTGATACCGGCTGAACTGGGGACACCACCACTGGCAACAGTGGTGGCGATTCCTCCAGGAGTGTCCGCAGCAACGGATGCATTGCCCTTCGAGATCACCTTCACTCCGATAGAAGACTGTTTCAATTTGATCGACGATGATCAGGATTCGCTCATCGATTGCGCCGATCCCGACTGCGCGGCGGAAACCGACACAGATGGTGACGGATTGTGCGATGGCGGAGATCCTGACGATGATAATGACCTGGTACCCGATGGTCTCGACAGCAATCCGCTCGATGCATTCTTGTGCCGGGATGATGACCTGGATGGCTGCGACGACTGCTCGAGTGGAGTCGACAATCCGTTCAACGACGGTACTGACCTGGATTCAGATGGTCTGTGCGATGGCGGCGATCCAGATGATGACAACGACGGGGTTCTGGATGTCGATGACCTGGATCCGAGTGATCCAACCATCTGTGAAGATATAGATGCAGATGGTTGCGATGATTGTTCCATCGGGTTGGACGGATTTGGTCCCTTGCCGGACAATGATCCCCTGAATGATGGCACCGATACAGATAATGATGGTCAATGTGATCCGGCGGTGGCACAGAAGACATTCCAGATCTCTTCCACAGATCAGTTCATCCCGCTCGGAGTCCCGCTGGTCTCCTTCAATGTAGTCTTCAGTATCCAGCAACTCACCGGTACGGTGCATCCGACCGCTGGATTCCAGTTCTCTTACCAGCATGATCCTTCGGTGATCTCCGTGACGGCACCCTACTTCCTCGGATCTACTAATTTAGCTCCAACTCTGGGGGAACTGGCTGCTTGTAATAATGGTGCAGGGCCAGACTTTTTCACCACGACGATGTTACCGGATGGTTTCACACTAGGAGTGATTTACGACGCCGCTTTGCTGGACGTGATCCTCTGCGAGGTGAATCAGCCGATGCTCGAAGTGGAGTATTCAACGGTCGGTGCCTTCTTGAACTTGCCGTTTTCGACCACGATTTTACCCGCCACGCTGGGGACTCCTCCCGTGCAATCGGTGGTGACTCTCACGGGTGGATTGAGTGCAAGTACCATAGAGTTGCCCATCGTGATCACCTTTACAGATCCAGAGGATTGTAATAATGGTCTCGATGATGACCTCGATACACTGATCGATTGCAACGATCCGGACTGCTCCGCGGAACTGGACACCGACGGAGATGGCATCTGTGACGCCTCAGATCTTGATGACGATAACGATGGAGTGGCTGACGTTGACGACAGTGTGCCGCTCGATAACAGCCAGTGCCGTGACGCTGACGGTGACGGCTGCGACGATTGCTCCAGCGGAATCGATAACCCTGCTGCTGACGGCGTCGATACCGACGGTGACGGTCAGTGTGACACTGGTGACACCGACGACGATAATGATGGAGTGGCGGACGGTCTCGACAGCGCGCCGCTGGATAATACCCAGTGCCGTGACGCCGACGGCGACGGCTGTGACGACTGCTCCAGCGGAATTGACAACCCTGCTGCGGATGGTGCCGACTTCGACGGTGATGGACTGTGCGACATCGGCGATCCCGACGACGACAATGACGGCGCGCTCGATGCCGCCGACAGTGACGACAACAACCCCAATGTTTGTTCCGATAGCGACGGTGACGGCTGCGAAGACTGTTCCGGAGGGAGTTACAACCCGGCTGCTGACGGGACCGATACTGACGGTGACGGTCAGTGCGACACCGGTGACTCCGACGACGATAACGACGGAGTGGCGGACGGCCTCGACAGCGCGCCGCTAGATAACACCCAATGCCGTGACGCCGACGGCGACGGCTGCGACGACTGCTCCAGTGGAATCGATAATCCTGCTGCTGACGGGACCGATACTGACGGTGACGGTCAGTGCGACACCGGTGACTCCGACGACGATAATGACGGGGTGGCGGACGGTCTCGACAGCGCGCCGCTAGATAACACCCAATGCCGCGACGCCGACGGTGACGGCTGCGACGATTGCTCCAGTGGAATCGATAATCCTGCTGCTGATGGTTCTGACTTCGACGGTGACGGTCAGTGTGACGCCGGTGACTCCGACGACGATAACGACGGAGTGGCGGACGGCCTCGACAGTGCGCCGCTAGATAGCACTCAATGCCGAGACGCCGACGGTGACGGCTGCGACGACTGCTCCAGCGGTACCGATAACCCGGCCAGCGACGGCACCGATACCGACAGCGATGGCATCTGCGACCTGACCGATTCCGATATCGATGGGGATGGAATCCTCAACATCTGTGATACCGATCAAACTGCAGGTGAAGATTGTGACGGAAATGGCCAGCTCGACTCGTGCCAGAACGACACTGATGGCGATGGGGTGATCGATCCCTGTGATAGCGATCTCGATGGGGATGGAATTCCAGACATCTGCGATGCGGATCAGACGGTTGGAATTGATTGCGATCAGGACGGCCAGCTCGATAACTGCGAGCTCGATACCGATTCTGACGGAACCATCGACGATTGCGACCCAGATGACGATGGCGACGGTGTAGCGGACGGCGCCGACAGTGCACCGCTCGATAACACCCTCTGTCGTGACACCGACGCTGACGGCTGCGACGACTGCTCCAGCGGTACCGATAACCCGGCCAGCGACGGCACCGATACGGATGGGGATGGTATTTGTGACCTGACCGATTCCGATATCGATGGAGATGGATTCCCCAATGTCTGTGATACCGATCAAACTGCAGGTGAAGATTGTGATGGAAATGGCCAGCTCGACTCGTGCCAGAACGACAGCGATGGCGATGGGGTGATCGAC
Organism: Planctomycetota bacterium; assembly: GCA_012960845.1. Lineage (GTDB taxonomy): Bacteria > Planctomycetota > UBA8108 > UBA1146 > UBA1146 > QNYK01. Next base: position 7,022 of record DUAN01000156.1, on the reverse strand, counting down.
ACCTGTGATAGCGATCTCGATGGGGACGGAATTCCAGATATCTGCGATGTGGATCAGACGGTTGGAGCCGATTGTGACCAGGACGGCCAACTCGATGTCTGTCAGCTCGACACGGACAATGATGGTCTCATCGACAACTGTGATCCGGATATCGACGGAGATGGATTCCTCAATGGATGTGATGCTGACGATCACAACGATGGCACCGTCGAGGGGATCGACTGCGACGGGAACGGGCAGGAAGATGTTTGCCAGCTCGATACTGATCTCGACGGGATCATCGATGAGTGCGATCCTGACGACGATAATGACGGATCTCTCGACGCGACCGACAGCGACGATAACAACCCCAATATCTGCTCCGACACAGACGGTGATGGTTGTGACGATTGCAGCGGAGGTTTCTACAACACGGCTGCGGACGGTACCGACACCGATGGAGATGGCGTTTGTGATCTGACCGATCTCGATATCGACGGAGATGGCGCGCTCAACACTGCCGACTCTGACGACTTCAACGCCAATGTCTGTTCCGACACCGACGGTGACGGCTGTGACGACTGCACCAATGGTAGCTACAACGTGGCCAATGACGGCACCGATACCGATGGGGATGGCGTCTGTGACCTGACCGATCCCGATATCGATGGAGACGGAGTGCTCAACGCTGCCGACTCTGACGACTTCAATGCCAGTGTCTGTTCCGACATCGACGGTGACGGCTGTGACGACTGCACCAATGGTAGCTACAACGTGGCCAATGACGGCACTGATACCGATGGGGATGGCGTCTGTGACCTGACCGATCCCGATATCGATGGAGATGGCGCACTCAACGCGTCCGACTCCGACGACTTCAACGTCAATGTCTGCTCCGACACCGATGGCGATGGTTGTGACGACTGCAGCGGTGGTTCCTACAACCCGGCTGAAGATGGCGTGGACTTCGACGGTGATGGCCTATGCGATGGGGGCGACCCCGATGACGACGGAGATGGCGCCCTCGATGCGGTCGACAGCGACGATCAAAACCCGACTGTCTGCTCGGATATCGATGGAGACGGTTGTGACGACTGTTCCGGTGGAACCTTCGATCTGGCCGCGGATGGGCTCGACACCGACGGGGATGGACTCTGTGATTCAGGGGACACGGACGACGACGATGATGGTGTCCCGGACTTCCTCGATGCTGCCCCGCTCAACAACCTGGTGTGTCGCGATGTTGACCTTGACGGCTGTGACGATTGCAGCAGCGGAATCGATGATGTGGGAGCAGATGGGCTGGATACCGACGGCGATGGTGTCTGCGATCTTTCCGATAGCAATATCAACAACCCGTTCGTTTGCTCGGATACGGACTTCGACGGCTGCGAGGATTGCTCGAGTGGGGCGTACAATCCAAATAATGACGGGTGTACAGGAGATAACGATTGCAACAACAACGGCATTCCTGACGATGTGGAATTGCTGGACCCCGCCTCTGATTGCAATCTGAACGGAATCGTCGACCAGTGCGATCTTGCTCAGGGCGTTGCTACAGACATGAATAATAACGGGATTCCTGATGAGTGTGAGTGTGAGTTTGCGCTCGACTTGGTCTGTACCCGGTTGCCTGGTAGTTCGACCATAGATCTCTTCTGGGGCGAGTTTGCCACAGGTGTTATCGTCAGCAGAGATGGCGTCGAGATTGCATTCCTGACCGGTGGAGAAACCAGTTATAGCGATGTGGTAGCGCCTTGTAGTTGCGGCATCGATTACCAGATATCGAAGGTGTGCTCCAATGGTCAAACGGCCACTCGTAGCGCCTCTTACACCTGGAATGAACCGCACCCCGATTGGAACTTCAGCTTCAATGCCGAACCTGTGGTGGACAATGTCACTCTGCTACAAGGTGGTTCACCCACGACCATTGAACTCGAGGTGAGCATCGAAGGCTTTGTCGATCCACAGTCTCATTGTGGTCCTGCTGAAACTCATGGGTTCACCATGGCGATGTCGCATGATGCCAGTCAGGTTTCGATCCTCGGGCTGGAACTTGCCGGTGCCATGTTGGCGGCGTCGCCCGATTATGTTTCCTTCGCAATGGAAAACACTGGCAGCGCCAACGCCAGTGGCCATGTCGGCTGGAGTCTCGGAATCCTCTACAGTTTTGATCCGTTTGGTAGTGCCAACGGATTGCTCGAAACCGTGAGTTTTGAAACCAATGAACCGGTAGCCAGGGCAATCTACCAGGCGAATTGCCAGGATTGGCCCGATCCAGGTGAGTTCCAACTCGACTTCCAGTTCGAAGGACGCTGGTTGGAAGCGGATGCCGAGTTGATTGATAATGTTGTGGTTGTTTGTGGAGTGGGATACCCCGCAGATCTGGATGCCACCATTCCTTCGGCCAGTGTCTCGCTGGTTGTCGGCGAGCCGCTACCGATTTTCATTCGTGGCGATTGTTCCAATGATGGAGACATCGATATTCAAGACGCAGTGCTGCTGTTGAATCTGATGTTCTCGGGGGTCGCAGTGGATTGCCTGGACGCCAGTGACGTCAATGATGACGGCGTCATCAATCTGGTCGACCCTGTCTATGAGCTGCTATTCATCATGGGTCTTGGCCCGGTGCCTCCAGCGCCCAGTTGGCCCTCCTGCGGAGGAGACTCCACTCCAGATGTTGGAGGAGGAGACCTGGGATGCGACACGCCTCCCACCACATGTACTCAGGGTTGTCCTGTGTCACCGTGATGAGTTCAGCCTCAAGTGGAAGAAGTCCCAATTGGGACAAACTCGTAGTGTCTTTGCGGATCGGCGAAGGAAAACTATAATAGTATTATATGGATTCTTTGATTGAGGTATTCACGGCGACAGTAGAGAGAATATGAGTTCTTGAATTTGGTGTGATTTGTAATGGGGATAAATGGGAAACAATATGATTAAGCTGGGGGTGATCTTGTGCTGTATTTTACAGTACGCATCACTTCATGGCCAAAGTCCGCAGTTCCAGTTTCGTGCTGGGTCTGGCACGGGAACCTACGAGTTGCTCGACGGAACGGGAGTATTCGACTCTTCCATCCTGGTTAGCCAACTCCCTGGGACTCCCGCACCCACCCAAGGGATCTCAATTGGTACCTCTCATGATTCCACCCTCCTTCAGGTCACCAGTGTTTCGATCTCGGGATCGATGGCCCTTCTCAATGGAGGAGCGGGCCCCGATTTCTTCGCAAGTAATGTTTACGACGATGGTTTCACAATGGTCGCAGTATTCTCCCTTGATTCTTCTGCCACCATCGAGTTCACCACTGAGCAAGTAGTTGCAGTGGCTTCGTTTTCCTTGATCCCCACTGCCCTCGTCGGGATTCTCGATGGTGCCACGGTCACCCTGTCATTCTCCGATACTGTAGGATCACCAGGAGCCCCAGTGGTGGAGAACATCGTCACGGTGGCTGGCCAATCATCTGTACCGGAGTGCATACCTGGAGTGATCACATTGACTCCAATCATTTCGGTCGGAGATTGTGATGGAAATCTCGTACTCGATGCGGATGAAATTGCTGCCGATCCGTCACTCGACTGCAATTTTAACGGCTTTCTCGACGATTGCGATCTGGTCCAGGGATACGACACTGACATGAATAACGATGGGGTTCCCGACTCCTGCGAATGCAACTTTCCCAACCAGCTCACATGCATCAGGATTCCCGGAGAACTGTTGATTGAATTGATCTGGGGCGACTCTTCCAGTCCAGTTCAGTTGTTCCGAGATGGAGTCTTGATCGCCAGCCTGATCGATGGGCAAACCAGTTACATCGATGACGGAATTCCCTGCAGTTGCAGTGTGGACTACAGGATCGAAAAAGAGTGCGACAATGCGCAGATTGCCACCGAAACGTGCACCTTTGATTGGGTCGAGCAGCATCCTGATTTCAGTTTCAATTACAGTGCTGAGTCGGTCGATCAAAACTACACCCTGGTTCAGGGCGGTGCTCCGACCGTGGCAGCAGTAGACCTGTTCATCGAGGGATCTGTTGCCCAAGGATCACCTTGTGCGCCAGCTGCCACCCACGGGTTTTCGATGACGATGTCTCATGATCCAGCTCTGGTATCCGTGATGGATGTGGCGTTAGCGGGAGAAATGTTGAGCGTTTCTCCAGACTATGTTTCCTTTGCGATTGGAAACGACAATACCGCAAATAGTAGTGGAGACGTCGGTTGGTGCATGGGAGTGCTGTACAGCCTTGATCCCGTCGGTGGCGGAGTGCCCGGTGGGCCCGCACTCGAGACCGTCACATACGAGACCAGGAAACTGGTCGCTCGTGTGACTTATGAAGCGGCCTGTGGAGATTGGCAAAACAGCGGCGTGACTGACCTGCAATTCGAGGGGCTGGCACTCAGCGATAGTTCACCTCCCATCGATAATGTCGTGGGTGTTTGCGGAGTCGTGTATCAGCCGGCACTGGCGACACCCTCTGCCCAGATAGAGATCATCAAGGGCCCAGCACAACCGCTTTTCATCCGTGGAGACTGCTCCAATCAAGGATCGATCAATATTCAGGATGCAGTCTTGATGTTGAACTACCTCTTTTCCAGTACCGAGATCACCTGTGCGGATGCCTGTGATGCGGACGACGACGGATTGCTCAACCTGGTGGACCCTCTCTTCGATCTGATGTTCATCATGGGATTGGGCCCGATGCCTCCGGCACCTTCAGGGATCTGTGGAGCCGATCCTTCTCCGGACTCGATCGACTGCGCGACCAGTGTCAGCAACAACTGTGACGATCCATGTCCCTTCGAGGATTGCAGCAACGGAATCGATGACGACCTGGATGGTCTGACCGATTGCGCTGACCTGGATTGTCAGGGAACCAGCAGCTGCCCGTAGCATTACGATTCGATCGAACAAACAGAGACCTATCAGGTGAAGGAGCGATCAACTCTTTCACCTGTTTCTGTATAGAGCCTTCTGCCGATCGGGCTTTCGAAGTGATGGACCTCTGCCATCGCAAGGATCAACTGTTGAGGCGGAACAGTTTCTTGGAGCTGGCAGTGGTCGCCTCCAGTACCGTCTTGCGGTCGGTGCCGTGGACCTTGGCCAGCTGGTCAGCGGTGTGGAGCGAGTGCACAGGTTCGTTGCGTTTTCCACGCTTCGGTTGTGGCGCCAGAAACGGGCTGTCTGTTTCCAGCAGCAACCGGTCGAGAGGAACGATCGCCGCCGCATCGCGCAGATCTTGCGCCTTCGGATAGGTCAGGTTGCCGGCGAAGGAGACATACCAGCCGAGATCCAGAGCTCGCTGCGCTTCCTCGACGGTGCCGCCGAAGCAATGAAAGACGCCGGTCACTCCAACTCCATGTTTTTCGATGACTGCAAGGGTATCGGGCCACGCCTCACGACAATGAATCACCACCGGCAGCTTGCGCCGACGCGCGATATCGAGTTGTGCGATGAAGGCGCGCTCCTGATCTGCCGGGCTGACTTCCTTCCAGTAATAGTCCAATCCGATCTCTCCGATGCCGACCACCTGCTGCGGGTGCTCATCGCACAACTTTTCCACGGCCGCGAGTGTCGTCTTCAGATCGTCGGCGGACATACCGGAATGGGTCGGGTGAACACCGACCACCGCATGACAGAAACCCTCGTTTTCCATCGCCAGCTGGATGACCTGGCGACTGGTCTGTTCATCGACGGCGATGTTGATGATGGCGACAAAACCCGCGTCCTTGGCGCGCTGGATCACCTCGTCACGGTCGTCGTTGAAACGATCGAAGTAGAGATGAGCATGGCTGTCGATTGCGGGTGCCGGCACTGGGGACTCCTTGCTGATGTTCTTGCTGTTGTCATCTCTGCTCTGAGTGACACTCCATCTTGACCCCGAAGAGGGTTTCGTGACAATGCCAATTGTTCAGTCTGTCGGTCGATTCCCAGCTTCGACCGCCCACCCCGCTCGAGATCGTTGCAAGGAGTTCACGACATGATCATCGCCTTCCCTGGGCAACGCATCCCTCGTCTCCCCTGGTGGGGGCTACTCACCCTGATCTGCGCCGCCCTGGTTGCCGGTGGCTGTGCAAATCCAACGATTCGATCGAGCGATGCACCGGTCGCCGCTTCCGATGACAATTTACGGGTGCTGGTGTGGAACGTCTTGAACGGAGGGAACAGCGTGGTCGACGGTGCCGAGAAGGCGCTGGCAGTGATCCGCGACTCGGGTGCCGATCTGGTGCTGATGCAGGAGAGTTACGACATCGATGGGGAGCGGCCGCTGCTCGGCACCTGGCTCGCCGAGCAACTCGGCTGGAATCAGTGGCAGGCGAACAGCCCGCATCTTTGTATCCTGACTCGCTTCGACATCACCGAACGGTTCACCCACGAACCGTGGCACGCGGTCGGTGCCAGACTGGTCGACGATCAAGGTCGCGACTTCATCGCCTGGAGCATCTGGATCGACTACCGCGACTACATCACGACAACACTGCGCGACACCCCCGACATCACCGACGGCGATCTGCTCGAGTCGGAGTTCGTGCGCTCGCAGCGACTGCCCCAGGCCAAACGAATCATCGCCAAGTTGGATGCAGTCGGCCATCTCGATCTGTCGATTCCGCTGCTGGTCGGCGGCGACTGGAACACGCCGTCGCATCTCGACTGGACTACCGACACCGCCCGCACCTACAAGCGACGCCGTGCCCTCGATCTGCCGGTCAGTCTCGCCATGGCGGGTGCGGGTTTCATCGACACCTTCCGGACGGTCCACCCCAATCCGGTCCAGCGGCCCGGCATCACCTGGTCACCGATGTACCGCACCAGCGGCGGCAAGGACCAGGGCTTCGAGCGGATCGACCGCCTCTACATCCACGATCCGGATGCGGCGAAAGATGGGAAAGGCGCTGGGGAAGGCGAAGGTGATGCGGGGGACAAGACTCGTTGGAAACTGGAGCCGGTGGCGGGGCAGGTCTATCCCATCTCCTGGGAGGACGAGGCGATTCCGGTCGCGGATCGGCAATTCCCGTCCGATCACGGGGCGGTGCTGATGGAGTTGCGA
>DUAN01000155.1 GCA_012960845.1 Planctomycetota bacterium | reverse complement strand
CGCCGATGCCATCGACTGCCAGGCCTACACCCCGTGTCCCTGATGGTGAACGGATCTTAACTACAAGAGCGGGTCGGTGGATGTCACACCGACCCGCTGTTTTCTATTGTCTCCCTGGCTCACTCTCCACCCAGCATCGACGACAGCGCCTTGGAGTTGGCGTGGTTCAGGGCGTCTTCCCGGGTGATCTCTCCATCCTCGACCAGCTGCTTGAGGTGTTGATCGAAGGTGATGCAGCCGTCCTTGCGGTGCGTCTCGATCATCGCCGGGAGTTGTGCCCACTTGCCGCTGCGAATCAGATGAGAGGCGGAACTGACGATCCGCATCACCTCCATCGCTGGTCGACGGCCTTGCCCATTCGCTTTCGGCACCAGCTTCTGCGCGATGACACCTTGCAGGGTGAAGGAGAGTTGTGAGCAGATCTCCTGGGTTCGATCCTGGGGGAAGATGTCGACCAGACGAGTGATGGCGCCACGAGTATCGCGGGTATGCATCGTGGTGATCACCAGATGACCGGTCTCGGCGGCCGTGATCGCCAGCGAAGCGGTCTCCGGGTCTCGCACTTCACCGACAAAAATGACATCGGGGTCCTCGCGCAGGGCACTTCGAAGACCGGCAGAAAAGGTCGGCAGATGGCTACCCATTTCTCGCTGGGAGATCAGGGCACGATCTCCCTCGAGGATGTATTCGATGGGATCTTCGAGGGTGATGATCCGTTCCCCTCGATCACGAGCACGGCGCCGCAAGAGACTGGCGACGGTGGTCGACTTTCCACTGCCGGTGATTCCAGTGACGATCACCAGGCCTTGCTTCAGCGAGACGATGTCCTGCCAGCAACGGTCCATCGGGAAACCGATCTCTTCCGGTGGGGGGACATTTCGGGCCAGAACTCGCAGCGCTGCACAGGTCCCTTCGCGCGAGCGAAAGACATTGATGCGAAAGGACAGATCGCGTCCGGCCCAATCCCACGATGCGTCGACATCCTCACCTCGCTGCAACTTCTGCTGGGAGACATCACTGAGGATCGGTTGCAGCAGTGCGATCACCGTTTCTTCATCGAGGGCTACCGCCTGAGGGAGTGGCACCAGTTCGCCGTCGAAACGATAGTGGGCGACAGCACCCGGTTGCAGGTGCAGGTCGCTGATGCGGTGGACGCCAGCGGAGAGGAAGGCGGGCTCCTCGAATCGTCCCAGCAGGTCCTCGAGGCTCCAGCGCTGGTCTCCGACCGGGTAAACCGGGGTGAATGGGGTCGAGTGGCTCATCCTCTTGGGGTCCTCTCCATGGCGATGTTCTGATCCGCGGAGAATGCTACCTCAGGGAGACGCAGCGGGCACGGTTGCGGGTTCCCTTCGATCGCACTATCCTTGAATGTGTTGCCGGAGATCCTCTCATTATCGGTTTTCCGGAGATATTCCCCTGGTTGGAGCAAATTTCGCTGGAGGATTGCTGCTCGAAGACCGAATTAATGGGATGTCGGACGGCTTCCGACCTTCGTGCGGAAACCCGGGAAGTACGCCCCCCGGGAACCGCACGGATGTCCGCAGCTGCCGCAGGAAAGTGACAATGGTCGGTCCACGCGGATTTGAACACGAAAACATCGCTCCCTCCGATCTCAAACGCCTTGAGGCGTGCGAGAAGCGCATCGGTTATCGCTTCCAGGACCCCAATTATCTGGTCCAGGCGCTGACCCATTCATCGCTCAAGACCATCGATAATCCCTGCAACGAGCGGATGGAGTTCCTCGGCGACTCGGTACTTGGCATGGTGATGACCGAGTTCCTTTTCAACTTCTTCCCCGACCGACCAGAGGGAGAGCTGACCCAGATCAAATCGGCGGTGGTTTCTACCAACACCCTCGCCGAAGAGAGCCAACGACTCGGCCTCGATGAGTCCTACGCCGTCGGGAAGGGTGTCACCAGTCGCAGGAAATTACCCAGTAGCCTGATGGCCAATGTCTTCGAGGCGGTCATCGCAGCGATCTATCTCGACGGGGGTATCACCGAGGCGAAGGAATTCATCGTCCGGAATCTCTATCACCAGGTGCTGGCAGTGAATCAGAAGGAGCACTCGGTCAACTACAAGTCGATCCTGCAGCAGCACCTTCAAAGAGAAGATGGTTCGACCCCGAATTACAAGGTGCTCAGTGAGAGTGGTCCCGATCACGCCAAGGAGTTCGTGGTGCAGGCGATGCTCAAGCGAAAGCCGCTCGGTACCGGCGAGGGAACCACCAAGAAGGAAGCGGAACAGGCCGCCGCAAAAACGGCGCTCGAGCAACTCGGCATCGACCCCGCTGCCTGATCTTTCCCGCTGAACCAGCAGCGGAATTCACAAAAAAAATCGGCTCGGGAAAGAACCCGTTGGCCACCACTCTTGCAGTGGATGGCTCGGATTCCTTCCGTCACCGACATCACAGCGGACCCATGTGGGACAGGGGTTTCTTACTTGCGTCGTAGACGCTCCTTTCGAGTCTGTCGTGGATTCTTCGGCGATTGTTTTGCCTGCTGGCGGCTGGCGACCTGCTCCATCTGATCGATCAAGATCTTGCAGCGCTCCACCAGCACCGGATCGGATGCGAAGAGAACGATGGAGTGGGTCGATGGGCTCGCCACGACATCGAACCGTTGGTCGGTCCACCAGGAACGCATCTCGCGCAGTGCCTTGAAGGTGTCATCCAGCGAAGCGTGCTTCAGCTCGATCACGATGCTCTGGAACGGATCCTCTGAGATCAAGACTGGAGGGTAGGCAAACACGACCTTGAGCTCGCTGGGGTCATTGAATCGGCGTGAGTTTCTACTTGTGCCCCTGACGCGCGTACTCGGAGTTGCATCTCGTACGCCGGGGGCCCGGACCACATCGAGTTTCCAGCCGAGCGCCTGGAGCATCTTCATCGCCACGCTGGCGGACTGCCATCTTTCTCGATCAAAGATGTGCAGTGTTTTGACATTCTGTGATTCGAGTGATTGCTCGTCGATGCTCTTTCCCGAGGGCAGGATCACCATGTACTGGGGATTGGCATCGATCGCCTGAAGTAACTGCAGGACGGTGATCGAATGCGGATCTGCATTCGAGACAT
>DUAN01000154.1:2746-3152 GCA_012960845.1 Planctomycetota bacterium | reverse complement strand
ACTGAAACGATTGGAAGTGGGCAATCAGGCAAGATCCTCGATCTCGATCTTTTTCGTATTGGTGTTGCGATTGGAATTCGGCTTTGCTCATCCCTGGAGGACATCAAATCCAAACAGGACTCTTCTGAAAACGTTGATGGTAGGAGTTGGGTGTCTTCTTCTTTGAGTAGGGGAGATGCTGGGGTATTGCTTGAGTTGATCCAAGATAAATATGAATCAAGTACCCCCTACCGCTTGATGGAACAATTGGCCTATATCGGACTGCTTGAAATTAAAGAACGTGGCTTCTCTCGCTTGATGGAAGATTTGCATCCTGCTAAGTAAGAGGGACTGTCATGGCCTTGAGGATCAAGCGACACTTTGTGGGGAATGTGCATCATTTGATTATGCTTGAACTGCTGCTTTA
>DUAN01000154.1:0-2736 GCA_012960845.1 Planctomycetota bacterium | reverse complement strand
CATCTGCATCGACAGTCGATCAGAGTCTGCAATCCTCAATGTATCCATGGCGAGACCGCTGGTTACCGGGTAGCCGAGCGGATGATGTCTGAATCTTCCCGATGTAATCGTTGGATCAAGAGTTGTAGCTCGGCGATTCTGCGTTTCTGACGGTCAGTGGGATTCTGGATGTACTTTTGAAGGTGCCAGAAGGTCATGCCGTGAGCGCACCAACGCACCATCATCGGTAGTGATTCCACTTCCAGTGGGGTCAGGGTTCGCCTGCTTTGATAACCCTCGAGGAGTGCGCTGATCTGGTCGGGATCGGGATGACCGTCTTGATAGCCAAAGCCCAACAGGGTCATTCCGACATCGAAGAGCAGCGCATCGACGCAGGAATCCTCGAAATCGATCAGCGCAATCAACTTTCCATCGCGGAAAATGGTGTTGTCGGGGAACGCATCGGCATGCACGAATCCTCTGGGCAACTCGATCTGAAGAAACGACTCGATCTCCTCAGTCTCTTGCTGAAACTGGGAGTGAAACTCGGGGTACATCTCTAGCTTGTCAGATTTCGTGATCAGAAGCTGTTTGGCTTCATCGATGTCGCTCAAGGATCTGGATGAGTAACTGGCAGGGACTTCGAGTGTAGCGAGCAGTCCGATGGCGTCACCGACCTGCCTGGCACTATCGGGGGTTACCGAGGGTTCTTCTCCTACGATGAAGTCGTACATCATCACACGTTGGTCATCATGGAAGGTGATCGGGGTTCCGTCTGTACGAGAAATTGGATATGAAGCTGGAAAACCGGTGTCTCGGATCGAATCGAGAAAACGGGCTTCGTCGCGAATACGATCATCGGACTGGGTGCAGCAAAGCCGTGCCAGGAAGATGCCCTGGTCAGTCTCAATACGAAAATTCACATTGGAAAATCCGAGTGGAAGCCCGGTCATCTGTCGAACGATTCCGAGCTCGCAAGCATCGACTGCAACGCCGATCACTTCACGGATTCTGTCGTTCAAATTGGCGATTTCCGGCCCGGCCATCTGTTCCACGCCTCTCATCGGTGCAGGAGGACAGTGTATCTGAAAGAGCGGTGGCCAAGGTGGTTGAAGTGCTGGCGATTTTCTCTGAAATTCGGGTTTCTTAGGAACTCTTAACGGGTAGTCTTCGTGCTTGTCGATGTAGTTTTGTTTGTTCTCGGGAGGTTCCACATTCGCATCAAATGTACGCTGAGCGGCTATCTGCTGCTGCTGTTACTGCTTCAACTGTGTGCAGGCCCTTCCCTCTGGGCACAGGGCTGACCTGCCTGAACCAATCCAAACGCTCCCGATGCAGGGGCGCTGGGGTCCGGTCTGGGCTCCACCCGACATGGTACAGGCACCTGGCAATATCGAGTTTCCCTCACCCGGGGATTTGGCTTCGACGGTAGCCACGATGAAATGCACGGTGTCGACCCTTTGAGCGGCGAGGTTGTGGATGTGCCTCTCCATCGTCATGAAGTCACGGTCGACATCGCTCGTATACAGTTCCAACTCGAATACACCTTCGAAGAACCCTGGGCTATTCGTTGGCGTCTCCCCATCGAACAGAAATCGAGAACTTCTGCCATCGGCAGAATCGCTCCAGCCAACGGAGTCCAGATCGAACAGATGGAACGAAATCTGCAAATTCATCATCCGAGTCAAACACTGAAGGGATTCGGTGATATGGAGATGCTGCTGAGCTGGCATAACCATGGTATGGGCAAAGAGGGTTCCCTCTTTTCTGCGGCAGCGGGTACGACGATTCCTCTGGGGCGTACCGAAGAGAATCCGTATCTAGCGGGGGAATCCGGCGAGGAGCATGAACACATCCAGTTTGGTAGTGGCACCTTCGATCCGATCATCGAAATGTTCTACAGCTTGCCGATCGGAGAAGAATCGAGCATCAGCGCCTACGCCCAGGGTCGTTTTCCAGGAAGTAGAAATGACGAAGGCTTTCGAGGTTCACAATCTCTTCAGGGCGGAATTGGTGCCATCACATCTCTCGGCGACTTCGGTCCCGGGGAGCAATCCTTCGGTGTATTGGGGTTGCTCTATCAGGATCTGGGGCGTGCCACATGGGATGGAGTGATCGATGTGAACACCGGTTATCAGGCTTTATCCGCCAGCATCGGAATCAGCTGGAAGGATGAAGAGTATCGCAACCGGACTCTCACCTTGATCTTGCCCATCTCCCTCGAGACGCCGAACTCCTCCGAGGGTACATACGAACCCGGTCCGGTCCTGTCGTTTGGGATCGGCTTCTAGCGAAACAGCAAGTCACAGACCTGTCACGATCTGTCGGATAGAATGATCTCCATGAAGATCCTGCTATTTCTCGTATCGATGACTGGCTGGCCCATCTTGCCAGCAGAAACCTTCGTCGACATTTCACCCGGTACAATTCCATTGGTCCTCTCGGCTCCCCATGGTGGCGTCGAAAAACCAGCAGGGGTTCCGGATCGCACCAGTGGAGTGCTGGTCCGCGATACCAACACGCGTGAACTGGCCCTTGAGCTGGCCGCAGAAATAGAGAAAGAAACCGGTGGAATACCGTTTGTCATCACCAACCGGATGCACCGCATCAAGATGGATCCCAATCGACCAGTCGAGGAGGCGACACAGGGCGGAGTGTTTGCTGCGATGGTCTATCGCACATATCACCATGCTCTGGCGGAGGCTTGTCAGCAGGCTCTGAATATTGGTGGAGGCGATGCGCTTTTGATCGACCTTC